>CAZBFI010000074.1:0-9354 GCA_964491165.1 uncultured Faecalibacterium sp.
AAAGCCTTCAGTTGCAAGAAAAAAGAAGTCTGAGGCTGCTCGTAAGCGCAAATTCAAGTAATCAAGAAAATCACCCAAGGACTTCCATGGGTGATTTTTATCTTATAACGAATAATATCAAAGGTAGTGATATCGTGATTAACCAGTTGAAAGATTCTTTAAGGGCAAATGAAGCCGCATTGATAATGAGTCAGGAGAATGTCGCTTATTTCACCGGCTTTCATTCCTCAAACGCTTATCTTGTCGTGACAAAGGAGAAAGCCTTTTTTCTGACCGATTCAAGATATATTGAGGCTGCTGAAAACACAATTAAATGCTGTGATGAAATTCTGCTTTTAAAATCAGCCAAATTTGATTTGCAGCAGCTTATTTCAAAGCTCAATGTGAGTGCTTTGAAACTTGAAAGCACAAGGATAACAGTGAGCCGTTTCAGTCAGCTTAAAGAGTGGTTGCCGTCGGTTGAGGTCACTTGCGACGGAACACTTGATGAGATTATTGACGGAATAAGAATTATTAAAACAGAAGCTCAGATTTCAAAAATAATCAAAGCTCAGCGTATTGCGGAAAAAGCTTTTGATTATATTCTTACCTTTATCACACAAGGAAAGACGGAAAAGCAGATTGCATTGGAGCTTGATTATTTCATGCTGAAAAATTCGGCAGATTCGATTTCCTTTGAAACAATCGCCGTCAGTGGACCTAACAGCTCCATGCCTCACGGTGTTCCGACCGAAAGAAAAATCCAAAGCGGTGATTTCATAACAATGGACTTTGGAGCAGTTGTTGATTTTTATCACAGTGACATGACAAGAACCGTTGCCGTCGGAGAGGTTTCGTCAAAGCAAATCGAGGTTTACGAAACTGTTCTTGAGGCACAGTTAAAGGCGATTGAAAAGATCAAGGCAGGAGCTTTGTGCAAAGATGTTGACTCTGTTGCAAGAAATATCATTGCACAAAAGGGCTATGCTGATTATTTCGGACATGGACTCGGACACGGAGTCGGTGTGGAGATTCATGAAGCACCGTCGTTGAATCCGTCTTATGAAGCTGCTTTGAGCGTTGGCAATATTGTCACTGTTGAGCCGGGAATTTATCTTCCGGGTGAGTTCGGTGTCAGAATAGAGGACATGGGTGCAGTCACCAAAACTGGCTTTGATAACTTCACTTTAAGCGAGAAAAAGCTTATTGTGCTTTAATAATTTTTGAAAAAAGGGAGTGCCTTTATGACACTTTATGAGAATAAACAAAGCGCTGAAAAAGCATTGCTTATCAGCGTTGATACAGGGGATTTTGATGCCGAGGTTTCCATTGATGAGCTTGCCGAGCTTGCGGACACAGCCGGTGCTTCGGTTGTCGGAAAGGTTATTCAAAAAAGGGAAGCTCCCGAAAAAGCAACTTTTGTCGGTGCAGGTAAGCTGGCGGAAATCATCTTATTTTGCAGGAACAGTGATGTTGATTTAATTATCGTTGACAGTGAAATTTCACCCTCACAGCAGCGAAATCTTGAAAAGCTTACAGGTGTAAGAGTGATTGACCGTACAACTCTCATTCTTGACATTTTTGCAATGCGTGCGAGAACTGCCGAGGGAAAGCTTCAGGTCGAGCTTGCTCAGCTGAGATATCAGCTTCCGAGACTTGCAGGTCAAGGTGTGTCTCTTTCAAGGCTCGGTGGTGGAATCGGAACAAGAGGCCCCGGTGAAACAAAGCTTGAAAGTGACAAAAGGCATATTCGCAGAAGGATTCAAAAGCTTGAGCAGGAGCTTGAAGCACTTGAAAAGCGCCGTAATCAGATGAGAAAGCGCCGTGAGAAAGACGGAGTGCAGACTGTGGCAATTGTCGGTTATACAAATGCGGGAAAATCAACCCTCATGAATGCTTTGACCGATGCAGGTGTGCTTGTTCAGAATCAGCTTTTTGCAACCCTTGATCCGACCTCGAGGGCCTTGGTTCTGCCCGACGGCAGACAGGTTATGCTCATTGACACAGTCGGCTTGATAAGACGCTTACCGCATAAGCTTGTTGAGGCTTTCAAGTCAACACTCGAGGAGGCGGCAGCGGCAACGGTCATACTCAATGTTTGTGACGCATCAGATGAACACGCATCGGAGCATCTTGAAGTGACAAGAAAGCTTCTTGATGAAATCGGATGTAAGAATAAGCCGATAATCTCCGTTATGAACAAATGTGACCTTGTCGGTGATATTTATTCAATGCACACTTTCGGAAAAACGGTAATGATATCCGCACTCAACAAAAGAGGATTTGATGAGCTTTTGACTGCAATTTTGAGTGTTCTTCCGCCGACAAGAGCAACAAAAGAATTTTTGATACCGTTTTCACAGGGGGCATTTGCAGCACAAATCAGAAAAGAGGGTGTTGTGCATGAGCAGGAGTACCGTCAGGACGGACTTTACATGAAAGCGACAGTTGACATCAGCCTTATTGAGAAAGGGAAGGATTTTCTGTTGTAGCTTCATTTTCGCTTGAAGCAAAGCCGTGCATGAAGCCGCCAAGCTCAATCGAGCAAACATCTCCGCCGATTATTTTTCCGTTGTGTGTAAGTAGGTTGCCTCTTATCACACCGTCGGAGTTTTCATGCTCGGGATAGTTTAAAATTTCGTAGCTCCAGGCTTTGACACGCACACCCTTATATTTTTCAAGATCGAAGCCCTGTTCTTTTTGAAGATTGTTATATTTTTCATAGCTTTCATCAAATTCTGAGGGTATCACGGTTTCTTTGACCTCAAGAGGATCATCGGAAATTTCCCAGCCGAAGTGGTTAAAGAAGCTCTTGCGTTCCTGAGAGGTTTCACCCCTTAGGGAAACATTGGAAAAATTACCGACAGTTGCGGTTTGGTTCGACATGACTGCAACAGTGCCACCGATTATTATAAGCGTGGCAACCAAAAGTGAAAAGGCAACCTTTTTGATTTTATCTGACTTGACGGAAATTATAAACATAAAGCATACCTCAATCTTTTTTTAGTAATATATATGCTTTGTTTTTCAAATAAGAACGCCGCAAACATTAAAGTTACACAGGGGTGAATTATGGAGTATATCCCATATAATTCAAGAAATCAAATTCATAAAAGCAAATTCGGAGCTTTGAGAGAGGGAGAGCATGCGGTTTTCAAGGTTATTTTGCCTCGCTCGCTCAAATGCAGCTCGGTTGAACTTGTTATCAGCAACGACAAGGGTGAAACGCATTATCTTCCGATGAAGTGGCTTTCAATGGAGGGTGATGATCAGGAATGGTGGGCATTAGGTTACACGGCTGAAAATGCCGACATCTATTTTTACCATTTTGAATACACTACACCTTGGGGAAAAACAAAAATTATGCATAACGGGAATTGTCTCGGCTCACTTTCCTGCGGAAAATATCCTTGGCAGTTGACCGTTTACGCAAAGGATTTTTCAACGCCCGAATGGATTAAGGGTGGAGTATTTTATCAGATTTTCCCCGACAGGTTTAATTTTTCAGGCAAAAAAAAGAATGGTGTACCCTCCGACAGAGTTTTACGCAATGACTTAGACGGTGAGCCGGAATGGAGACCGACGAGAGAGGGAAAGGTTCTTAATAATGATTTTTTCTGCGGTGACTTAAAGGGAATCGAAGAAAAACTGCCTTATCTTAAAAGCTTAGCCGTCTCCTGTATTTATCTTAACCCGATTTTTGAATCGCAGAGCAATCACCGTTATGACACCTCGGATTACAGCCGTATTGATTCCTTGCTGGGTGACGAAAAGGACTTTGAAAGTCTTTGCCGAAGTGCCGAAAAGCTCGGTATATCCATTATTCTTGACGGAGTTTTCAGTCATACCGGTGATGACAGCATTTATTTCAATAAGTACGGCAGATATAAAGAAAAGGGTGCGTATCAGTCAAAGGACAGCAAATATTATCCATGGTATAAATTCATAAATTACCCCGATGAATATCAGTCTTGGTGGGGGATAAGCATACTTCCGGAAATTAAAGAGGAAAGTGAAAGCTTTCTTGATTTTATCACCGGTGAAAAAGGAATTGCTCGCAGATGGCTTAATAAGGGTGCAAAGGGTTGGCGACTCGATGTTGCCGATGAGCTTCCGGACGTTTTTCTTGATTCCTTCAGGCAGGCTGTCAAAGCCGAAAACAGCGAAGCACTGATTATCGGTGAGGTCTGGGAGGACGCTTCAAACAAATTCAGCTATGGTGAAAGACGGCGTTATTTCGGCGGAAAACAGCTTGACGGCGTGATGAATTATCCTTTTGCCGACGCCGTTAACAGCTTCATTAAAACGGGCAAAGTCGAGGGCTTTTCGGATAAAATACTCACGATTCTCGAAAATTACCCTAAGTGCTGTGTCGATGTTTTAATGAATCATATCGGAACTCATGACACGATGAGGGCAATAACATATCTTGCAGGAGAAAGCTGTGAGCATCATGACAGACAGTGGCAGAGCGAACACTTCTTGTCAGAGCAGCAGTATGCTTTAGGTATCAGGCTCTTAAAGCTTGCGTCGGTTATACAGTTCACGCTCCCCGGTGTGCCGTGTATTTACTACGGCGACGAGGCAGGAATGCAAGGATATAAGGATCCGTTCAACCGCAGGTTTTATCCTTGGGGAAATGAAAACCGGCAGTTAATTGAGCATTACAGGAATCTCGGACAGATGAGAGAAAAATGCAAGTGCCTTAAGGACGGAGAGTTTTATACTGTTTCGGAAATGCTCGGTTGTTTGGCTTTCGTCAGAAAAAGCAAAGATGAAGAAATTATGGTCATCGTCAACCGCAATGAGCATCCGATTGATTATTATCTGCCGAGTCAGTGGCATAATTCAAAAGCCGTTTTCGGCAAGGATATGTTAGGACAAAAGGCTTATATTGATGCACTTGATGCCATAATATTAAAAAAGGAGATTTAAAATGAGTGATTGGACTGAAGTAAAAATCAGCGTTGATGCTGACAATGTTGATAAGGCAGGGGATATAGCTTCAATGGTTGTTCCCTATGGCATATATATTGAGGATTACCGTCAGCTTGAAAAGGAAGCATGGGAAATTGCACACATTGATCTTATTGACGAGGAGCTTCTCGAAAAGGACAGAACAAAGGCAATCGTTCATGTTTATATTTCACCGGAGGAAAATCCGCAGGAGGCTGTCGCTTTTCTCAGCGAAAGATATTCGGCTGAGGGCATAAAAAATGAAATAATTCTCACTCAATGTAAAAATGAGGATTGGGAAAACAACTGGAAACAGTATTTTCATCCGATACCCATCGGTGAAAAGCTGCTTATCAGACCAACTTGGGAGGACGAGTTTGAGCCGTCTGGCAGAAAGGTGCTGAACATTGAGCCGGGACTTGCTTTCGGCACTGGCTCGCATGAAACAACAAGACTTTGCCTTGAAACACTTGAAAAGCACATTCAAGGCGGTGAAAGTGTTCTTGATATTGGCTGCGGAAGCGGCATACTTTCAATCGCCTCTCTCTTGCTCGGTGCGGAAAAGGCAGTCGGTGTTGACATTGATGCACTTGCCGTTAAAACTGCAATCGAAAACGGTGAGGTCAATAATTTCAGACAGCCCGAATACACGATTTTGCAAGGTAATCTCACCGATAAGGTCAGCGGAAAATTTGATGTTGTTGTTGCAAATATTGTTGCCGATGTCATTATTATGTTCTGCAAGGATGTTGCGGCTTTCATGAAGGACACAGCTGTTTTCATCACCTCCGGAATTATTGATACAAGAGAGCAGGATGTTGTCAACGCTTTTGCTGAAAACGGCTTTAAGATTACGGCAAGGCACACACAGGGCGGTTGGGTCTGCTTTGAATGTGTGAAGGAAAAAGCAGAATGAAAAAGACAAAAAAACTGCTGATTGCATTTTCGGCTTTTATCCTGTTTGCCGTTTTGCTCGCTTTGACTGTCAATTTCAGTGTCATTTTTTCACAGAAGGACAGAATAAAGCTTTCCGATGATTTTAATGCCGGAACCGAGATAACCGACATTCTGGTTCTCGGCTGTGGAGTTGCAGACGGAAAACCATCGGATATGCTTGCCGACAGACTTTTGACGGCACTTGAGGTTTCAAAAAATATCCCCGATTCGAGACTTATCCTTTCCGGAAATAATGCCGGTGAACAATATAATGAGGTCGGAGTAATGGAAAGCTTTGTAATTGAACACGGTTTTCCAAAAGAAAGAATCGTTCTTGATGATTACGGCTTTTCAACGGGGGAGAGCATAACGAATCTTCATGAAAAATTCTCTGTCAAAAAGGTTATAATCGTCACTCAAAAATATCATCTTTACCGAGCCTTACATATTGCTTCACGGTACGGAATCGAGGCTTACGGTGTGGCTTCAAACCGTCACAGCTATACTATGCAGCCTTACTATTCCTTGCGTGAGGTTGCAGCAAGAAACAAAGACTTTTTCAAATATTTATTCAAGGCTTGAATAAAAGAATTCCCTTGACATATCCTCGGATTTTTCCGTTGGTTATGCAAGGGAATTTTTTGTTTTTTACGCTTTATTCATCGAGAAATTTAAAAATTTCTCCCCAGAGCTTTTCATCTTGCTCCGTCATTTTCCACCAATCAAATGACTCAACAAAGGCACTTCTTTTTTCTTTTGTTGAAAGCTCCTTGTTTTTCAACTTCTTTGAAAGTGTTTTGAAAAAGTTGTCCTTATATTCGACTGCCTGCTTTGTAAAATTCGGATTGTGATTTTTTCCGTCAACAAGGATAAAGTTGATGTTTTTGTTGTCGCAAAGACTTTTTTTGAGAACCTCAAAATGCTTTTTGCTTTTGACTGTTTTGTCGTCCTTTGAATGAATGACCAATACCTTTGTTTCGGTGTTTTTCAAGCTTTCAACTGCATTGAACCTTGAAAAAACAGGGTTGTTTTTTTCTTCAATGGCATAGAAGTAGCCGTAAAGGTACTTAATGTTAAAGAAAATCTGCTTTAACATTTCAAGGGGACTGACAAAACCGGACATTGCGACTGCATGGCTGATTTGCGGGTGCAAAGCCGGAATATTCAAGCATGAAAAACCGCCCCAGCTGTGACCCATGACCGAGATATCATAATCCTTGAGTCGTTCTTCTTTTTTCAGTGCGTTAATGCAGCAGTCGAGATCATTGAGACTTTGCGAAAAGCCTCTTGTGTTTTCACCCTCCGATTCCATGCAGCCGGTGTGGTCATAAGAAAAGACAAGGTAACCATGGCGAGCAAGCATTTCAATTTCTCTGAAATAAGAACGGTGACCGCCACCCATTCCGTGATCGAAAATCACAAGGCGATTTTTGACGGGGCTTTTATAGGTGTAAAAATACCCTTGAAGCTTTTGACCGCTTGAGCCGAGGAAGGAAAACGGATGTTTTTCAAGTCCGGTGAAATCCTTTTCGGAAAAGTAATAAACTGTTCCGTAATCCTTAAAGCGAGTGAGAACCTGTTTATTATAAATTGATTCAATCTTATTTAACATATCATCAGAACCTTTCAAAGCCTATTATAACGGCTTATATTAAGATAGTGTAAACTAAGAATTAAGTGAAGCTTACATCATCTTGATTACTTCTTCAAGAGGACCCTTGAAGCAATCATCACAGCTTGGAATTTTCGACATATTTTTAAGGAAAGGATCAAACTTGAGCTTTTTGTAGTTAACCGAAAGCTGATATTTGGTAATCAGGTCAATGACCGCCTCTCTCTTGCTTATATTTTCTCTTGCTTTAGTGCCGTCAAGATAAATTTCAACCGTGCATTTCGGAGTAATGCCGTTTATCTTTACTGTTAATTTGTTATTCTTTTCGATAAGCTCGAATTTTTCGCTTTTTCCGTTGACGGTAACAACGATGCTTTCTGCCTTTGAGATATCCTCAAAAATCAAAGTGTAATTTCTCCTTGAGGGAAGTGAAGAAGAATCACCCTCTGCTGCTGAAATGACAAAGGAAAGGCTGTTGCTTTCTTCCTTGACAGTATATTTTGTGATTGCAAAGTTGCCGTTTTTGTATTCATTGCTTTCACCGTCATCCTCATAAAGCTCAAAGCTGTTATTTCCACGGTAAATTCTGACAGTCATATCGGTCGGATTGGTGCAGATGTTTGATTTGTTATCCGACGAAACGGGGATAATTGCACCCTCCTTTGCGAGAACAGGTATTGACTCAATACCTCTGTACATCGTGAGCATTTGATTTCCGTTATAGATGTTGCCGGTGTAAATATCTGTCCATCTGCCTTCGGGAAGCCAAACATTAACGCTGGCGAGGTTTGTTTTCGGATTGATTTTGGAGGTGATGGGAGCTACAATAAGCTCAGAGCCGAAGAAATACTGATTCTTGACCTGATATGCCTCATCGGATTCGGGATACTCGTAGTACATAGGCTCACACAGGGCAATACATTTTTTATGAGTGCGATAATTCATGGAGTAAAGATAAGGGATAAGTGCGTGTCTTTGACGAAGGACATCGGTCACAACTGTTTCTGCAGTGAAAGAGTGCTTCCAAGGCTCCTTGCCCATGAACTCATTGCTTGTTGAATGCAGGCGCATGATAGGGGAGTAAAGACCGAACTGAACCCAACGGGTGTATAATTCATCATCCTTTTTGCCGAGCTGATGACCGCCGATGTCGTGACTCCACCAGGTGTAGCCAATATTAGTGGCAGTTGAAGTGAAGTAAGGCTGAAAATCAAGACATTCCCAACAAATCTTAGTGTCGCCGGAAAAACCGAGAGGATAACGGTGTGAGCCGACCTCTGCATATCTTGAAAGAATAAGGGGACGCTTTTTTCCGTCGGTGTTTGCCAGGGTGTGATAATGATTGAGTGCCCAGAGGGGATCAAGGTTTTTGAGCTTTGTGTTTTTGCCCTGCTGCCAGTCAATCCACCAAAAGTCAACGCCGTCATTTTCATAAGGCTTGTGAAGAACATTGAAATAAGCGTCAACAAAATTCGGGTCGGTGATGTCAAAGTCAATACGCTTTTTTGTTTTCGGGTCAACATTCATTTTTTCGCACATTTCTTCATACATATCTTCAAAGAAACGCACACCCTGAGCCGGATGAAGATTAACTGTAACCTTGAAATTTTTCTCGTGAAGCCAGTTCAAAAATCCTTTGTAGTCCGGGAAAAGTTCGGTGTTCCAGCTGTAACCTGTCCAACCGTCGCCCTGCAAGATGAAATCTGTTTTGCCGGGGATAAGTGTCGGCTTTCCACCGCTTTTTCCAAAGCGTTTTTTCACATCAACCCAGTGCCAATCCATGTCGATGGTTGCAACCGTGATTGGTATTTCCTTTTCAACGAATTTGTTCATCAAATCCATATATTCCTGCTGAGAATATGCTTTATATC
>CAZBFI010000075.1:0-9230 GCA_964491165.1 uncultured Faecalibacterium sp.
CTCTAACGGAAAGCTAATTTTATTTTATCCTGTTTTATCCGGTCTGCGCTTTTTTCACAGTCCCTTTTTGTTTGTTATGTTTTTAGATGTTAATCAGTCGTCCATGTCCTTCTTTGCTTCTTCAATAACCTTTTGTGCAACCATTGACGGTGCATCCTCATAGCGTGCAAATTCAAGAGTGAAATATCCTCTGCCTGCTGTTACCGAACGCAAGGTTGTTGAAAAATCGCCCATTTCAGCCATGGGAACTTCTGCAACAAGCTCCTGCATCTTAGGCTCATCGGCAGCACCCATACCGAGAACACGGCCACGGCGCTTTGTGATATCGCCCATGATGTCACCGAGGTTTGCATCGGGCATATAAACCTTTAACTCACCGATAGGCTCAAGAATTACGGGGTTAGCCTGTGCCATACCGTTTTTATAAGCAATCTTTGCGGCAGTCTTGAATGCCATTTCGTTTGAGTCAACGGGGTGATATGAACCGTCATAAAGAACAGCCTTAAGTCCAACCATCGGATAACCTGCAAGAGGGCCTTTGAGAATTGCTTCCTGAAGTCCCTTTTCAACTGCGGGGAAGAAGTTCTTGGGAACAGAACCGCCGACAACCTCTGTTTCAAAAATCAGATTGTCGCCCGAATGAGGCTCAAAGCGGATGAATACATCACCGAACTGACCGGAACCACCGGACTGCTTCTTGTGACGACCCTGAACCTGACAGCTCTTGCGGATAGTCTCTCTGTAAGCGACCTTGGGGATTTTAAGATCAATTTCAACACCGTATTTTGCTTTCAGCTTTGAAACAACAACCTCAAGATGCTGCTCACCGAGACCCGAAAGCACCATTTCCTTTGTCTCATCGTTTGAAACGAATGAAACGGTGGGATCTTCTGCAATGATTTTGCGAAGACCGGAAGCAACCTTATCCTCTTCACCCTTTTTCTTGACAACAACAGCCATTGAAAGTGACGGTGACGGGAAGTTCACACCCTGAAGTGTGATGGGATTCTTTGCACTGCAAAGAGTATCGCCCGTTGCAAGACCGGAAAGCTTTGTGATAACACCGATATCACCTGTGCCGATTTCACTTGCATCCTCCTGCTTAATGCCCTTGACGGAAACAAGCTTGCCCATTCTCTCGGTTTCGCCTGTTCTTGAATTAAAGGCAGGAGTGTCGGGAGTAATTTTGCCTGAAAGCACCTTGACAAATGACATTTTTCCGACAAACGGGTCTGCGATTGTCTTATAGCAGATTGCGGCAAGAGGGCCGTCTGCCTTGCATTCAATCACAATTTCATCACCGTTTTCGTTTGTTGCGATTTCCGGCTCTGCCTTATCGGGTGACGGAGCAGAATAAACGATGGCGTCAAGCAGCATATCACAGCCGTCAACCTTAGTTGCCGAGCAAGCGTAAACCGGCCAGATTTCGCCTGTTTCAACGCCCTTTGTCAGTCCGTCGATAATTTCTTCCTTAGTAAGAGGCTCACCCTCGAAGAATTTTTCCATCAGCTCTTCATCAACGGTTGCAACAGCCTCTTCAAGAGCTGCTCTCATTGCAACGATGTTGTCATCGGAGATGAGATCGATTTCCTGAGGTCTGCCGTTGGGATATTTGAAAGCCTTGTTTGAGCAGAGGTTGACAAAGGCTTCACATACGGGGCCGTTCATGTAAGGAACGACGACCGGACAAAGCTTGTTTCCAAGCTCAGCCTTGAGAGCTTCAAAGGTTTTGTAAAAATCACGGTTATCGGAGTCAACCTTTGTGATAACAAAGAATTTTGCAATCTTTCTTGCATCGGCGGCCTTGATTGCCTTTTCGAGTCCGACATCAACACCCGAGCCTGCCGATGTGACGATAACTGCACAGTCTGCGGCTCTCATAGCCTCTGCCATACCGCCGGCGAAGTCAAATTTACCGGGAGCGTCAAGAAGATTTATTTTTGTATCTCTCCATTCGAGAGAAGCACAAGCCGAAGAAATTGAGCATTTACGCTTCTTTTCTTCTGCATCATAGTCCATTATTGTATTACCGTCTGCAACTCTGCCGAGTCTGTCGGTTACACCTGCAACATAAAGCATGGCTTCCGAAAGAGCTGTTTTGCCCTTACCGGTATGACCTGCGATGGCGATATTTCTGATGTTGTTTACTGAATATGATTTCAATTAAATTACCTCCTAACAGTTCCATTTTTACGAAACCGGAAATTTGCCAATTCAAACAATTAAAACTTATTTGAAGTTAACAGTTAATATCTTACCATAAAATAACCAAAAACACAACAGATTATTAACTAATTTTGTGCAAAAATTTTTATTCAATGTGTATAAATTCGCTCTTATGAGCATATATTTTCCCTCTATTGACAAGACAATTTCAACACTTTATAATAAGAAATGAAAAATATCATCAGCTTAAAGGAGGAATTATCTTTGAAAAATCTCGGCTTTGGCTTAATGCGTTTACCTCTTAGGGAAAAGACGGTAAAATGCGAAAAAATCGACAAAGAAAAATCACTTCAAATGATTGACACCTACATCAAAGCAGGCTTCAATTATTTTGACACGGCTTATATGTACCACGACGGAAACAGCGAGCGTATCGTCGGTGAGCTTATCAGCCCAAACTATGAGAGAAGCTCTTTCATGCTCGCAAGCAAAATGCCTGTCGGTATGCTTAAAACACGCAGAGATACGGGAAGAATTTTTCTCAATCAGCTCAAGCGCTGCAAAACAGAATATTTTGACTTTTATCTTCTTCACTGTCTCAATGCCGAAAACTTTGAAAAAGCCGAAAAACTCGGTGTTTTCGATTATCTTCAAAAGAAAAAGGCACAGGGCAAAATCAAGCGTCTCGGCTTTTCTTTCCATGACACCGCAGATGTGCTTGATAAAATTCTCACAGCACATCCCGAAATGGAGTTTGTTCAGCTTCAAATTAACTATCTTGACTGGACAGATGCAGTTGTTCAGTCAAAGCTTTGCTGGGAAACGGCAAACGCACACGGCAAGGATATCATTGTTATGGAGCCTGTCAAGGGAGGCAAGCTTGCAAATGTTTCCGATGAGGCAAGGAAAATGCTTGACGGACTTGACAAAAATGCCTCTGCCGCTTCATTCGCAGTCAGATTTGCTGCCTCACTCGATGGGGTTATTATGGTTTTAAGCGGAATGTCGGACCTCGAACAGCTCTGCGACAATTTAAGCTATATGGGTGACAGCTTCGTTCCCGTCAGCGATGAAGAAAAAAAAGTTCTTTTCAAAATTGCCGATATGATGTCCGATGAAAGACTCATTAGCTGCACCGCTTGTGACTACTGCACACAGGCTTGCCCGAAAAATCTGCCTGTTTCCGAGGCGTTTTCAATTTATAACAAGAGCATTAAAGGTGACACAACGGCAAAAAGCGAATATGACAAGCTTAAAACCTCACTTTCCGAGTGTCTCGGCTGTAAGAAATGCGAAAGTGCCTGCCCTCAAAAAATCGAAATCACCGCAAAGCTAAAGGCGGTCAAAGAAAGGTTTGATTAAATGTCCCTCACCTTCAGGAAGCTTCAAGAGTCCGACAAGGAGCTTTTCCTTTGCTACCTTGATAAATTCTATCACTCGCAGGCTGTCCTTCACCCCACCGACGCCTCCCTTCATTTGAAAATCTTCAATGAAATTATACGCAGTGAGGATTATCTTTTATGTTATCTTTTTTATCTCGACGGAAGAGCTGCCGGATATTCTCTTTTAAGCAAGAGCTTTTGTCCGGAAATTGCCGGAAGCATAATTTGGATTGAACAGCTTTATATCAACGAGAGCTTCAGAAATAACGGGATTGCAAGCGAATTTCTCACTTTCATTGAAAAGGAATATTCACCCGACAGAATCAGACTTGAGGTTGAAGAAAACAACAAAAAAGCCATTTCCCTTTATAAGAGAAACGGCTATGAGAATTTACCCTATTTACAAATGATAAAGGATAAGTGAAATTAAAATTCAACGGTTTGCGAACCACCTGCAAAGGATGAAAAGGTTGCAGTGGCATTTTTGAAATAAAACACCTGTGTGTTGCCGTCGTTTTCATCATACATGGCACGAAGATTGGGATATGCATCAAGCATCGACTTTCTTGCCTCGGCTCTGTCATCTTCAATAAGCTCACCGGAAATACGAACCCATTTTCCGTCCTTGAAAGCACAAATTTCCGCCTTGGGATTTGCCTGAAGCTGTTTTGAAACCGACTTCACCTTGCCCGTCTGAATGTACAGCTTGCCCTCAAAGATGTGAGCCGTTCCGAAAGGACGCACTCTCGGCTGATCGCCCTCAACGGTTGCAAGATAATATGTTTCTGCATTTTTCAAAAATTCGCATACTTTTTCCATGGTATTACCTCCGTAAGTTGATTAAGCATTAAAATGATTTTGCATCAGCCTTAATGCTTATCATATAATAACACATCAATTTTTCTTTGTAAAGTAAACTCCCTTACAAAGCTGCTTACACAAAAAACTCACAGCGTATATTTCAGTAGTAAAGGAAGGTTCTGTTATGATGTTTCCAAATATGTTTAATTTTATATTTGTGATTTTTATGCTGGTTTTCCTGTTTGCATTTGTCACAATATTTGTAAAAAACATTTCTCAGTGGAATAAAAACAACCACTCACCCAGACTTACCGTTGAAGCAAGGGTTGTGACAAAAAGAACCAATGTTTCACATCACACCCATCATAACACTGTCGGGAACGGCATGATGTCATCTACCGGCTCAACAAGCTATTATGTCACCTTTGAATTTGAAAGCACCGACAGAATGGAGCTTCATGTTCAGCCCTATGATTACGGTATGCTTGTCGAGGGAGACAAAGGAAAGCTGACAATTCAGGGAACAAGGTTCATCTCCTTTGAAAGAGAATAAAAGAGATTTAACCTCCTTGACCTTATGGTGTTTGATAAAAGAGCAAGCCTTTGTGAATTATTAACAATATTTTTTCGTTTTATTATATAAATTCACTTCAAATCCAAAAAAAGTGCTAAATTTTAACACTTTACTTTGTTGAATTTACATATTGAACAAAGCCCGATAAAATGGTAGAATATCAATCGTCAAATGAAGAACTTACAGCAAATTCGGATTTGCTTTTAAAACGAGAAAATATATATGAAGCTTGAAGCACCTACTGTGAAGTGGGTGCTTCAAGGCGTTTCGGAGGCACTCACGAAAAAAGTGAGCAGGTCTCCGTCTTTAAGCTGAAACAACTCACATTATGCGGTCTTATTTTCCCGACAGAAAAAAGCTTTAATTATTTTTCATCAACGGGTAGAAAAAAGCAAAACTATGTGATATACTTAATCTGTTATACTGCAAAAAACACTAAACAAATAAAAAAGAGGTGCTTTAAAATGAGTTTTAAAGAATTGATTATTAACGCAGGCAGTTCCTCACTTAAATATCAAGTGTTTGAAATGCCTGAGGCTAAGGTTCTTGCAAAGGGTATTTTCGAGCAAATCGGTACCGATTGCACATTCACTCACAAGATTGAAAAAGACGGAGAGGAAATAAAGATTTTCAGCAAAAAAGCTGTTCAAGCAAAGGATCATCACGATGCAATCAGCATTTTGCTTGAAACACTTACCGACAAGCAAAACGGTGTTCTCGAATCAATGAGCGACATTTCAGCCGTCGGTCACAGAGTTCTCCACGGTGGTGAGGAATTCAGCGGTTCTGTTGTTGTGACAGAGGATGTTAAGGCTGCAATCAGAAAGTGTATACCTCTCGGTCCTTTACACAACCCTGCAAACCTTATGGGCATTGAGGTCTGCGAGGAAATCATGAAGGGTATTCCGCAGGTTGCCGTTTTTGACACTGCTTTCCATCAGACTATCCCCGACTACGCATACATGTATGCTCTTCCTTACAAATATTATCTCCAGCACGGAATCAGACGCTACGGCTTCCACGGAACAAGTCACAGATATGTCAGTGCAAGAACAGCAGACTTCCTGATGAAGAAGTATCCCGGCAAGTACAACGCAGATGAGCTGAAAATTGTCACCTGTCACCTTGGAAACGGCTCCTCCATCTCGGCAATCAAGGGTGGAAAGTGCTTTGACACAACAATGGGTCTCACTCCGCTCGAGGGCATCATGATGGGTACTCGCTCCGGTTCGATTGATCCGGCAATCATCGCTGTTCTTTGTGAAAGAGAAAACCTCACCGCAAAGGAAGTTGACACAATTCTGAACAAAAAATCCGGTATGCTCGGTCTTACCGCAGAATATGACGAAAACTGGAACGAGATCCCCGGCACTGCAACAAGTGACAACAGAACAATCGAGGGACGCTCTAAGGCTGGCGACAAGAGAGCTCAGCTTGTTGAATCAATGCTTTGCCATCAGCTTGTTAAATATATCGGTGGCTTTGCTGCTGCAATGGGCGGCGTTGACGCAGTTGTTTTCACCGGCGGTATCGGAGAAAACAACCCGCATTACAGAACGAGAATTGCCGAAAAATTGGGCTTCCTCGGAACAACAATTGACGAAGTACCCAACGCAGTAAGAGGTCAGGAAATCGAAATTTCGACACAGGACAGCGCTCTCAAGCTTCTTGTTATCCCCACCGATGAAGAGCTTCTTATCGCACAGGATACCTACGAGCTTACAAAATAAGCTTAAAGCAAAATGAATAAATGGGCTGTGAAAAAAACGCAGTCAGCATAAAACACAAAACGCAAGTTTTGTCCTATTCCTCATATATAACACAAAGCTTTCCGTCAGATTTCTCTAACGGAAAGCTAATTTTATTTATCCTGTTTTATCCGGTCTGCCTCTTTTTTTACAGTCCCTTATTTTTTTCAGTTGTGAAAGCCTTTTACAATCGGAATAAGAAAAACCAGCATAAGTATTCCGGCAAAGCCTACGGATATTCCGACAAGATACTCGCACCAAACTAAGCACAGGCAAATTCCCAAGCCTAAAACGAGTGCTGAAACAACGGCATAAAGTGAAATGAGCACGGCTCTCTTATTAAGCTTTATCGGAGCTTTATTCTGAGCTTTCCTCCAAGCGAGCAAAAGCACTGCACCGATAACAAGTCCCACAACGCCCAAAACAATGCCGAGCTTCATGCTTCCGAGTCCCTCAACAAGACACATACACATTCCGAGTGCAAAAAGCATTAAGGCAACGATGCCGAAAATCAGCATCAAAAAATTTTTCACTTTCATTTTTAACCTCCTGATATTATTTTTATTTTCAAGTTAATTTTTTATTAACACGGCATTTGTCGAGTTAATACATTTAAAGTGTAAGCTTTTATCGTTTTAAGTTCAAGCATCAATTTATTTCAATTTGTTGTGTTAATCGGAGGTTTGTTAAATGAATGTTAGAAATAATATAAGAAGGCGTAAATCCCGTGAAACCATAGAAAAGGTCTTTCTTGATTTGCTCGAAGAAAAGGATATAAATCAAATCACCGTTTCGGAAATTTGCAAGAAAGCGAATTTAAACAGAAGCACCTTTTATTCAAATTATCTTGACATTTATGACCTTGCGGACACCATATTTTCCGCCCTTCAAAAAAGCCTCAGCGAAAAATTCGACCATGACATCATGCTTATTGACACCTTTGACCACATCACTGAATTTTTCGATTTTGTCAAGGAAAATCAAAAGCTTTTCAAGCATTTTTTCAAGCTCGGTTATGCCGAAAAAATCGAAACGAGGGAATACAACAAGCAGCTTGCCGAAGAAATTTTCGCAAGCAAGCACATGGATTATCACATTGAATTTTTCAAATACGGTTTTTCAGCGGTGCTGAAAAAGTGGATATACGGCGGTTGTGTTGAAACTGCCGAGGAGATGACGGAAATACTGAGAAGCGAATATCGAGGAAGATAAAAAAGCGTTTTTTCGGGTAATCTCCGACATTTTCTGTCTGCTGTTTTTTCAAAGCTATATTAAAAGGCTTCCCATGAGCTTTCGCTCACAGGAAGCCTTTTTGCTTGTTTAATTTTCAGAGGATATGCACGCTTAGTAAAGCGAAACATTAAACTCTACCGAGCTTAAACCAACCTCAGTGCCACCTCCGAACGATGTGACAACATTGTAGCCGATTGTAAGCTTATATGTTCCGGGAACTAAAGCACCGGCATCATATTTTTTTGAATAAGTGTCGCTCGGATTCACGAAGAAAGCAACATCCTTAACGGTATCATTAACGGGAACCACTGCCCATCTGTCACCGATCTTCAGCTCAAGCTTTTCAACCCAGCAGTCATCTGCGATAACATAACCGGTTTTGTTTGTGTATGTATACTCGATTACGGAATCCGTTGTTTTAACCTCATTATCAACCGTAACAACTGCTCCGTTGACATTACCGGGCATGATGAATGAGAGCAAAACAGTGATGAAAATCAAAATTTGTGAAATGAATGCTGACATAAACATTTCTCCTTTTAAAGTATTTGCAACGATTTTTTTGTTGAATGTTGCAAATAAAATATAACATAATGTTCAATTTTTGTCAATACATTGCAAAAAAAATGTTCAAAATGCAGTGAAAACGCTTCAAGAATAACTCAAAAGGCTTATTGCAGAGCAAAAGCTCCGAAATAAGCCTTTCTTAAGAAAAATTATTTCAGTATCGTTATTTTATCTGTGGTATGTACAACATCGATATTATCATCATAGCCCTTTAATTCAAATTCAATCTTTTCTATATCATCAGCACCCAAGCCGGTATTTCCCGAAAAAAGTATAAAAGGTGTTTGTGATATTTTGCCCGGCTCCAATTCTATTGGCATACCCGTTCCCGATTCTACGGCAATATCGTTTATGTACACATTATCTAAAAGCAAAGTAAGCTTTTGATTGCCGTTATTCGTAACCCTTAATTGCAAATATGTTGAAGTTACGCCGACTACATCATCAATCCCAAGATACTCCACCGTGAAGATTTCATCTTCATACAACACACTGCTCGTTACACCCTCGCTTTGATTTACATCGCTTGCATCAACAGGCTCAGACGAGTAGCTTCCGGCTCCCGAATCTTCTTCAACGGGTAATGTTAAAATAAAGATCATCAGAATCAGCATAAAAGAAGCGAGAATCACCAAAACAGAAAAGCCTTTCATGCCTTTTTCACGCTTTCCGCATTTTGGACACTTTTTCATTTTCTTTGGAAAGATATTACCGCAGGCGTCACATCTTTTTTCGTTCCTTTGCAGCTTTCTGTTTTCT
>CAZBFI010000076.1:0-9176 GCA_964491165.1 uncultured Faecalibacterium sp.
TCTCTTCCTTGTGGAAACGAACATTTTCAAGAAGAAGAACTTCGCCCTCTTTAAGCTCTGCTGCAAGAGCCTTTGCGCTCTCACCGACAACATCCTTTGCCATTTTAACCTCGATGCCGAGAAGCTCACCGAGTCTTACTGCAACGGGAGCAAGAGAAAATTCGGGCTTGAATTCACCCTTGGGTCTGCCGAGATGTGAGCAAGCGATAACCTTTGCACCGTTATCGAGCAAATATTTGATTGTGGGAAGTGAAGCAACAATTCTCTTGTCGCTTGTGATAACACCGTCTTCCATCTTAACATTGAAGTCGCAACGGATGAGGACTTTTTTGCCTCTTACATCAATATCCTCAACGGATTTCTTGTTTAATACGTTCATTGGTTTCTTTCCTTTCATAAGTAGCTTTCAAAATCAAAAAAATACCATTTGCTATTTTATAACATTATTGTATTTTTTTCAAGAGTTTAGGCATAAAAAATATGCATAGAGTAATATAGTTTTTTGTATATCGCAAAAAAAGCAGGAGAAAACATACTGCAAAAAGCAAGCAAAAACAAAAAGCAGGCTGTAAAAACCGAGTTTTTACAGCCTGTCAAGCTATTTCGCTTTAATTTATCAGCCGAGAAGACCACCGAGCATTTTTTCCATAAGCTCGATACCTGCAGCAGCACTGCCGTCAAGGAAGAGGATACCGATAATTGTACCGAAAATCTTGATGAGAATGCCCATAACAGTTGCCATTGTGTCTGCTTCTGCCTCTGAGGGAAGCATTTCAGCGGTGAAATGATAAATTGTTCCGCCTGTGCCTTCGGGAATGACCCAAGTCTTACCACCGACAACATATTCGCCTGTTTCTTCACAGTACCAGCCTGTGAACTGCTTTCCGTCGGGAGCTGTTACACGGGGAAGAGTAACGGGTTCTCCGGGTCTGAGGTAATTTCCTGCTGCACCGGGAAGCATGAGGTATGTATCCGATGCTACGCCCCAAACGAAGCTACCTGCATTGGGATCATACGAAGCAACCTCTGTGAAAGATGAACCACCGTTAAAGTTAAGGCTGAGAACAACATGATCTGCTTTTGAAATTTGCTCATTGTTGATGATAACAACAGTTGACGGATCTCTCCAAAGCTGAAGAATGTCGTTGTTTGAAGCTGATGCACTGATTGACAATGCTCCGAAAAGCATCATGATAGCTAACATAACTGATAATATTTTTTTCATAAGTTTACCTCCTGATAATAATGTAGTTTGTAGCTTGCCTAAATTATAGCACCATATATATAAAAATTCAAGCAGTTTTTGAAAATTTTCTGAACAAAAGCCGATTAAATTTCATTAAGCTCAAATGCTGTCGCTCAAGATAAAATAAAGCGACACTTTAATGAAAATAAAGTTGACTTTACCAATTTAAATAGTATATACTTTATAAACGATAAAAAAATTAAAGAGGTGCAAAATGCTCGATAAATTCAACTGCCTGCCCGTTTGGGGGCCGTACAGCAAAAAATATGCCGGCATTTCAAGAATTGCCGACCATGAAAATCTCACCGGAATACGCTTTGACTTTTGCGTTGCTCCGGCAATCCACGCTTTTGATATTAAAGTGCCGAATGTGACACTGCCGTCGGGCTATCATCCGTGGCTTTGCAGTGAGGACTACTCATTTTATTCATTCCGTCATGATCTCGAATGGAAGGACAAGGTGTATGCCGATGTTTCATACACAAGGCTTGACGATGAAAGCACCCTTGTCAGAACGGAAATTGTCAACAACTCCGACCTGATAAAGGACTGCGTAGTCAACTATTTTTCTTCAATCGAATATCCACAGGATTCTTACACCGATTTGAGCCTGCCTGAAAAATGCGACTTTATAAAAGCAACAGATTATCACGAATACGCCTATGCGATAAAAAGACCGTGGGACGAGCAAAATGCCGACGGAAGAAAAAAGGGTGAATTTATCGACAAGGCCTTTACTTTTGAAAAAGGTCTCGGAGACAGAGCTGAAAAATGGCACATGCCTCACCGTGTGCTTAAACCCTTTGGTGCCGAAAAGGGCGATAAGGTAAGCTACAAGGTAAAGCTTAAAAACAGCTATAACAATGCCGTTTTGACCTTGCGTTACAGAACAAGTGATATCTTTTATGAGCAAGGAAAGCAGGTCGGTGTTCATTACATCAACAGCAAAAACACAGCCTCTTTCGCCCTGAACTCAACGACGAATGTTTCTCTTCCTCCATGTGATGAGCTTCAATTTATGTATATCCCCTTGGGAAAGCTTGACTGCGGTGAGCTTAAGCTCGAATTTGTTTCCACAGGCACGGGCGCAGCCGAATTTGATTTTCTCGCAATCACCGAAAGCGATGACAAGAATTTCATCGAGGTTAAAAACGCTCCGGTCAATTTTGTCCCCGATTACGACAACGAAAAAGCCGATAAGGGCTTTTTAACCACCCTCAGATACGATAAAATCAAGGGAGAATACAACCTTCGCATCTTCGATGATAACACCCGTTTCAGAGAGATTGAAACAGGCTGTCTTGAGGACTGCATGACAGCAAGGCTTTCAAACGCTGATGAAACCTTTGACGATGTCACCGAAAGCTTCACCGGAGCTTTCAACCGTAAGCACAGCGACAACGGATTTTTCCACAACGCCATAAGCCACACGATTTTCATCGAAAAAGGTCAGCGCAAGGTACAGTATGCCGTCATTTCAAAAGGAAAATGTGACTATCTTGAGCCGAGCCGATATGAAGAAATTTATCTTGCTGCGAGAAAAAAAGCCGTTTGCTTCAGCCTTAATAAAAAAGGTGAAACATACAGGCTCAGCAATCAGCTGCTTTCCGCTGCTCTTTTGACAAATGTTGTTTATCCGATTTACAAGCACGGAGATTATATCATTCATCACACTCCCGGAAAGCGTTGGGACTGCCTTTACACCTGGGATTCCGGCTTTATCGGTCTTGGAATGAACGAAATTGCCCCTAAGTTTGCCGAGTATATTCTCGACACTTATCTGAGTGATGAAAGCAACCCCGACTATGCTTTTCTTCACCACGGCTCTCCCGTACCCGTACAGATTTATCAATTCTACGAAATGCTTCAAAAGGCAACCGATAAAAGCAAGCTTTTGGAATATTATCCGAGGCTGAGACTTTATTATCTGTTCCTTGCAGGCAAGGTCAGAGGCTCAACAACGGCAAAATTCAAAAGCGGTCTGCTTACAACCTACGATTATTTCTATTCATCAAGCGGTATGGACGATTATCCTGCTCAAGTTGCGATGATGAAAAACAATCTTCGTGACAAGGCTTCCCCCGTTATCACCACCGGTCAAGTTATACGCTTTGGAAAAATTCTTTCCATAATCGCAAAAAAGCTTGACAAAAAAGCTGACGCTGAGGAATACCGTCAGGACGCTGAAAGATTAACAAAGGCTCTTGACACTTACTCCTGGGATGAAGAAAGCGGATATTACAGCTATGTCATACATGATGACAACTATGAGCCTATCAAGAAATTCGTCACTGCCGACGGAGAAAATCTCAACAAGGGTCTTGACGGAATATATCCGATAATCGCAGGTGCTTGCAACGAAAAGCAAAAAGAAAAAATCATCTCTCACATGAAAAGCGAAAAAGAGATGCACTGTCCTTACGGAATCAGTGCAGTTGATATGACTGCCGGTTACTTCAAGGTCAACGGCTATTGGAACGGAAATGTCTGGTTCCCGCATCAATGGTTCATCTGGAAGAGTATGCTCGACTGCGGTGAAGCAGATTTTGCAAGGGACATTGCCCACATGGCACTCAACATCTGGAAAAGAGAGGTTGAAAATACATACTACACCTTTGAAATGGTCAGTGTTGTGACAGGCTGTGGCGGATGGTTCCACAACTTCGGCGGACTTTCTGCGCCTGTTAATCTTTGGCTTAAAGCCTACTACTCACCCGGAACGGTTAATGTCGGCTTTGACACTTATCTTGACAAGGTCAGCTTCAGCCGTGATTTCACCGAGGCTCAAATCAGCTTCACATATTACGGAAACAGCGACAAAATCACCCTTTTGTGTGTTATGAGCGACAGCGAAAGCTACACGGCTGAGCTTAACGGTGAGAATATCTCATTCAATGACCGTGACGGTCTTTTGGAATTTACCCTTTCACCGAAAAGCTCCGGCACACACAATCTTGTTATAAAAAAGAAGGAGAACTGATATGTACGAAAATCACAAGCCCTTAAAGGTCAACATCATTTCCGATATACACTACTATTCAAGGGAAATGGGTTGCACCGGAAAGGCATTTGAAAAGGATAACGCAAAAACACCGAATGACATGAAAAACAGCAAGGAGATTCTCGCTGCTTTGATGGATCAGCTTGCAAAGGACGAGCCTGACATCGTGCTTGTTTCCGGTGACACAACAAACAAGGCTGAAAAGCCGTCACATGAGGGTGTCATCGCTCTTTTGCGTTCACTTAAAGAAAGAGGCAAGCAGGTCTATGTCATAACAGCAACTCACGACTATAACGATGACGGCATGACGGGAAAATATGAGGGTGACGAAAAAATAAAGGTCAAAGGCACTCAAAGGGAAGAGCTTTACGAGCTTTACAGGGAATTCGGCCCCGATCAAGCCATTGCCGTTCACAGACAAAGCATGTCCTACGTTGTTCAGCTTTGCGACGGATATCGACTCTTTGCTCTCAACGATGACAAGAATCTCAAGGGTGCAAGCGGTTTTTCCGATGAGCTTTGGAGCTGGATTGAAGAACAGATTGAGGACGCAAAAAAGAACAATCAATTCATCATCCCCATGACTCATCATCCGATGCTCTCCCCCTCACCCTTTTACAAGGTTATAGGCGGTGGCAACATCATGGGAGAAGCCGACAAAAGAATTGATCAGTTCACCGAGCTGGGACTGAACTATATGTTCACCGGTCACACTCACATGCAGGATATTTCATATAAGTACACCGATAACGGTAAGATTTTTTACGACATCACAACAGCGGCAGCCGTCGGCTATCCGGCAACCTTCAGAAATGTGATTTTTGACCCTGCCAACGGAGTCATTGATGTCAAATCAAAGGATGTTGAATGTGAAATTGACGGCAAGTCCCTCAAGGAGCATCTCACCGATAAGTTTTTCGGCATGATCGGCAGAGTTGTCGATGCTGCCGCAACAAGCATTCCCGACCTTGCAAAAATTGTCACGGCATTCAGTGTCAGTGAAAAGCTCATCTACAAAATCGGCTGGATAATCAAGCCCTTTGCCAAAATTTTAAAGATGCTCACCATAGGCAACATGGCGGCAATCTGCAAAAAAGAAAGCGGAGTCAAAAAAAGCGAGATAGAAAAAATCAAGGACAGAAAGGTGGTTGATTTCATCATCTCTCTTGTCACAAATCTTTACGGCGGTGACGGCCCGTACAGTCCCGAAACGCCTGAATACAAAATCACCATGGGCGTTCTTGCGATAATTGACAGCATTCTTAACCTTTTCGGTGTGAAGCTTAACAAGCTCTTAAAGGGTATTGATTCCGTTCAGGCTCTCGTTGAGCCATTACTTTACAACAACGGCATCTGTGATGAAAAGGCTGTCATAAGACTTTGGGATAAGCTTCCGCAAGAGCCGAAAAATGTCAGCAAATTCATAAAAAGCAAAAAAGCTCTCCCAACGGTGATAATCCTCGTTCTGCTTGTGCTTATTTTCTTGCCGTTAATTCTTCTGTGGCTCGGAATCGGCTTTGTTGTCAACAAAATCAAATACGGCAAGCTTGCAGCCTGAAGCACCGAGAGCCTTACGGCTTTCACCTGAGTTTTTTTAAGCTGCCGACAAAAAATATGCAGGAGTATCCGTTTTTTTCGGTCACTCCTGCATTTTTATTTTTATTGCTTTTCGCTGACTTCAACAGCTCTTTCAATCGCCTTATGTATATCCGAGCAGAAGTTTTCACTTCCGACGGCAGTATAAAAGCCGGACTTTTTCATCGCTTTCATCGGCTGTTCGGTAACATGTGAAAGAATGAGCGTAATATTCTTTTTACGGCATCTTTCAAGAAGTGCGTTAAGGCTGTTCATTGCAGTGCTGTCAATTGCCGGCACTGCCCTCATTCTCAGAATCAGGCATTTTGTCATATCCTTAAAGACAATCTGCTCAATCTGACTTGCCGCACCGAAGAACATCGGGCCTGTTGCCTCGTAAACCCTGATGTAAGCCGGTATCTGCATAAGCTGTTTTTTTGTCTCGTCACTGTCCGGTGTAACCGAGCTGCTTTCATTGACATATTTCCATGACTTAACATAGCTTTCCTCACTCATTCGTTTGATAAACAGCACACAAGCAAGAAGCATACCGACCTCAATAGCAACAACAAGGTCGAAAACAACCGTAAGAACAAATGTAAGCACAAGAACGATAATGTCATTTTTCGGTGCTGTCTTAACAAGTGAAGCAAAGGTTCTCCAATGACTCATGTTGTAAGCCACCTGAAAAAGAATTGCGGCAATTGTCGGCATGGGAATCAAGGCGGCATAAGGCATGAGAAAAACAAGAACAACGAGAAGAACAACAGCATGAACAATTCCGGCTATGGGTGTTCTGCCACCGTTTTTGATGTTTGCGGCAGTTCTTGCAATCGCACCGGTTGCCGGTATTCCGCCGAAAAGAGCAGAGGCAACATTACCTGCACCCTGAGCCACAAGCTCAGCATTTGAACGATGTCTTGTGCCTGTCATTCCATCGGCAACGACGCAGGAAAGCAGAGACTCAATAGCCGCAAGCACGGCAATGGTGAAAGCATCGGGGAGAGCTGTTTTAACCGATGCAAAGGACATTGACGGAAGTCTGAATTTTGGAAGAGCACTTCCGACATCGTAAAGGTCACCTATCGTGTTGACCTCAAGGTTGAGAAATTTAACCATGGCAATACCGACAACAACGGCAACAAGAGACGACGGAATCTTACTGCTGATTTTCGGCATGACAATAAGGACTGCCAGACAAACCGCACCGACGATGAAGGCTTGAAGATTGAAGGATTCGATTCCGGAAAAGAATGCTTTCATTTTGTCAACCGTTTCAATCGTTTCCATTCCCTCGGGATAAGCAACTCCGCAGAAATCCTTGAGCTGTCCGAGCAAAATGGTGACGGCTATTCCTGAGGTGAAGCCTGTCGTTATCGTATAAGGTATAAATTTTATAAGCGAGCCTAATTTGAAAACACCCATAAGTAAAAGTATCACGCCTGCAAGAACGGTTGCCGTTGCAAGTCCGTCCATGCCGTTTTTGGCAACGATTCCGGCAACGATTGTGGCAAAGGCTGCCGTTGGGCCTGCAATCTGCACGGTGCTTCCTCCGAGCAATGAAATCACAAAGCCGGCAACAATTGCAGTGTAAATGCCTTCCTCCGGACCGACGCCCGACGCAAGAGCAAGAGCGATTGAAAGTGGAAGTGCAATAATCGCAACGATAACGCCTGATGTTATATCCTTGACAAGCTGATTTTTACTATACCCCTTCATGCTTGTGAAAAGCATGGGCATAAACTGATTTTTTTCCATTTTTTATCCCCTCTGTATTTTTAATTCACTTGCCTTATTATATAGATAATTTTTAAAAAGTCTACACAAAAAAGTAATAATTTCACCGTTTATGAAATAATGTGTAACTTTGAATAAATATTTATAAATAAGCTAATTTAAATTGTCTAAAATCGAGATTGACTTTCAACATGGTTATTCTTATAATAAGTGCGTTCATAATAAAATAAAAGAAGGTTAAATTCATGGAAATGGAAACACTGTTGGGAATTTCCGTCGCTCTTATGGCGGGACTTTTCATGTCAAGAATCGTAAAACCGTTTAAGCTTCCCGCTGTAACGGGTTATCTCATTGCCGGCATTCTTATCGGGCCTTACGGTCTCGGACTTCTGGGCATTGACGGAGTCGGCTTCACAAGTGTGCAAAGGGTTGCCGACCTTTCGATAATCAACGATGTCGCACTCGGCTTCATTGCATTTGCAATCGGTGACGAATTTCGTCTTTCTCAGCTCAAACACACCGGTAAGCAAGCAACAATCATCGGCATTTTTCAGGCTGTTGTGACAACGGCTGTGGTTGACCTTGCTCTTATCGGGCTTCATCTTGTTCTCGGTGAGGATAAGCTCCCCCTTTCAAGTGCAATCATTCTCGGTGCAATAGCCTCGGCAACAGCTCCTGCCGCAACGCTGATGGTTGTCCGTCAATACAAGGCAAAGGGCAAGCTTACTAATCTGCTTTTGCCGATCGTTGCGCTCGACGATGCTGTCGGTCTGATTATCTTTGCCGTTTCCTTTGGCATCGCAAAGGCTCTCGTTCACGGTGAATTCAGCCTTATTGCCGTTCTCGTCGATCCGCTTGTGGAAATCGTTTTTTCGCTCATTCTCGGTGCTGTTCTCGGTGCTGTTCTCTCCTTTGCCGAAAAATTCTTCCACTCAAACAGCAAGCGTCAAGCAATCGTTGTCACGGCTGTGTTTCTTGCCGTTGCCCTGTCCAAGCTTAAATTCAGCATCGGCCCTGTCAGCGTCGGCTTTTCGCCCTTGCTTGTGTGCATGATGCTCGGCACAATCTTCTGCAACATTTGTGATTTTTCGGCAGAGCTGATGGAAAAAACAGACAAATGGACTGCCCCTCTTTTCATCTTGTTCTTTGTTCTCAGCGGTGCAGAGCTTGAGTTTTCGGTTTTTGCCGATGTCACTGTCATCGGTATCGGCATCGTCTACATCATCGCAAGAAGCATCGGAAAATATATCGGAGCCCGTTTCAGTGCAAAGGCATCAAAGTGTGAACCGCTGATTCAAAAGTATCTCGGAATAACACTTCTTCCACAGGCAGGTGTTGCTTTGGGAATGTCAATAACGGCAATGAGCATTGGAGAAACCGGAACAATAATAAGAAACATTGTTCTTTTCGGTGTTCTCGTTTATGAGCTTTTCGGCCCGACACTGACAAAGATAGCCTTGACAAAATCCGGTGATATCACACCCAAGCAGGAAAAGGTTAAGGTTGCTCCGCCCAAGGGCAGAATATAACAAGGGGCTGCAAAAAAAGCGCAGACCGGATAAAACGAGATAAATAATAGAAGCTTTCCGTTAGAGAAATCTGACGGAAAGCTTTGTG
>CAZBFI010000077.1:0-9151 GCA_964491165.1 uncultured Faecalibacterium sp.
TCAAGTCGGGAACAAAATACACCTTTGCGGTCAGAGCCGGTATTAAGACAGACGGAGGCAACATTTACGGAGGCTATAAGACATCAGCTGTCACTGTGAAGTGATAAATGCCGTTTCCGATAAAATTGTGACGGATAAAATATATTTGTAAAAAATGAACAAAATGTTGACAATATTAACTTTTTGTGATAATATGGCGGTAAGATAATTCAAAACGGAGGATTTTATGATGAAAAAACTGATGTCATTTGCACTTGCTCTTGTGATGCTTTTCACAATGGCAACACCGATGATGAATGCTTTTGCTGCCGATAACATCATCACAATCTATGTTGAGGGCTTTGGTCACGGACTTTATAAGAATAATGTTTGGACCGAAGAAAACAGAATTTACGATATCGAAGCAGATGTCGGAGAAATTCTTTCAAGGGTACTCAGACCTTGCCTTGAAAAGCTCGCATTTGGTCTCTTGACAGACAATTTTGATGAATACTGCGATGAGCTTTACAATGCTGTTGCACCTCTTTATTCGGAGGTTAAGCTCGATCCCAGCGGAGAAGCTCTTGACGGCTCAGGCTGGGGCGGAAATATGCTCACGGGTAATTACCGAGTAAGATACGACAAGGGTCTTACCGGTGGCAGAATCACTTTTGAATATGACTGGAGACTTTCACCGATTTACAACGCACAGATCCTTGAAAAATTCGTTGACAGAGTTTGCCGTGAAAAAGGCGTCTCAAAGGTTAATATCCTTGGTCGTTGCCTTGGCGGTAACATTCTCAATGCTTACCTTCAGAATGCAAGCAACCTCGATAAGATCAATAAGGTAATCTTCTACATTCCGTCAACCATGGGTATTTCCACCATCGGTGCGATTTTCTCGGGCAATATCGTTATTCAGGATAAGGCTATTGACAATTTTGTTAATAACCTTGTGTATACCGGTGATCTCGTTGAAGATGAAACAATGCAGGATATTATCACAACCACCGTTTCACTTCTTGAGTATGCTAAGGTTCTCGGAATCGGTGCTGATACCTTGATGTATATCATCAATAAGGTCAAGGATAATGTTATACCGAGACTTGTTCGTGACACTTACGGCTCATTCCCGTCATTCTGGGCAATGTGTCCGATTGAGGACATTGATGCAGCCGTTGAGCTTTGCTATTCAACACCCGAGCTTAAAGAAACTTATGCAGGCACTATCGAAAAGATCTATGCATTCAAGGAAATTCAGGAGAATGCTTATGACAACATGAAGGAAATCAAGGCGCAGGGCATTGATGTCATGGTTCTTTCAAAGTATAACCTTCCAAATCTTCCTCTTTCCGATGACGGACTTGCACAGAGCGACGGTATGTCTGAAACTTACAGAAACTCGTTCGGCTCAACCTCTCCCGAATATGGCAAGACATTCTCACAGGAATATCTTAATTCAAAGACAACGGAAGAAAAGAAGTTCATTTCTCCTGATTTGAAGGTTGACGCTTCAACTTGTCTCTTCCCCGAAACAACATGGTTTATTAAAAACAGCGCACACGCAAAGTTCCCCGACAGCGTTGATGCACTTTTGAACGCTTTCCTTGTCAATGATAACTTTACTGTTTTCAGCAGTGAAACTTATCCGCAGTTCATGCAATGGGCTGCCGATGAGGATAAAATAACACCGGTTACCGGCTTGGACAAGGAAGGTCCAAAGCCCGGAAGCAACGAAGAGCGTTTTTCAATCTTCATTCGTTTCTTCACCGCTATTCTTAACTTCTTGACAAGACTCTTTAATGGTGAAATCATTTTGGGCGGTGCAGAGAAATAAAGCATAATTCATCAATATTTTTCCGGCAGAGAAATTTATCTTTGCCGGAAATTTTATAGCTTGAATTTGTCAAGATTTTTTGCTTTTTCCTTGACTTTAATCTTATATTTTGATATAAATATACTAGGTGTTTTGTATATTTAACAATTATAAAAAAGGAGTGGGATCATGGATTTTATTAAAAATCTTATGAATAACAATAAGGCACTTAAAATAATAAGTATTGTTCTTGTTGTTGCCATTGTTATCACCTCCGTTTTCGGTGTGGCAGTTAATGTCATCGGCGGAGAAAAGATCAAGTGTGACAAAGAGGTTGAGTCTTACAACAGCTCTGTTGCAGATGTCAGCTCATATTTTGTGAGCATGAGCGAAGAGGAGCTTGCAAAGAGACTTGATAAGCTTGACGCAGAGCTTGTCAGCATCATTTCAATGGTAAATGTTGAACAAATGCTTTATACCGATGAGGTTGCAACACTCGTGGCAAGGTTCACAAGTGAGCTTATCGGTAAGGAGCTTGCCGACATTAAATTTAAGGCAGTTAAAAAGAGCTTCCCCGTGGCTTACGATTTTATAAACGCACAAAAAGAGGCAGGCAAAACATGGGCTGACCTCGGTGTGATTCCTTTCGGCATTGAGCCGGGAGATAAGCAAGCATTCATCGAGGCTTGCAGTGCAGGTGCAGAGGCTTTCGGTGCAAATCTTTTGAAGGTTATCCTTAACGCTCCGTCAGCTTATAACGATGCACTTGTTCCGGCACTTGAAGCTTTGCATACAGGTCCGATGCCCACATTCTCGGAATTTGTTTCCTCAACAGGTCTTTCAGGAAGCAAGAGAATGGCACTTCTTGTTGAAAAAATTCTTTCAATCGTTGAGCCTTTGAAAGCCGCTCCTCTTACATATCTTTGTGAGATTGCTCCGGATTTCTTTAAAAATTATACAAAGGCAGCAGATTTCCTTAACGGTAAAAAAGGCGTTGAAAAAAGAGCAAAGCTCGTCATGCCCACCATCGACGGACTTCTCAATGAGGTTCTTTCCGGTGCAGGTATGTCAGTGCCGACACTCGATGTCAACTATGCATCACAGCTCGGTCAGGCAGTTGTTGACCAAAGCGGTGCAAACAGAGGCGAGAGAGTCAGAATCAACGGTGACAGAGAAGCTGTTTTCTGCTTCATGGCTGACTATATTCTCGGCACCCTTGTGCATGAAAACAACTTTGCTTACATTGACAAGCTTTTGACAAAGGACTTCAAGGATGAGTCTCTCCAGCAGGGTCTTGCAGGTGAAATTCTTAACAGTGATATCTTCAAGGTTTTCCTTGCCGATTTCGTTGATCTGCTTTCAAAGATTCAGGGAAGAACTGCTCCCGATGTTAAGGCTCAGGTTGATGCTTACAACGCTGAAGTCAAGGATTACAGTGAACTGTTCAAGTGGCCTGCAACCGAAAAAACAGTTTCTGCTGCTATGAACACCATCGACGCTGTTATCATCGGCTCACTTTCCGACTTTAATCTCGGCAGTGCAATTTATACCGATGCGTTTGCAACAACTGTCACTAAGCTCACTGCAAAGATGTGTTCAAAGGAGCTTGCTGATATCACCTTTGCCGCTGTTAAAAAGAGCTTCCCCGAGGCTTATGCTTATTTGACACAGGCACAGTCTGAGGGTAAGACATGGGCAGATATTGATTCCATTCCGTTCGGTATTACAACCGGTGACAAGTCAACATTTATCAAGGCTTGTGCAGCCGGCTCAGAGCATTTCGGTGACGCACTTGCAAAATGCTTGCTTGTTTGCCCAACTTCTTATGAAGAAGCACTCGTTCCCATCTTTGAAGCACTTCATACAGGTCCGATGCCTGAGATTAAGGACTTCATTCTTTATTCGGGTCTCGATGCAGCAAAGAGAATGGAATTTGTTGTTGAAAGGATTCTTGAGGTTGTAGATCCTCTTCTTGCAGCTCCCATCACTTATCTTTGTGAGCTTCTTCCGGACTTCATTTACAGCTACAACAAAGCTGCACAGGTTGCACAGAATAACCCCGACATCATCAATAAAGCAGGCATGAAGCTTCTTCCGATCAATGAGTTACTTGATATGGTTGTTGCCGATTTCGGAATCACACTTCCCGAATATGATTATTCCCAGCTTGAAAAGCTCGGAACTGCAAGAGTTGCTGCAAGTGGTGACATCGGCGGAGAGCGTTTTGAAATTGTCGGTGACAGAGAAGCCGTGTTCATGTCAATCGCTTCACTTATTCTTGAAATTGCAAAGCAGGAAGGCAATCTCAGTGCAGTTGCAAATGTGCTTACAGGCTCACTCGGCTTGGAGACTGAGGCTGTTTCAACCACAATGTCAACAGTTGAAAGTGTAGTTTCAACAATCGGCGGAGTGGTCGGAAGCGCGTCTGTATAACGGCAGAGCAAAAAATAAGTCTGCGAAAAACACAGACTGCATAAAATAAAATCAAGGGTTTCTTTCAGGCGAAAGCTTAAAAGAAACCCTTTTAATATGAGTAAGGTAAACTAAAAAAAGAAAGTGCCAAGGCTTGGCTTGGCACAAATTCATCAGCGCTTAATAAATGACAAGCAGTGTTCCGTCTTTTACGCTTATTTCGGCATCAAGCCCGATGAATTCATTGCTGACACCTATCGGAGTATCAAGTCGGAAATCGGTGTTGTCAACAGTGTATTTCAGGTTTTTTATCGTAACGCCGTGACTCACATCACAAAGCGAGAAAACCGAAACATATTCACCCTTTTTGCCCTTTAAAACAACCGTATCATTTGAAAAAGCGAGGAAGCTTTTGCCGTTATGGATGAGCTTACCTGTTGCACCCTTCGAACAGATGTAAGAAAGCAGAGCCACATTTGCAACGGAGTGATCGGCTCTTTTGCCACCCAAAGCACCGAAAAGGACAAATTCATCATAGCCTCTTTTCAGTCCCTCATCAACGGCAACCTTCATGTCGGTGAAATCCTTTTCGCACGGAAGCACCACCTTGTTTTCAAACTCAGGCTCAACGCCCAGAGAATCAAAGTCGCCGACAACGAGGTCACATTCTCTTGCAAGAAGGGCTTTGTGCTTAAATCCACCATCGGCACAGATGATAAAATCTTTTTCCGTTGCCATAATGCCGTCTGCATTTGAAACATCACCGGCACCGATAATATAACAGATTTTTTTCAAAAAAATCACACTCTTTCTTTTTTATTGTCAAAAGTATAACACATGAATTTTTTTAATTCAACAAAAAGGCTTTACAAAAACAGTATTATCATTTAAAATAGTGAAATACTGAACTCAAGGAGCTTGTAAGATGAATATTCAAATATATGGTACAAATAAATGCTTTGACACCAAAAAAGCTCAGCGTTATTTTAAAGAGCGAGGAATCAAATTTCAATTTGTTGATCTTTCAAAATTCGGAATGAGCAGGGGAGAATTTGAGAACATAAAACGCAGCTTGAAATTAGATGTTCTTGATTTGGTCAACGAAAAAAGCAAGGCTTATGAAAAGTCCTTTATCAAATATCTTGCCACAGATGAGGCGAAGGTGGAAAAGCTTCTTGAAAATCAAGAAATGTTCAAAACACCGATCGTTCGCAACGGCAAAAAAGCTACCTTGGGATACTGTCCGGACGAATGGAAGAATTGGGAGGAATAAACGAAATGGTAACACAGGAACAAATTGACAGAATAAACGCTCTTGCAAGAAAATCAAAAACAGCCGAGGGTCTTACCGAGGCTGAAAAAGCCGAGCAACAGAAGTTGAGAAGACTTTACATTGATTCATTCAAGCAGAGCCTTATCGGTCAGCTTGAAAACACATATATTGTTGACGAAAAGGGCAACAAGCGTAAGGTCGAGCGAAAAGGAAAGAAATAAGCTGCCAAACGAAAGCAGAAAGAGAAAGCGTCTTTTTTACAGCTACTTGCGTTAAAGTACAGAAAAATGCAGCTTTGCAGATTTCAAAAATTATACGAAAAAGCTTCCCGTGAAATATCTCTCACGGGAAGCCGTTTATTTTTATATCTTGTTTTATTACTAAAACCGATGCCGTAGGTCTACACTTAATCAGAAAAAGTCTTTCAAAAGCTCTGCCATGGGATTGTTATCCGTGTTTGCCTTTTCCTCTTTCTTTTGATTTTTCATGTAATTCATCACATCGAATTTGTTTGCTCCGCTGTCTTGCTTACGCTTGTTGAAATCGCTCAGTCGTTCACGGTAACCGCACTTGCAGACAAAAAGCTTTTTGTCTCCCTCGCCCCTTAGCTCAAGCTTTTTGTGACATTCGGGGCAACGGGCGTTGGTTATTTGCGTCAGACCTTTACGATATCCGCATTCCCTGTCTTGACAGATGAGCATTTTTCCTTTTTTGCCGTTAACTTCAAGCAAATATTTTCCGCAAACGGGACATTTTTCCTTTGTTGCGTTTTCGTGATTGTATTGCTTGTCCGAGGCAATGACCTGTGAAGCAAGGGAGGTTGAATATTCACGCATTTGTGCGATAAAGGTTTTCATGCTCTGCTTACCCTTGCTGATGTTTTGGAGCTGTTGCTCCCATTGAGCCGTAAGAGTGGCAGATTTAAGATCATCGGGAACGATGCTGATAAGCTGTTTTCCCTTGGCAGTCGGGTGAATTTCCTTTCCGACACGCTCGATTGAAAAATTATCGAAAAGCTTTTCAATGATGTCGGCTCTTGTTGCCGGTGTGCCAAGACCGCTTGTGCTTTCAATGACTGCCTTTAAGGCTTTGTCGGAAATCTGCTTTGACGGATTTTCCATGGCGGAAAGAAGTGTCGCTTCGGTGTATCTTGCCGGAGGCTTGGTTTTGCCCTCGGTGATTTTTATTTGCCTTAATGTGAGAGCTTGTCCTTGCTTTAAGGGAGGCAGACTTTGAGCCTTGTCGTCGCTGTCATCTTCATCGTCGTCAAAATTGCCGTAAAACTCTTTCCAGCCAAGCTTAACCGGAGCTTTACCCTTTGCATGAAAGCTTCCCTTTTCCGCATCAATCTCAACCTTTACCTCGTCATATTCAAATGAACTGCTCAAAACAGCCATGAATCTTCTGACAACAAGGTCGTATATGTTTCTTTCCTCAAATGAAAGCCTTCGAAAATCAGGACTTTGCTCTGTCGGTATGATTGCATGATGGTCTGTTACCTTGGCATTGTTTACGATGTACTTGGTTTCGATTTTCCCTCTTGCAAGCTTCATTGCACTTGTTTGATACGGGCCGATTGCAATCGCACGCAGCCTTTCTGGGAGCGTTGCCACAATGTCATCTGTTATGTATCTCGAGTCCGTTCTCGGATAAGTCAAAACCTTGTGATATTCATAGAGGCTCTGCATGAGTGACAGAGTTTGCTTTGCCGAATAGCCGTATTTTTTGTTGGCATCACGCTGTAATTCCGTAAGGTCGTAGGCGGCAGGTGGGTTCTGCTTCTTTGAGACCTTTTCAAGCTTACTCACACGGTAGCTTTTTGCTTGCAGAAGCTTATACATATCCTGCACAAATTTTTCATCGGAAAATCTGGTGTTTCCCTTATTGTCGTGCCAAGTCGCCTTGAAGTCACCGAAATCGCCCCTTATACCGTAGTACGCCTTAGGCGAAAAGGCTTGAATTTCTTCTTCCCTTTGCACGATGAGAGCAAGAGTCGGTGTTTGAACACGACCGGCAGAAAGTGAAGCGTTATATTTGCAGGTCAACGCTCTTGTGGTGTTGAGTCCGACAAGCCAATCGGCTTCTGCGCGAGCCTGAGCAGAATAGTACAGGTTGTCGTATTCGTCGGCACGCTTCAGATTTTGAAAGCCCTCCTTAATGGCTCTGTCGGTCTGTGAGGAAATCCAAAGTCGGTACGCAGGAAGCTTGCAGTGGGCTTTCATCATTATCCATCTTGCAACAAGCTCACCCTCACGGCCGGCATCGGTTGCAATGACAAGCTTGTCGATGTCGGGTCTTTTCATCAGTGATGAAACAGTTCTGTATTGCTTTGAGGTTTGCTTGATTGTCACAAGCTTCATTTTTTGCGGAAGCATGGGCAGGTCTTCGAGTCGCCATGCCTTGTATTTATCGTCGTATGCATCGGGGTCAGCAAGGGTTACAAGATGTCCGAGCGCCCATGTGACAACATATTTGTCACCGTTGATGAACCCGTCACCCTTTCCCTTGCAGCCAAGCACCCTCGCAATGTCTCTTGCAACGGAGGGCTTTTCGGCAAGAATCAGTGTTTTAGCCATAAGTTTTTCTCCTGTTTTTATTTAATTACCGAAAGGCAGGAAAGCTCTTTCTTAAAGCCGTCCTTGATAATTTGCTCAACATCGCTTTTTGTGACCTGCTTGTAAAGCTCAACGGTGTCGAAAATACCGTAGCCGTTGAAATAAGCGTTACAAAGGTTGTTTGCAAGGTCGTTGACATCGTTGTAGGAGTAAATTTCCATGCCGTATTTTTTCTTTAAGCAGATATTGAAATCCTCTTGAGAAATGCCGTCTTTTCTGATACGGTCAATTTCATTCAGAATTTTCTCACAAACCTTTTTCGGCTCATTGCTTTCACCTGTGAAAATTGCAGAAGAAAAGCCTCTGCCGGAAAAGAATTCCTTTGAAAATGAGGTGTTTATAAGTCCGCTGTCGATAAGCTCAGTGTAAAGAGGGGAGAATTTTCCGCAAATTATTTCCAGTGCAAGCTCATAAATCAAGGTTTCTTTGGCATCGGCAACCTTGCCGTGAAGCTTTTCCTTGAAGCCGAGAGCAAATTTCGGAATGTCAACTCCAAGCTCCTCCTGAGTGTAATCAACTGCAACGCTGTCGGGTTCTTGCGGAATGATCTGCTCAAATTCCACGGGAGCTTCGGGCTTGAGAATTTCATCTGCGATAGCTATAACCTCATCGGCTTTGACATTTCCGGCAACTGCAAGGCACATATTCGAGTTGTTGTAAAAGGTCTTGTAGCATGAATAAAGAAGCTCTGCGTTGATTTGAGAAATTGACTCAACAGTTCCCGCAATGTCGATTCTGACGGGATTTTTGCTGTAAATACCTCTGAGAAGATTGAAAAGCACCTGCCAATCGGGGTCGTCTTGATACATTCTTATTTCCTGACCGATAATGCCTTGCTCCTTTTGAACGGTCTGCTCGGTGAAATAGGGCGACTTAACAAAGTCGAGGAGTATTTTAAGATTTTCCTGCCAATTATCAGCACACTGAAAAATATAGCAGGTGCGGTCAAAGGAGGTGAAAGCATTTGCATTTGCACCTGTTTTGTTGAAGCGCTCAAAAGCATCAAGCTCCTCGCTTTCAAAAAGCTTGTGTTCAAGAAAATGTGCAATACCCTCC
>CAZBFI010000078.1:0-9097 GCA_964491165.1 uncultured Faecalibacterium sp.
CCGTAAACGATCTGGAGGAAAAGCTCACGCATAGCGGTGTTGATAGCATCGCAAACGAGGTCTGTGTTCAAAGCCTCAAGAAGAGTTTTTCCGGGAAGAATTTCACTTGCCATAGCAGCTGAGTGAGTCATACCGGAGCAACCGATTGTCTCAACAAGAGCTTCCTCGATGATTCCGTTCTTGACATTGAGTGAAAGCTTGCAAGCGCCCTGCTGAGGAGCACACCAGCCTACACCGTGTGTGAAAGCGGAAATGTCTTTGATTTCATAAGCCTTTACCCATTTGCCCTCTTCGGGAATGGGAGCAGGTCCGTGGTTCGGTCCTTTTTTGACCGTGCACATTTGTTGAACTTCATGTGAATAATTCATGTGATCCATACTCCTTTCGGATTGTATTATTGGTTTTGATTTTACCGCTTAATATAATAACAAATTTTTTCGATTGTTTCAATAGCGAATATATATATTTTTTAAATAATGCTATGCAATTTTCAAAATAAACGGCGAAAGCAGTCTGTCAAAAAAATACATAACGGGTAAAAGCAGGTAAAAAACACTCATCTTTTGAATATCGAGTCCAAAATATCAATATACTCCGAATTCACCCAGACAGACATTTGATGTGTACAAGGTGCCTGCATAACCGGAGTCAACGGTCAGAATAATATAATCGGTGGCAATCTCCTCATTGAAATCAAAATACTGATAATTGCTTGAAGCGTTGCCGTTATAGGAAGCAGAAAATGATTTTTTTGTTCCGTCACTGAATGTGAGAGTGAAATTTTTGATCTGACCGTTGAGTGAATATATATCCTCCTGCGGCCGATAAAGGTTTCCGTTAATCATTGTGATGCCACGCACATAGCTTTTTTCTGCAAGGTCAAAACGGATTCTTGCTCCTGCACCACCGTTCGACTTTGTGCTTACGCACCAGCATGAATCATAATATCCGTCAATAGCCTTTTCGGCTGTAAAGGAACGGTTCTTGTTGACATTCGAGCTTGAAAGCACCTTACCGTTAAGCGTGGAAGCGTGAGATATTCTCGGCGTTGAAGAAACACGCTCGGGCGGTATAGGTTCAGTCGGCAAATAGCTTTGAGTTGTTCCGTCGGCATAATTTCTCGTCGTGACTTCAACGGTGATTTTTTCGGTGGTTGTTGCAGCATTTTCCGTTGTGCTTTCCTCGGCTTTACTCTCTTTTTCTGCCTTTGTTGTTGTCACGCTGTCCTTGGAATTCAAGCTTTCAATGCTTTTGGCAACATCGGAAAGCTCATCACTGAGCGACATGATTCTCATCTTTTTAATCGTGTCAAGCTCATCCATGGCAGTCTCATATGAAATGTCACCGTCGGAAAAAGCCTCCTCTATGTCAAGTATTCTGTTATATAAAAATTCTTCAAGTGTCTTATCGCTGTTGCCTCTGCCGTAAGCGTCTATGTATTCATCATAAGCCTGAGAATATTTTTCGTCCTCAAACAAAGAAATAACCTGCTGTGATTTATCGTTTTTCATTTGCAGAAACATTACTGCCGCCACGGCATCGACGGCAAGCAAAACAACAATTATCACACCGAGTATTATGGCAAGCTTTTTACTTTTCATCATGATCTCTCCTTAGTTTATATTATAGCTTCAAGCACAAGCGACTTATGCCTCTAAGCTGTTTTTAGTATAACACGCTAAGGGGAATTTTTCAATATTGACAATTCATCTGCTTTAAATTTCCCACACGAACAAAAAAGAGCTGCAAAAAAACAGGAGTTTCTTCACAGCCACTTTTCATCGGAGTGATGCAATGCTTTTCACTTGTCAGTTCTTTTTCTGATAGCTCTTGCAGAAATGAGGAACGGAAATAGCATCTGCACCTGTCTTTTCGTGTGTAACTTCAATTTTCTGAAGCTTGCACTTATCACATTCAACATGATATTCGCATTCATTAACAGTACATTTTACGCCTTCGTTGTGCATAACGACACCTCCTTTTTATATGACAAGTTTCCCTGCCATTGCTTATATTATTGTAAAAGAAGGTGTTGATTATTCACTCGCAGCCCAATTAAAATTAACACAGATTTTTATAAAAAAACAAAAAAACATCAGGATAAGCACGCAGCCTATCCTGATGAAAATCACTTAAAACATTTCAATGATTTTGTTAACAAAATCAATAATCATTTTTACAATGTTATATACTATGGAAACGAGATTCTTAACTCCGTACTTTGTCAGAATCGCATTTGTATCCTCATCAAGAACAGAGTCAACCGCAGGAGCATTATCTGCCTCAACATAGGGATTTTCTGCATCATACTCTGCCTTTTCACCGTTCATGAGAGTGAAGTTAAAGGTTCTTTCGCCCATGAGTGTGACTGTGTCGATAAGATAGCTGAGGCTGACCTCAAAATTCATGACACTTCCCTGCGGAATTTCACCCTCAATAGCGTAGCTTCCACTCTGACCGGGCTTCAGAATCATCGGGCCGTTTGCAAGCTCAAGCTCTGTGCCGTAAACATTAACGGCAAGAACAGTGACAGTCTTTTCCTTTGAAAGATTCTTCACAACAAGCTCTGTCGAGTCTGCGGTAAGATAACCCTCGGTGCAGTTATTGAAGTAAGCAAAAACACTGTGTGAAAGATTCGTTGTTGCATGGAACTGCGGATATTTTTCAAGTGAATGCACATCATAGCTCTCATCGTTGAGAAGCAGAGTGAACATAAGCTCTCTTGTGTATTCGTCCTTATAAGTCATTCCATGGTGGAAATCCTCAATAAGCCATGTGTGTTCGGGCAGATAGCAGGTTGAAGCATCCACTGTCATTGAGGGAGACACCTGATAGAAGCCGGTGTCAATCTGCTGAGTGTAACCATCTGCAAATCTCTTGCCCAAAGGTGAGCAGGTTGCTCCTGTTGAAGCCGATGTAGTTATCAAGGCGTCCGAGGAAACGGGCATACCTGTTATAACCTGAATGTCATAGCCTGCAATGATATAAATGTTTGTTCCGACATCCTGAGCCTTTTTGAAGCCCTTTGCGAAATAATGCTCACCCTCCGGCGACATGATTTCATAATGCATATAATCGCTCTTTGCAATGAGACCTGCATTTTCTTCTTCGTCAAGAAGCTCTGCCTTCATCTCATCGTAATATTCAACCGGGATGAAATCCCAAAGGCTTCCCCAAGTGCCGATTGTCGGCATAACATAAGGAACGAGGGCATCTGCAAGGTCATCGAGGAAACCGAGCCAGCCGGCTTCAACAAGATAATGTATATCCTCTTCAATCAGCATTCCATGCTCAAGGAAAACGAGAAGAGCAACATCACCGAAATCAAAGCCCTCCTTGGGTGAATTGAAAGCGTCATAGGCGACACCGGCACCACCGAGTGCAGGTACGGTAAGAACGGCATTGTTAACCTTGCCCTCATCACCGTAAAGTGTGAGATAAGTGCCTGAAACCTGACCACCATGGGAAACGGCAAGAAGATTTACCTTTTCTTTTCCCGTGTATTCGATAACATCGTCGATGAATGTCTTGAGCTTGTTTGCACACTCAACAGCACCCATTCTGAAATCGCAAGAGAAAACAAAGGCGTTTTCAGCACCGATAACTCCGAAAATCTCAGTCATCATTTCACGCTCCGACTGATGTCTGCCGTCGGGATATTTTTCCTGAAGATTTGCATAATTGCACTCTTCGGGAGTGTTTATGTAATTTTTGATGTCATAGTAGCTTGAGCCGTCGGGATTTGTTTTCATGTCACCGAAAATGTCAACAAAGCCCTCACCGAGTCTTTTTGCAATAGGCTCGACATTGCCCGCGAGAAGAAATGTTGCCATGTCGGAAATTATACCACCGAGGTTGTTCTCAACAGCAGAACCCGCCTGTCCGAAAGCATCGCCCCAGACATGAACCACTTCACCGCTTTCATCGTCAACTCTGTAAAGCTCACTTGAAGTATATCCGGGAACTAAAATTACCGGATATTTTGTTGTTTCGACAATTTCATAAGCGCCGTAAGCACCGATTGAGCAAACCGAAAACAACATGATTACCGTTAAAACCGCTGCCAATATTTTTTTCATGATCTCCTGCTCCTTTTCATACAGTAGTTTTGCAAGTAATATTTTAACACATTATGAAAAAATCGGCAATGTTTTTTACAACAAAAAAAAGCACGATATCTTGTTAAAAATAACAAGAAAACCGTGCTGAAAAATAACTTTTTTAATATTTATCATTTGTCCTCGCCGTCATTTGTGTCGGAATCTTTTTTTCGGATTTTCGGCAAAACCAAGCAAAGCACAACTCCAAGCAAAGCCGCAACTCCGATGCCGGCAGGGATAATATAATCCGAGAGTCCGTCACCCGTGTCGGGAGTGACAACGGTGGAAGCAGCTGTTTCATCTACGGCAAAAACCTGCAAAAGCACTGCGCAGGCACTTAAAAGCATGAGACCTGCCATAACGATGCATATAATTTTAACCATTTTTTTGTTCATCATCTTTTTTCACCTCCGTGAAATTTTCTGTGAGAGTATTTTAACACCAATATCAAATTTCGTCAACCTTAGCAAAAAATATATTGAAATTCATTTGAAACTGTTATATAATATCATGGTACAAATACAGAAAGGAGTATTAAAATGAAGAAATCAAACAAAATTGTCGGTGCCGCACTCGCTGCCGCCGCAATAGGAAACGCTGTTCATGCAGCTACCTATAAGCCTGCAAAAAGAGAGGTTCCGTCTCTTCCCGAGGAAGAAATAAATGTTGCAAGATACCGTCAGAATCTTTCAAAAGCCGTTCAGTTCAAAACTGTTTCTTACAGAGAAAGTGAAAGAGTTGATTGGAACGAGTTTGAAAAATTCCACGCATTTCTCGACGAGGCTTATCCTCTCATCGCAAGCAAGCTTGAAAAGGAAATTGTTCCTCCCGCAAACCTCCTTTACCGTTGGAAAGGTAAGAGAGACGACCTTAAGCCCATCGCCTTGCTCGCTCATCAGGATGTTGTGCCTATTTCGGAGGGTACACAGCAGGATTGGGAGCATGATCCGTTCAGCGGCTATGACGACGGTGAATTCATCTGGGGTCGTGGCACTCTCGACATGAAAAATCACCTTATCGCAGTCATGGAATCCGTTGAAGCTCTTCTTGAAGACGGATATGAACCCGAAAGAGATGTTTATCTTCTCTTTGGTGACAATGAAGAGGTTGTAGCCAACACTGAAAACGGTGCAAGAGATCTCATGAATACTCTCAGAGACAGAGGCATCGAGCTTGACTGCGTTCTTGACGAGGGCGGTGCAATCATTCCTCTTAATGTCCCCGGTGTTCTTAACAATAAATCCCTTGTGGGTGTAGGTGTTGCCGAAAAGGGCTATGCAGACATCGAAATCGTCTGCAACGCAAAGGGCGGTCACTCATCTCAGCCTCCCGTGCATTCGGCTCTCGGTCAGCTCGCAAAGGCAATAACAGCCATTGAAAAGAATCAGTTCAAGGCTTCCTTTAATGAAAACATGGATATGCTTCTTGATTCACTTGCAAGAAATACCTCTTATCCTGTGAGACTTATTGCCTGCAATCTTCCCCTTCTCAAGCCTGTTCTTCTTCAAGGCTTTAAGGCTATCCCCTTCGGTGCTTGCCTTGTCAGAACAACAACGGCAGTCACAATGGCTCAGGGCAGTCCTGCGGCAAATGTTCTTCCTCAAAAGGCAAGTGCAACAATCAATTTCCGTGCAATGCCCGGAACAACAAAGGACGACCTTGTTGAGCATATCAGAAAGGTTGTCAAGAACGATAACATTGAAATCAATGTCCTCAACGCAAAAGAGGCTTCCGTTTTCTCACCCACAGATTCAAGAGCCTTCGGCATCATCAGAGATGTTTGTGAAGCACTTGTTCCCGGAGCTATCGTTGCCCCGTATCTTGTAATGGGTGGCACAGACTCATACCACTATGAGCCTATCTGTAAGAACATTTATCGCTATGCTCCGTTCACGGTCGATGTTCCCCTTCTTCGTTGCACACACGGAACAAACGAGCGTTGTCCCGTTTCCTGCATTGAAAAAGCACTTGTATTCTTCAAAAACTATATCCGCAGAGCAAGTGCCGAATAAGCAGCAGTGTTTACTTAAAAGGCTTTACAATTTGAAATAAACAAAACTTACCTTTTATTTATTTCTATGAGTCAAGCTCACAATTGAGCGTACATTTAAAGGCGATGTAGATTTTACATCGCCTTTTATAAACCCATTTTTAATGCCACAAACGAATTTTTCTAATTATTTCCTCAACTTAAACATATTAACTATCACGCTTAAACAAAATATTAACATTTTAGCAATATAATAAGCCCTATAAGACGAGGGAGGATAAGCTTATGTTCAAAATACTTGTAATTGAAGACGACAAGGACCTTTGTCGCACATTATGCTCATATCTTAACACAAACGGCTATGAAGCTACAAGCGCCAACGATGCTTCGGAGGCTTATGATGCCATGTTTTCAAATAAATTCGATCTCATCGTTTCCGACATCATGCTGCCGGGTACAGACGGCTACGAAATTGCAAAAACAATCCGTGCAACAGACTCCGAAACTCCGATTGTTTTTGTGACTGCAAGAGATGATTTTCTTTCAAAGCAAAGAGGCTTTCTTGCCGGAATTGACGATTATATGATAAAGCCGATTGACCTTGAGGAGTTGCTTTTGAGAATCGGTGCGGTTTTAAGACGCAGTAAGATTGCCTCATCAAGAAAGTTGGTTGTCGGCTCACTTGTCATGGACATGGACGAAAGAACAACAAAGCTTGACGGTGAAGAGATACCGATGACGGCAAGAGAATTTAACCTTCTTTATAAGCTTCTTTCTTATCCCAAGAAAACCTTCACCCGTTCACAGCTTATGGAGGAATTCTGGGACACGGGAACAACCTCCGGGCCGAGAACGGTAGATGTATACATGGCAAAGCTGCGCGAACGCTTTTCCGGTTGTGATGACTTTGAAATCATCACCGTGCATGGCCTTGGCTACAAGGCGGTGATCAAATGATCATCTTCCGTCGCAGCAAGAAAAAAGACAAGCGACTTAAAGACAGTCTTTTTTCACCGTGGCGTTTTGTCCTTTATTTTGCAATGACAGGCTTTGCCGTTTCGGTAAGCTTCATGCTTTTTTTCAGCGGTCACCTTTTCAATGAATTGAACACACCTGTTCTGATTCCCGAAGGCACAATAAGAGAAAGGGCAGTCCGAACCCTTTTAAACATTCTTTTCATCTGCCTTTTCATGAGCATTGTTGACGGACTGAGAAAACGAATATTCACCCGTCGTCCCGTTAACATCATTCTTGACGCTTTAAACAAAATCACTCACGGTGATTTTACTGTACAGATCAAGCCATTACATAAAAAAAGAGCCTTCAATGAATACGATTTGATCATCGAAGACATCAACAAAATGGCTCGTGAGCTTTCATCAATTGAAACACTGAAAACCGACTTTATTTCAAATGTCTCTCACGAAATTAAAACGCCGATTGCTGTAATTCAAAATTATTCAACCATTCTTCAAAGCAAGAATTTAAGCGTTGATGAACGAATCGAGTATGCGAAAAGTCTTGAGATAGCCTCTAAGAGACTCAGCAGTCTTATCACAAGCATACTCAAATTAAACAAGCTTGAAAACCAACAGATTTTTCCCGAAATCAGAAAGTATAATTTAAGTGAACAACTTTATCAGTCGATTTTGCTTTTTGAAAATGATTGGGAAGAAAAAGAGCTTGAAATAATCACCGACATTCAGGAAGATGTTGAAATTGAAGCCGATGAGGAGCTGCTTTTGACGGTTTGGTCGAACCTCATTTCAAATGCAGTTAAATTTTCCGAAAAATTCGGCAAGCTTTCGGTTTCCTTGAAAACAGAAAACAACCTCGCCATAATTTCAATTTCCGACACAGGCTGCGGAATGACAAAGGAAACAGGTATGCACGTTTTTGAAAAGTTTTATCAAGGTGACACATCTCACACAACGGAGGGTAACGGCTTAGGACTTTCACTTGTTAAAAGAGTAATTGACATCACAAGAAGTGAAATTACCCTTGAAAGTGAGCTTGGCAAAGGCACTACCTTCACTGTCAAAATCAATCTTCATCCTCACGAATAATTATTTTCCACTCAGGAAGGAGCTACATTATGGATGAAAAAAATAAGGCCTTCTCTATTTCTTATTCGGGAGCAACTAAGGATGAGTTGGATCACTATAAGAAAAAGTACACACAACAAGAGCCGTCAAAAAACATAAAAAGAATCCGTTATATCGACAAAAAAATCGACTCCGTTTCAGCCATCATTTCCATTTGTTGCGGTCTTATCGGCACTGAAATGCTCGTTTTCGGAGGTATTTTGATTTTTAAAGGCGAAACGTCTCTTTTACTGTGCGGTATTCTTATCCTCTTGGGTGCTCTCATTGATTCCCTGGTTCCTTTCTTCCATTTCAAAATTCATGCACTTATAAAAAAGCATTACTCCCCCATCATTCTCGATTTAATCAAGGATTTGGAAGAAAAACAACTTTGATATTTTCTCACTTCTCCCTTTTATAGCCGTTTTCACGGCAAAGAGACGGTGTAAGAAAACCTTGCGTTTTTTTACACCGTCTCTTTTTAATTGCATGAAAGAAACAGACTCAAAAAATTCAACAACAAAAAAGAACATCAAGGCTCATCGGTGCGTAAGCTGTTTATTCATCGTTGTCGGGAATATAAAGTAATATATCCTCAACCCTGCAATTCAATATTGTGCAAAGGTCATTCAGCGTTACGGTGCTTATGGGCTTATTGTGTTTTAATCGGTCAATAAGGCTTCTGCTGATTCCGTATGTGTTTATCAGCTTATAGGTTGAAATTTCCTTTTCTTTTATTGTTTTATAAAAAGGCTCGTATGAAATCATTTTTATCACCAAAACAATATTAAATTATACTCTATGTCTTGACAATGCTCGATAAATAGAGTATAACTACGCCACCCTAACAAAATAATACGGTGGAATTTTTGAGAAAACGGAGTGGTTAAAATGTATTGTAGAAATTGCGGAAGTGAAATGTC
>CAZBFI010000079.1:0-9058 GCA_964491165.1 uncultured Faecalibacterium sp.
TCTTATGATGGTAAAACCTCATAGGAAGCCTTTTATTATTGAAAGATGACAAAAGCTTGTATTTTTTATTATCTTTTTAAAACATCGGCAAGACTTTTTCCGTCAAAAAAATCGTTAACTACCTTGTAAAATTCATTCCACAACGGATAAGTGCGACATACCTCTGCCCTCTCGCAAGGCTTTGCCGAGCTTTCAAGACAAGCTACCGGAGCGAGATCACCATCTGTCAGCCTTAAAATGTCACCGATTTTGCACTCCTCGGGTGACTTCAAAAGGCGATATCCTCCGCCCTTACCATGTGTGCCTTCAATAATTCCGTTTTTTGTCAGCACAGGTAATATTCTTTCCAGATATTTCAGGGAAATGTCCTGCCTTTGTGCGATTTCACGCATTGGAATATAGCCATTATCGGCATTTTCTGCAAGATCAATTAAAACTCTCAATGCATATCTGCCTCTTGTTGAAATTAACATAAGCCTGCCTCCGTAAAAAGCTCGTCTTTAACTCAGCTTTGCAGCTTCAAAGCCGTTTTTCAAATCATTGATTATGTCATCAATATGCTCCGTACCGATTGAAAGTCTGACAGTGTTTTCATTAATTCCCTGCTCTTTAAGCTCATCGGCATTAAGCTGACTGTGTGTTGTGGTTGCAGGATGAATAACTAAACTTTTCACATCGGCAACATTTGCAAGCAGAGAAAAGATTTTAAGGTTATCAATAAAGCTGTATGCCTCTTTGGCTGTGCCTTTAATATCAAAGGTGAAAATAGAGCCAGCTCCGTTCGGAAAGTATTTGCAATACAAGGAGTGATCGGGATGTGAGGGCAGTGACGGGTGGTTTACCCTTTCAACCTGTGGATGATTTGAAAGAAACTCAACAACACGCTTTGCATTTTCGACATGTCGTTCCAATCTTAATGAAAGTGTTTCAATTCCCTGAAGCAACAAAAATGAAGCAAAGGGTGAAATTGCAGCACCGGTATCTCTCAAAAGTATTGCCCTTATGTATGTTACGAATGCCGAGCGTCCTGCTGCCTGCGTAAAAGAAACACCGTGATAGCTTGCGTTAGGCTGTGAAATTGACGGGAACTTATTGCTTTCAGCCCAATTAAAGTTGCCGGAATCAACTATAATACCGCCGAGCGTTGTACCGTGACCGCCAAGAAACTTTGTTGCGGAATGAATAACAATATCAGCACCGTATTCAATCGGTCGGATCAAAAAAGGTGTTGCAAATGTGTTATCGACCACGAGTGGTAAGCCATGTCGGTGAGCGATTTCTGCAAGTGCTTCAATGTCCGGTATATCACAGTTCGGATTACCGAGGGTTTCGATGAAAATTCCCCTTGTGTTTTCGCAAATGGCAGCTTCCACCTGTTGAAGATTTCTGATATCAACAAAGGTTGCGGTTATGCCGAAATTCGGAAGTGTATGTGCCAATAAATTATAACTGCCACCGTAAATATTTTTTTGAGCAACAAAATGTCCTCCATTTTGTCCGAGTGCCTCGAGAGTATATGTAATGGCGGCAGCACCCGAAGCAAGAGCCAACGCAGCAACGCCCTTTTCGAGAGCCGCTACCCTCTTTTCAAGCACTTCCTGTGTTGAATTTGTAAGTCTGCCGTAAATGTTGCCCGAATCCGTAAGATTAAAGCGTGCTGCTGCATGCTCACAGTTATGGAAAACATACGATGTTGTTGCATAAATCGGAACTGCACGGGAATCTGTTGCAATATCAGGATTTTCCTGACCTACATGAAGCTGTAATGTTTCAAATTTGTAATCTGTCATAATTTTAATTTCCTTTCATGTTAAATGTATTTTTGTTAAGCCTTTGATGTGACAAAGCAAAAGCACATTCGTCCGAAACGGAAATTAGCTCTGACATATTTTTCAAAATAATTTGTCATGTTCTTTTACCTACCTTTCGGGTTGGTAGAAGAATACCACATAAACCAAATCTTGTCAATAGGAAATTTGAAATTTATTTCATTAATTCTTAAATATTGACAATCCGGATAATTATATAGTACAATGGTTTAAACAAATGAACAGTGAGGTGATAATTTGCAGGATATTAAAAAGTTATCGGAGGAATTTAAGGCGTGTCAAAAAATCCTTCTCGCTATTGGCGATGAAAACCGTCAGCACCTTATTTTACAAATGATGCAGATGGGAGAATGCAATGGTGTCAGAGTTGGTGAAATAACGGAAAACACCAACCTTTCCCGCCCTGCCGTATCGCACCATCTTCAAATCTTAAAAGATGCCGGAATCATCAGCATGAGACGTGAGGGAACAAAAAACTATTATTATTTTGACTCCGATGCAAAGGCTATGGAGGAGCTTCTTTTAATGCTCAACCACGCAAGAGAAATTATGAAAAATCTGCCCAACAGAAGCAAAGTAAATCAATGACAAAGGAGATATATTATGGAACTTAATCAAGCAATTAAAGAAAGACACAGTGTACGCAAATACATCAGCAAGCCAATAGAGCCTCAGATTCTTGAACAGCTGCAAAATGAAATAAGCTTGTGTAATTCAAAAGGCAAGCTTAACATTCAGCTTGTCACAAATGAGCCGAAAGCCTTCGACTGCATGATGGCACATTACGGAAACTTCAGCGGAGTTAACAATTACATTGTCCTTGTTGGCAAAAAGAGCAAAAAGCTCGATGAGCTTTGCGGATATTACGGAGAGCGTCTTGTTCTTAAAGCGCAACAGCTCGGACTTAACACCTGTTGGGTTGCCATGTCCTATAAAAAAATTCCCGACGCATTCAAAGTGAACAGCGGCGAAAAGCTCACGGTGGTTATTTCCTTGGGATACGGCGAAACTCAAGGTGTCGAGCATAAATCAAAGGCAATTGAAAGTGTCAGCAATTGCAAGGCGGATTCACCGCTTTGGTTCCGTCTTGGTGTTGAAGCGGCACTATTGGCACCGACTGCAATGAATCAGCAAAAGTTTTTCTTCGAGCTTAACGGCAACAAGGTTAAAGCTAAGGCAGGCATCGGCTTTTATTCAAAGCTCGACCTCGGCATTGCAAAATATAATTTTGAAGTCGGTGCAGGAAAAGAAAACTTTATTTGGGAATAAAAAATCAAACTACAATGCCGAAACCGTAATCATTGGTTGTTTTTCCGGCTTATTTGGCATTGCTGTCACAATGCTCTTGCTGATTCCGATAAACATGGTGTTAAACAAATTAAAGAGGATAAGGTTTATCGTGAGTTTACACTCAATGTGATATAATCACATTATACAGTAAGCCGTTTTTCAACCTCTCCCCCCGTAAGAAACAAAGTAAGCTCAGTTGAGATTTGCTTTGTTTCTTTCTTTTCACCTTTTTGCTTATCCTATCGCAAACAGCTGTAAGTTAAGTATCGGAGGGTTAAGCTTAAAAAGCGAATATCAAAAGGCTTCTTACGAGATTTCACCTCATAAGAAGCCTGTTAATATTTATTCTGTTTTACTGATTTTGCACTCATGTAAACTTCAAGCTCACATTAGGCTTGCATTGATTTACATCAGCTTCAAATAGAGCTGCTTAATTTCCTCAACGCTTGTATCTCTGGGGTTACCCGGACGGCAAGCATCATCAAAAGCGGACTGTGAAAGGAAGTCAACATCCTCTGGCTTGACAATGTCTTTAAGGTCAGCAGGAATACCAACATCAACAGAAAGCTTTTTAACAGCATCAACAGCTGCCTTTCTTGCTTGCTCAAGGCTCATTTCGTCGACGCCCTCGACACCCATAGCCTTTGCGATATCTCTGTACTTTTCACCGGTTGCAGGTGCGTTATACTCCATAACTGTCGGAAGAATAATAGCGTTTGCAACACCGTGAGGTGTATCATAAACAGCACCCAAAGGATGAGCCATTGAGTGAACAATACCGAGTCCGACATTTGAGAAGCCCATTCCGGCTATATACTGACCGAGAGCCATGCCTTCTCTTCCCTCGTCGGTGTTTTCAACAGCACCTCTGAGGCTCTTTGCGATAATCTCGATTGCTTTAATGTGGAACATATCACTCATTTCCCAAGCGCCCTTTGTGATATAGCCCTCGATTGCATGAGTAAGAGCATCCATACCTGTTGCGGCTGTGAGGCCTTTGGGCATTGATGACATCATGTCGGGGTCAACAACTGCAACAACAGGGATATCGTGGACATCAACGCAAACCATTTTTCTGTCCTTTTCAGCATCGGTGATAACATAGTTAATAGTTACCTCTGCTGCTGTACCTGCTGTTGTCGGAACTGCAATAATAGGTACGCAAGGCTTCTTGGTGGGAGCAACACCCTCAAGAGAGCGTACATCTGCAAATTCGGGATTGGTGATTATGATTCCGACTGCTTTTGCAGTATCCATTGAAGAACCACCACCGATGGCAACAATGCAATCTGCTCCGCTTGCCTTAAAGGCTTCAACACCTGTCTGAACGTTTTCAATTGTCGGGTTCGGCTTGATATTTGAATAAATTTCATAAGCGATTGCCGCACCGTCAAGAATATCGGTAACCTTTTTGGTGACACCGAATTTGATAAGATCAGGATCGGAGCATACAAAAGCTTTCTTAAAGCCTCTTGCTTTGATCTCGGTTGCGATTTCGGCAATTGCGCCCTTGCCATGATACGATGTTTCGTTAAGTACAAATCTGTTTGCCATATTTTTTACTCCTTAAAATTTGTTGAGAATATTTCTCATATCTATTTTATACTAAAAAGAGCCGTCAGGTCAACAGTTTTGCGATTATTTTACAAGCTGTTAACCGTTAAAGTATTATCTGAGATCTTATGAACAGTATGCTTGATGCAAGAAGAATCTGAGCGACAAAATATGTAACGATATTGAAAATACGCATTCCTCTTTTTGTCTCATCACCGATAAGAATAATTCCGAGAGAAGCATCGGAAAGCAGGAAAAATACCGAGCCAACGCCTACTGTGATAACTGCCGGAATCATTGAATCGTTAATTCCGTAGTTAAGCTCAGCGAAAATGTAAAGAATAGCCTTTAAAACCATTTCGGCGAGAATTGCGGCATAAACTATGCATCCAATAACCATCGGGCCTTTTTTCTTGACAAGATCCTTTGCAAAAGCAAAAACAAGACACGCAATCACAATCACGGCTACTGTAACGATTTCATACCAGCTGAACAGTGCAGACTGAGGTCTGAGTGTTTTTTGAGCATGGTAGAAAGCTGAAATGTAGAAAATATGACCTACAAGAAAAGCCACAACACCGATGATAAAGTGAATCATTTTATTTTTCAGACTGTGCAGGAAGAAGTCTCCGACCATTCCCAGAACAAGTCCGATGATGATTAACATTGCGTAAGAGGTGTTGTTTGCTGAAATTTTCATTGCACTGAATCCGCAAAGAACAAACAGAACAGCCGATGCCATCTTGAAAGTAAGTGACTTCACACATTTTTGTGGCCAATAATACTTTAAAAACAGCGGTACGGTAACAAATTCGGCAATGATTGTGACTGCAAAAAGGATTTTATAAAACATTTTTCACCCTCCATATAAATATATAAACTCTTAATCCTTGATTTTTCCACGCTGAACCGCATCAATCAACGGCACAATTCTGGGAAGTGCCTTGCTTACAGCAGTTTGTACAAGCGGCTGCTTAATGACACTCTTGACTGTTTCCTTGAGCGTTTCAGCCATGACGGAAACAGGAGGTATTGACGACGGTCTCATGACGACATTATCACCGTTGAATTTGAAAACAAGAATTCTTTCGGCAACAACCTCAATGCAACGGATATGCACCTCTAATTCGCTGTCGGTGTTCCAGCAACCCGTCGAGCAGGTATGATAAGGTATTTTACCGATAACGATGTCATCCCAACGGTATTCACCGTCAAGTCCGATTTCAATACTGTTAATTTCATCACCCTCTGTCCAGGTCATGACACAATGCTTTTCATAAAATTTAAAGCTCAAGTCACTGATATTACCTGCTTTGTCACTCTCCATGAACAGTGCCGGCAAGGGAACAACACTTGTCGGATAGCCAGCAATATTAACTGCAATCGGCTTAGAAAGCTTCATGCTCTTGCCGTCAAGACGCTGTTCAAGAGCCGAACGGCTTTTTTCGGGCAGACGCTCATAAGCGGGAATGGAAATCTCAACAGATTCACCGTCATTTTCTTCAAGGAATGCCTTCGGGAAATGCTCCCAGATAACATCACGCATACCCTGTTCGTTTATTTCACCACCGGTTGAAATGAAGCAAGCGTCAAGATCCTCAAAAACAATTCCGAACTGACAGAACATACCGTCTGCACGGTAGCTGTTTTCATAGCCTGCATTTCTCCAGAAGCAATATCCGTATCCGACAGCTGAGTCGCCCTCGTTATTGGGTGTGTTTGTATCTGCGTGGTAGCGAACGGCTTCTTTAACCCAATTTTCGGGAATAACCTGCTTGCCGTTAAATTTACCGCCTTGCTGATAACAGTATGTAAACTTTGCAAGATCCTCTGTTTTGATCATAAGACCCCAACCGCCTGCTTCGATTCCTCGCGGACAGGTCTCCCAGAAAGCATCTTCAATTCCGAGAGGCTCAAAAAGTCTCGGTCTTAAGTATTCCATCACACTGACACCGCAGAGCTTGTGAATAATGCAGCAAAGAACATACATATTTTCACTGATATAAAGAAATTCCGTACCCGGCTCCGAGATCCAGCGTGAATTCATGATATCCTCAAGCCAATGATCCTTTGTTCTGTCAAGGAAAACGCTGACCTCTTTACCGCTTCTCATTGTAAGAAGATCTTCAACCGTCATTTCCTCAAGATATTCGTCCGGCTTGTCACCTCTGAGCTCCGGAAAAATGTCAACCACTCTTGTATCAATCGTGAAATATCCTTCATCAATTGCAAAACCTATTGCCGTTGATGTGAAGGACTTACTTACCGAATACATCATGTGCTTATGCTCAGGTCCCATGGGAGCTCTGTAAGCCTCGCAGGCAATTTTTCCGTGACGAATAACAATCAGTGAATGAAGCTCCTTGTTAAGCTCCATGCAGTGATCAACGAAGGCCTGTACCTCCTTTGAGGAAACTCCGACCTCTTCGGGCGTCTTGGCTCTTTCAAGCCAAGATGTTTTTTCTGCAACTTTCATAACTTTTTTCCTCCTTATATTATCAAATGCGAAAGACCTTTTATCTTTGTTTTTTATCATTCCTACGCATTTTATATACATAAATTTGACCGCACAAAAGTGCCGCACCTACGAGTATGGCGGCAATAACCTTTCCTGCCGTGATGTTAAGCGCTCCCCTTGTTTCAACCTTACCGTCGGAAATTTTCATTTCCTCAAGAGCAAAAACAAGGTTTGAATAAGCCTGCTGAATTTCATTGAGAGAAAAGCAAGAATCGGATATAAGCTTTTGACAGTAAGCCTCGGCTTTTTTTAAATTGTCGAGACTTATTTGAGAATATCTTTCCCTTTGAATTTCAGCACATCGGCTTAAAAGCTCCTGTACGGCATTTTCGAGCCGTTCGGTTTCTTTTCTGTAAAATACAAAAGACTCAACATTATCAGTTTCAATAACGGAATATCCCTTTCCGATAAGCTCATTCCAACCGTCAGTACCATCGGCTCGCTGACCGCACAAATCGGGACTGTAAGTGGAAGCAACGGCACGGATATTATAATTATCGGAAAGATATCTGTTTGTGAAAAATTCTCCGTAGCAGACATTGAAATAGTTCTTGCTTTCAAAAGCAACGGCAGGCATTTCGCAAGCATTCAAATGCTTGACCTGTGACACTGTGCTGAAAATGATGTTACCCGTATACTTACCGATAACATGAACCTTTTCACTCTTGCTTTTGACCCATTCGGCAATGCTTTTGCCTTTATCCTTGACTCGCAGAACGGTTCTCTCAAGTGCATTTGCATTTTTTACAACCTGATAAACAGCCTCAAGGTCATCACTTTTCACATCGAGAATGATTCCGTCTTTGGAATCTGTCTTTTTCAAAAGCAATTCCAAGGAACACATTTTATACTCTGTCTTTTCGCCGTAAACATTATAAAGGCTGTAATTTTCAACCTCCGAGGAGTCAAGCTGCGACAAGCTCGTACAGCTTGCGTCAATAACATTTTTCAAATCCTCGCTCTCGCAAAGATAAAACACACCATCGGCTGTTTTTTCCAAATTGACAGAAACAAAATCAGCACCGTTTTTTAATGCCGACTTCACTGCTTCAAGTGAATTTTCGGGATAATCAACTGTATTGCCCCGATGTGAAATACAAATAAGCCTTTGGTTGTTACTGTAAAACTTATCGGTAACATTTTCCTTTTCGCCTAATGCGTCGGAAGAAAAAGCAAAAGCAAAGAGTAAAGCAAAGGCAACTAAAAAAGTGGAAATATATTTTTCTGTAAATCTCATTTATAATAAAACCTTTCGGGTATTTTCTTATTTTATCGGTTTTAACATGATAACATAAAATTAAATATTTAGCAATAATTTTCAGCAGTATTTAATGAATTTTATCAGTATTTAATATTTCCTTACTTACTGATTCTATTAAAAAATAAAAAAAGATATGCTTTGATTAAACAAAGCCTGTTAAAGCCGTTGTTATCAAAACATATCTGAGTTTTATTTATATTCTCTTGTCGAGCAAATCAACATATTTGTTTTTGAACTCGTCAAATGTGCCTTCATCGAGTGCGGCTCTGATTTTTTCCATCATATTGTTATAAAAATAGAGATTGTGAATAACACAAAGGCGCATGGCAAGCATCTCTTTTGCTTTAAAAAGGTGCCTGATATAAGAACGGGAAAAATTACGACAGGTTGGACAATCGCACTGACTGTCAATCGGTGAAGTGTCCTTTTCATACTTGGCGTTGTTAATATTTATGATTCCGTTCCATGTGTTGAGGTGGCCGTGACGGGCGTTTCTGCTTGGCATAACGCAGTCAAAAAGGTCAACACCTCGGCTGACTCCCTCAATAATATTTCCCGGTGTGCCGACACCCATGAGATATCTCGGTTTGTCTGCCGGCATAAAGG
>CAZBFI010000080.1:0-8995 GCA_964491165.1 uncultured Faecalibacterium sp.
TTGTAAGACGAACTCTGGCAATCTTACGAAGAGCTGAGTTAGGCTTTTTCGGTGTTGCTGTCTTAACTGCTGTGCAAACGCCACGCTTTTGAGGAGAATTGTTATCTGTCATAACATTCTTCTTTGAGTTGAGGCCTTTGAGAAGAGCAGGAGCCTTCGGCTTCTTGACGAGTGTTTCTCTACCGTTACGAACTAACTGATTAAAGGTAGGCAATCGTAGCATCTCCTTTCTTAAAAATTATATACGCATAATCACGCACTTTGCGATTATAACTTAATTTGCCGATTTTGTCAATAAGTTTTTTCAATTCATTATTGACAAAAACCGAATATTGTATACTTGCTTATTTTCACCGCAATATATCCTGTCTTTTGTGGGAATATTCAACAAAAACACACATTATTTGGCAACCTTAACCTTCACCATCGTTTTGTTTGAATAAAGCTTTAAGCTGCTGCTGTGATTTCTCACGGCTCTGACATAATAGGTATATGTTACGCCTTTTTTGAGATTCTTATCGGTATAAGCCGTCTTGTCCGAGGTAACTGTTTTCAAAAGAACCGTTTTACCGTCGATAATCCTGTAAATCTGATAATGTGTGGCATAATCAACCTTGTTCCATGAAATTATCGAGCTGTTACCGCTTGCCTTTACACTCAGCTTTGGATTTTGCAGACCGGTTATGGCAGTGAATGTGCCCGAGGGCTTACCTAAGCTGTATCCGTCACCTGTTTTGACAGCACTGACTATTCTGTAATAAACCTTTGTTGCAGGCTTATCGCTGTCGATGAACACGGTGTTTTTTGTGGAAGCCAATTTTTCATATTTCTTCGTGGTGGGATTGTATTTATAAATGACATAAGTATCTGCACCGGATTTTTTATCCCACTGAAGTCTCACTCTTCCGGTATCCGAGCCTGTCTGCTTGATGGTTTTTATTGCAGTCGGGTTTGTTTTTGCCGTAAGCGTTTTGTAAGAGGCATTGATTGTCACGGATTCATCGGAAAAATAGGGTCTTACCGCATAAACATACGCTTTGCCTGCCTGAAGCCCCTTATCAGTGTAAGAAGTTCCTTTTCCCTGTGCAAGCTTGACATATTTCTTTGTGTTCTCATTATAGCGATAAAGTGTATAGCCCGTTGCGCCCTCACTTTTCGACCATTTGAGTCCGATTGAGCTTTCGGCTGTTCCTGCGACTGTCTGAATCGTTTTGACCGACGACGGCTTAACTGTGAAGCTGCATGAAGCGGAAAGCTTACTGTTCTGCTTGCTTGTACATTTAATTATCACCTTACCCGATGAGATGCCCGTTACTGTTCCGTCACTGTCAACTGTTGCGATTTTTTCGTCAGAGGAAGTCCAGATCAATGTTTTATCGGTTGCATTTTCCGGTTCAACCTTAGGACTGAATTTACCGCTTTTTCCAACCTCAATGCTTCCCGTCTCTCTGAGCGTCACCGCAGTCACCGCCACATCCTCCTGAATGACGGTTATCTGCTTTGCTTGACCCTCAATGCTCCACGACGGAGCAACGGAGCTTTCCGATTTCACCGAAATATAATACTTACCTGCCTTTTGTGCCGGTATGCTGTAAGAATTTTCAGTGCTTGTATAGGTTTTGAGCAATTTCTTGTCCGAGGAATAAAGTGAAAGCTTATACTTGTCCGCACCGCTGACCTCGTTCCAAACCACCTTCATGCTTTTTGATGACGGATAGGTTTGCTTCACATCTGTAAAATCCGGTATCTCATGCTTGCCGGAAACATACTCTGCATAGTTCAGAACGCTGTATCCCTCAACACCGTCATAATTAACCTTTGCCCAAAGATAGTTGCCGGAAAGAGCTTTATCGTAAACATCGAATCTTGCCGATGCCGGAATCAAACCGACAACCTGCGCATTCGTACTCATGCTTTTTCTTATATTGAGGCTGTCCTCGTCCTCCATCTGCCAGATTTCCGCATCGCCCTTGATTTTATTGTCATCGGGGTCTGTCGGCTGTGAGGGATTTGACGGCTCAATCGGAGTAACAGTGCCGTTATAAGCGTCATGGAAAGTAACATCCTTGTTTGTCCTGTCATTGCTTTTCAGATGAAGAACATAATCAACATCGTCAAACCAGCTCACATCAACCGTCGTCCATCTGATGATACATTTTGAACCGTAATTGCAATCGGTGATGGCAATCTTATTTCCGTTGACACCCGTAACACAAACGGAATGTCCATCGGCACGGATAATATCTCCCACTCTGAGCTTATTGACATTGAGAGAATATGACTCGTCATAGTAGTAACGGTCAACACCCGTAATTTCATAGGAAATCTTTGCCGCATAGCCCATACACTGAATCGCTCCTCCGAAGCTGTTACAGCTGCAATTTCCGAAATAGTCGCAATTTCTGTGGTTCGAACACGGAGAGCTTGTGACGGAATCAGGGTCATTTTTGTCGGTGTGATTCCAATATTTTCCGTTGGGGAACTTTTTAATTAAAGCGACCAGCTTTGTCATCGTATCGTCGGCGGCAAAAGAGTTAACAAAGCCGACACTTATACTGCCGAGGGTAAGAGTGATAACCAATAGTAAACTCAATATTCTTTTAACCATAATTGCTCCTTTTCTCATACCGATAAGCTGTGAAAAATTACAAATTTGTTACTTTAACATATATAATATCATAAATTCGTACTTTTTTCAAGTGCAGAGCTTTTACGGCAAAAAATACCGCTTTAATAGAGAGTTAATCTGACAAAAAACGAGGCGAGCAAAAAGCAAGTTAAATCGGCAATAAGTCCTGCATAAAGAGTATGTCTTGTTTTGCTTATACCGACAGCAGAGTAATATACGGTCACGGCATAAAGCGTTGTGTCGGTTGAGCCCATAAGCACAGAGGCAACCTGACCGAGAAACGAATCGGGGCCGTGTTCTTTAAGCACCTGTTCAAAAAATGTCATTGAGCCACCACCTGAAACGGGACTTATCAACGCCATGGGAATGACCTGCGAGGGTATGTTCAGCTTTTGTGCAATGGGCGAAAACACATCGGCAAGTATCGTCAACGCACCGCTTGCTTTAAGCATTGTTACGGCAACGACAAGACCAGTTATCGAAGGCAAAAGCTCATAAACTGTTCTCAATCCCTTGGCAGCACCCTGCATGAAGCAATCGAACACCTTCACCTTTTTTATCAAGCCGACGACAACAGTCACTGTCACAACAAGAGGCAGAACCCAATAAGAAAGAGCATCAAGCATTTCCGTCACCTCTCGTGATTCTGTTTCCGAGCTTTGCGGCAACAATGGCAACCGTTAAAGCACAAAGGCTTGTCAAAAACGATGCCGGCAAAATCGACATCGGACTTGCAGAGCCGTACTGTCCTCTCAAAGTTGCGACAGTCGTTGGGATGATATGCATCGCCGCAGTATTCATAACGACAAAAACAACCATTTCATCACTCGCACGGCTCACATCGGGGTTGATGCTTTGTAATCTGCGCATAGCCTCAAGACCCAAAGGCGTTGCTGCATTCCCCAATCCGAGAATGTTTGCGGTAATGTTCATTGAAATTGCTTCAAGAGCCTGCTTTTCTTTCCTGATTTTCGGAAAAATAAGCTTGATTATCGGAGAAAGAAGCCTTGCAATCGCTTTTGTGACTCCTGCCTTGTCGGCTATTTCCATTATCCCGCCCCAAAGGCAGAGCATTGAAACCAAGCGTAAAAGCAAATCAACCGCGTTTGTTCCGCCCTCGATAACGGAAGCGGAAAGCTCGTTTACCTGTCCCGTTATCACAGCACAGACAAACGAGAGAATAATCATCACGGGAAAAACATAATTCATCATCAGCGTAACCACCTTGTCCTTTTTTGAAAGTATATGCAGAAAGAATCACCGATTATGTTTAGCAATGCCGTTGTGCAACAAAATACTGACTGCAAAAAAGGTCAGAAAAGTGCAGGTAATGATATAACAAAAGGGACTGTAAAAATTTACAGTCCCGATATAGCTGATAAATATAAAGATAAACAATGTCTGAAAAGCTTTTATTCCAGAATGTCGTCCATGTTATAAAACCCTGCTTCCTTTGTGACAAGAAAGCTTGCCGCAGTGAGTGAGCCTTCGGCAAAAAGAGCGCGGTTTTCAGCCTCATGAGTGAGAGTTATAACCTGAGAGTCGAGAGCAAAAATAATCTCATGTGTTCCGACCTCGTTGCCCATTCTGATTGAATGGATACCTATCTCATTTTTTTGCCTTTTTCCGTTTTCGTGTCTGCCGATGTTATATTCACAGCCCTGCTTGACACTGCCGATTGCATTTGCAAGAAGCAATGCCGTGCCGCTTGGAACATCAAGCTTCCTGTTATGATGCTTTTCGATTATTTCGATATCGGCATCGGGAAGTGCCTTTGCGGCAATCTTTGCAAGGCATGAGAGCAAAGCAACTCCGAATGACATATTCTGTGAATAGAAAAGAGGGATTTTCTTTGAAGCTTCCTTTATAAGCTCCATTTCCTGCTCGTCCTGACCTGTTGTTGCAATCACAAGCGGAAGACCTCTTTTTAAAGCGTAGTCGGTTATTGCTTTTGTTGCCTTGTGTGAAGAAAAGTCAATGATACAGTCTGCCTGACCGTCAAAGCCGGAAATATCGCTGAAATGAAGCTCATCCTCATTTCCCGAATATTCAAGGCTGCAATAAGCCGCAACCGTGTGCTTTTCACTGTTTTCAATTATACCGCAGAGGGTTTGTCCCATTCTGCCTGCGGCACCGTTAACGATAATTCTCATTCTTTTTCACCTTAAACATCAATTCCGACATTTCTCATACGCTCAAGAAGAACAGCCTTTGTGCTTTCCTCCATGCAAGTCAGCGGAAGTCTTACATAATCCTCACAATATCCCATTGCAGCCATTGCAGCCTTTGCGGGAATGGGGTTAACCTCGCTGAAAAGAGCCTTGATAAGCGGGAAATACTTGAACTGCATCTGTGCAGCGCCCTTAACATCACCGTCAAGGAATTTATGGCACATTTCACTTGTCTGCTTGGGAAGTACATTTGAAAGAACGGAAATTACGCCCTTACCGCCTACCGACATAAGAGGGATAATCTGGTCGTCATTGCCTGAATAAAGATCGAGCTTATCACCGCAAAGTGACATTGTTTCAACGATTTTGTCAATCTGTCCGTTTGCTTCCTTAATGCCCTGAATCATCGGATGCTCTGCAAGAACAGCATAAGTTGACGGCTCAATGTTAACTCCCGATCTTGACGGAACATTATAAAGGATGATGGGCTTTGTGCTTGCATCTGCAATCGCAGTGAACATCTTGATAAGACCCTTCTGTGTTGCCTTGTTATAATAGGGAGTTACAACAAGCATTGCATCGCAGCCTACCTGACAAGCATATTTTGTAAGCTCAATGGCATAAGCGGTATCGTTTGAGCCTGTGCCTGCGATAATGGGTACTCTGCCCGCAGCTCTTTCAACGGAAAATCTCAAAACCTCCTTATGCTCATCATCGGTGAGAGTTGAACCTTCACCCGATGTGCCGGCAATTACAAGAGCATCAATGCCCTCTTCAATCTGCCAGTCGATAAGTCTTCCGAAAGCCTCATAATCAACGCCCGATTCATTTGTCGGTGTTATAAGAGCTGTTGCCGCACCTGTGAAAATAGGATTTCTTTCCATGATAAATACTCCTTTGAATTTGATATATATTACCGAAAGTTCAATTCGTGTTTTAAGCGAGTCATAAAAGATGCTGTTGGATTGCTTATTTCCAATAAAAAACACCCGATTTTGCATCGAGTGTAAAATGACAGCCGTGACAGTAAAAACTGCATAGACAATTATAATAGCACTCCGCAAAACGCGACAGTCGAAAAGCTGTTATTCTCTTCGCCCAGGACATCTTTCGCCTGATGCCTTCGGCGGTCTCCCCTTTCACACAGACGGATCTTGCGAAAACCCGTTCAAGTCTGCCCTACTGATGTCAACCGCACCTCTATCTTTAATTGAATTATTCGGTTTACAGTATATTACCATTATAAATGTCGGCTGTCAAGTCATATTTGCCTTTAATCGACATTTTTTTCAAAAAAATCGGACATATAAGCGAAAAAGTCACTCATGAATGAATAAATCTTTCCTTTTCCTGCTTTCAGCACAAGCTTTTCGTCAAGAAATATTTCACTTTCACCAAAGCGGAATTTCAAGCCGTTTTCTTTTTCTTCAACCGTCACCCTATCATACTGTGTAAGCTCCATATTATAAGCTGTTCTTTCTTTCACCGTAACAGTTCCGGCAAAAAAAGCCAAAAGGCATAATATCACCGTCAGTGACAGAAAATACTGCTTTAAAATCGTGCGTCTTTCCATAGTACTGTCCTTACATCATTTTATGTATACTCGCTCAAAAGTCCGGCTATTGCTCTTCCGAGCATTTTTCCGGCATAAACAGCCTCATCGAGTGTGTTTGCATCCGTTCCGATTTCAATGAGCAGCGACATCGGTGTCAATCCCATGTTATAGCTTCTCGGACAAAAATAAACGGGTCTTGTAAGCCCCTTGAAAAGCGACTCCATGCTCTGCTGAAGCTTTAAGGCAAAGGTGAGATTCTTTTCCCATTCCGGCAGATCCGTTATGCCGTTTCCCTCCTCCTGACAGCCTGTAATTATCATTATCTGAGCCGATTTTTTTCCGTTTATCGTCACTGTCGGCTTTGTTTTAACACCACTGTCATTCTGTATTGCGTCACGGTGAATATCCAAGGTGATGCGTATTGACGGATACTTTTCAAGATATTTTTGTGCACCGTCCATTGATCTGTAATAAGCGCCCGTATAAGGATTATCATAAACTGCCGTGTCATGAATAACCTTAAAGCCCATTCTTTCAATTTCCTGCTTAACAGCTTTTCCTACTCTTACCATATTGCTTTGCTCATCGTCACTTCTCGAAAGAAAGCCCGTAGCATAAAAGTCACGGTCAAGAAGCTGATAGCTCTCGGTTGTATGTGTGTGATAAATCAAAATTGCAGGCTCTTGCTTGTTGACTTTAAGCTCAAGCTTCTCTTTGAGCTTAGCCTCGATATTTATCTGCGTTTTGTTAACATTTTTTACCCTGACATCACCAAATGAGTCCGTCGCTCCCTCATCGGTGAAGGTTTGCTCAATAATATCTCCGTCTTTTTTGTCATCGGCACTGCTTGACTGTGCTGTCTTAATCATCTCGGAAATATCCTCATCAACCTCAGTCAGAAATGAAAGCGTGCCGACTGCCTTTTTCGTCTCGGTGGTCGTCTGAGTTAAAGCCTCGGAAAAGGATACCTCTTTATTTTCTGCGGAAGTTGTCAAAGAGACGGAAACGCCCTTTTGCGGAAGATAGCTCTTTGCAGACAAAACCGACATCTGAAAAATAAGCTTCACTGCCGTACAGTTGAAAAAGCAAATAAAAGCGACAGCACCGAAAAGCACAGCCGCTTTAACGGTGAAAGAAATAAATTTGCCCTTTTTCCCATCCATCGTGCCACCGCCTGAAAACAAAAGTATATTAAAAGCTTATTCCGCTAAGCTTCATAAAATTACACCGTGGCAACAATTGCCGATATATCCTCACAGCTCATTTCCGGCTGCAAGGCTCTGTTGATTGCAAGTGAAAGAAGCTTTGCAGCACGCTTTATTACAAGATCAATTTCTTTCGGTGTCACCATCATTCCCCTTTCATTTTTGAGAATTGCGTTTCTTTTTTCCTGCGAAATCTCAACACCACCCTGCTCCATAAGGTCAATGGCAACGGTTATTCCGTCAACGACGGTGGGAACTCCGACGGCAATAACCGGAACGCCCAAAAAGTCCTCATCAATTCTTTTTCGTCGGTTACCGACTCCGGCGCCGGGTGAAACACCGGTGTCACACATCTGGACTGTATTGCCGAGTCTTTCGAGACTTCTTGCCGCAAGAGCATCAATAACTATCACTGCCGAGGGACTAACTTGACCGACCACGCCTTTGAGTATTTCCGCTGTCTCTATTCCCGTGTTTCCCAGCACTCCCGGCACAATACCGGCAACACTTCTCAGGCTTGAAAGGTTTGACGGCATTGAGCTTTCGGTTTTAATGTGCCGTGTTGCGAGCAAAAGCGAGATGCACTCCGGGCCGAGTGCGTCGGGAGTGATGTCCCTGTTGCCCAAGCCTGCCACAAGCACAGTTCCCTTTTTCGGAATCAGGCTCCTGATTTCATTTGCCAGAACCTCGCTCCAGCTGTCGAGGTTTTCACTGCTTTTGTTCAGTGACGGCAGCTCCGCAGTTATATATCTTCCCTTGCTTTTTCCGAGTGCCTTTTCGCCTCTTTCGTCAAGAACCGTTATATGACTGATTTTCACTCCGTGTTCGTTTTTTATTTTTAATTTAACTCCTTCAATTTCCTCTCCGACAACGCTTTCATGTCTTTCAAGTGCAAGGTCTGTCCTAAAATTCATTTTTTTCTCCGTAATCTATTGCATTATTTAAAGTTATATGGTATTATTATTGCCGCTTTTGGAAAAAGTATATCTAAAAAGTTGCAAAAATATCTTGCTTTTTATTTCAAAAGATGATATTATATTTTCTGCATAACGCTATGAGAATTAAGAGGAGGTGTAAATTATGCCAAACATCAAATCAGCAAAGAAGCGTGTTATCGTTAACGCAACAAAGCAGGCACGCAACAAGTCAGCTAATTCAGCTCTCAAGACAGCTCTTAAAAAAGCTAACGCTGCAATTGAAGCAAATTCCGACGACAAGCAGGAAGCTGTTGCATTCGCAGTCAAGAAGATCGACCAAGCTGTTGCTAAGGGTCTTCTTCATAAAAACAATGCTGCAAGAAAGAAGTCTGCTATCACAGTTAAGCTCAATGCTTCAAAATAATTTGAGTTGACACAAACAGATGAGATGGGTTTTACCCGTCTCTTTTTCTTTATGGGGAGCTTTGAAAAAAAGCGCAGACCGAATAAAACAGGAT
>CAZBFI010000081.1:0-8959 GCA_964491165.1 uncultured Faecalibacterium sp.
TTGGTGCATTTCCCGTCAGCTTTGGTGGGGACACAGAATCCCTGCATACTACTGTGCCGACTGCGGTGAGATCACCGTCAGCAAGGAAGTGCCGACAGCCTGTTGCAAATGCTCAAGCAAAAACATTCAGCAGGATCCCGACACTCTCGACACATGGTTCTCATCTGCTCTTTGGCCGTTCTCAACTCTCGGCTGGCCGGACAAGACTCCGGAGCTTGAGCATTATTATCCCACAAGCACACTTGTTACAGGATATGATATCATCTTCTTCTGGGTTGCAAGAATGATTTTCTCAGCTTGCGAGCAGATGGGTGAAGTTCCCTTTGACACTGTATTTATTCACGGTATTGTCCGTGATGAGCTTGGCAGAAAAATGAGTAAATCACTCGGTAACGGCATTGATCCGCTTCTTGTTATTGAAAAATACGGCGCCGATGCTCTCAGATTCACACTTGCAACCGGAAACAGCCCCGGAAACGATATGCGTTACAGTGACAAAAAGGTTGAGGCTTCGAGAAACTTCGCAAACAAGATTTGGAATGCCGCAAGATTCATTCTCATGAACCTTGATGAAAATGAACCGGCACCGCACATTCCCTCACAGCTTGCACTTGAGGATAAGTGGATTCTTTCACAGTTCAACAATCTTGTAAAGGAAGTCACCGACAACCTTGAAAAGTTTGAGCTTGGCATTGCCGTTCAAAAGCTTTACGATTTCATCTGGGATGTTTTCTGCGATTGGTACATTGAAATTTCAAAAATCAGACTTCAGCAGTCGGGTGAAAAGTCAGCTCAGGCAAAAGCAGTTCTTGTTTATGTCATGAGTGAAACTCTCAAGCTTCTTCATCCCTTTATGCCCTTCATCACCGAGGAAATTTGGCAGACACTTCCTCACGAGGGCGAGACCATCATGAAAGCACCTTGGCCCGTATTTGATGAAAAACTTGTTTTCACGGAAGATGAAAATCAAATGAACATGATCATGGATGCAATCAGAGCAATCCGTAACAGAAGAGCAGAGATGAATGTTCCTCCCTCAAGAAAGGCTCATGTTTATGTTGCAACCGAAAAGAAAGATGTTTTTGAGAAGGCTGTTGTATTCATGCAGAGACTTGCTTCTGCAGCTGATGTTACAGTCGGTGATGCTTTTGAGCTTGAGGGCAGCGTAAGCATTGTTACAGCCGAGGCTAAGATTTATATTCCGATGGGTGACCTTGTTGATTTTGAAGCCGAGAGAAAGAGACTTCTCAAGGAAAAGGAGGCTGCCGAAAAGAAGCTTGCACAAATCAACGGCAAGCTCAACAATGCAGGCTTCCTTGCAAAAGCACCCGAAGAGGTTATCCAAAAGCAAAAGGCAGATGCCGAAAAGTTGACCGAAAAAATCAAGATGATTGATGAAAGTCTTGCAGCTTTAAAATGATATTACTGTTTTAAGGAGTGTTATTTATGTCAAAAATATTTGCACACAGAGGCTTTAGCGGAAAATATCCGGAAAACACATTGCTCGCTTTTGAAAAAGCAATCGAAATCGGTGTTGACGGAATTGAAATGGATGTACATCTGACAAAGGATAACGAGCTTGTTATCATACACGATGAAGACATCAAACGCACCTGCAACGGTGAAGGACTTGTCCGTGACATGACACTTGAACAGCTCAAGCAGTTTGATGCTTCTGCCGGCTTTGTAGGTGTTTACGGAGTTAATCGGATTCCGACATTGAGAGAATATTTTGAGCTTGTCAAGGATGCCGATATAATAACAAACATTGAGCTTAAAACGGGCATATTCGAATATCCCACAATTGAAAAAAGAGTCATTGACATGATTTACGAATATAACCTTCAGGATAAGATCATTCTTTCCTCATTCAATCACTTTACGGTTAAACGCTGTGAAATGATTGCACCGGAAATCAAGCGTGGATTTTTGAGTGAAAGCTGGCTTATCAATTACGGTAAGTATACAGCAGAGCAAAATGTTCAGTGCTGTCATCCTATTTTCCGTAATCTTTCTCAGGAGGTTATTGATGAAATGCATTCGGCAGGCTGTGAAATTAACACATGGACTGTCAATGAATACGAGGATATCGAACGACTTTCAGCTATGGGGGTTGACGCACTTATCGGTAATTTCCCCGACAGAATGATTGAAAAGCTCAGATAAAAATATATTTGAGGTGTAATATGAGACTACTTGTAATTGACGGAAACAGCATTGTTAACAGAGCGTTTTACGGAATTAAGCTTTTGACGACAAAGGACGGTCAGTTTACAAACGGAATTTACGGTTTTATGAATATTCTCATCAAATTAAGGCAAGAATGCGACCCGGACAGGGTCGCTATTGCCTTTGATGTTCATGCTCCGACCTTTCGCCACAAAATGTATGACGGCTATAAGGCAGGAAGAAAGGGTATGCCGGATGAGCTTCGCAGTCAGATGCCTATTTTAAAGGAGCTTCTGACTTTTTTAGGTTATACTATTATTGAAAAAGAGGGCTATGAGGCAGATGATATTCTCGGTACGCTTTCTGCTCAATGCAAGGGAGATGACAAATGCTTTCTTGCAACGGGCGACAGAGACTCTTTGCAGCTCGTCAGCGATAACACCTCTGTTCTTCTTGCTGCCACCAAAATGGGAAAGGCAGTCACTGTTGTTTATGACAAAGAGAAAATCCTTGAGGATTACGGCGTTGAACCAAAGGGAATGATTGAAATCAAGGCACTTATGGGTGATTCATCGGATAATATCCCCGGTGTTGCCGGTATCGGACAAAAAACTGCCGGAGATTTGATTTCACGCTTTGGTTCGATTGATTATATCTATGAGCATATTGATGAAATTGATATTAAAAAGGGCGTTCATGACAAGCTCGTCGCCGATAAGGATAACGCATTTTTAAGTCGTACCTTGGGAACTATCAAGCTTGACGCTCCGATTGATACCGACATGGATTCATATAAAATATCTCAAGGCGATGTCGGTAAGGCTATTCGTACTCTTTCACAGCTTGAGATGTTCGGTATTATCGAAAAGCTTGGTCTTACGGCGCAACAGTTTTCAGTTGCAGAGGAAGTTGAAAAAAAGGAAGAAAAAAAGCTCAAATTTCGCTACGAACGGGATCTTCTCGGTCTGCTTGGCAGAATTAAAAATGCTTCAAAGGCGTATTTTACGGGAGAATTTAACGGCTGTGATATCTTAAAGCTGTTTTTCCTTTTTGAAGATGAGGTTCTTTGCGTCGAAAATAATTGCCTTGATTTTTACGACTTCATTTGCGAGCTTTTCCAAAGTGACTGTGAGAAATATACGACCGACACAAAGCTTTTTCACAAATATGCACAGCTGCATGGCTGTAGTTTGAAAAATGTGAAAATGGATCTTGCCCTTGCGGGCTATATTCTTAATCCTGCCGCAAATTCTTATGACATTGAGAGGCTTAAAGGCGAGTATGATGTGAGTGAAGCAGAGCTTATGTTTGATGAGGCTTCCGATGAGGACATAAGGCAAGCGAAAAACTGCACATGCATCAAAGTGCTTTGCGAAGCCTTTGAAAAGAAAATAAGTGAAAATTCACAGGATATGCTGCTGCATGAAATCGAAATACCTCTTGCACGGGTTTTGGCTGAAATGGAAAACGAGGGCTTTTTAGTCGATAAGCAGGGTATTGAAGAATTCGGCAGAGAGATGAGCGAGAGAATTGACAGCTTGACAAACGAGATATATGAAATGGCAGGCTGTGAATTTAACATCAACTCTCCCAAACAACTGGGCGTTGTCCTTTTTGAAACGCTTGGCATACCCTCAAAGAAAAAGACAAAAAGCGGCTATTGCACAAATGCAGATGTTCTTGAAGAGCTTGCAAATGACTATCCGATAGTTGCACTTGTGCTTGAATACCGTAGCTTAGCTAAGCTTAAATCAACATACTGCGAGGGACTTTTGAAGGTCATAGGCGACGACGGAAGAATCCGTTCAACGCTCAATCAAACCGAAACGAGAACGGGAAGAATATCTTCAACCGACCCGAACCTGCAAAACATTCCCGTCAGAAGTGAGCTTGGAAGCAGAATGAGAAAATTTTTCGTTGCACAAAAGGGGAATGTTCTTGTTGATGCCGACTATTCTCAGATTGAGCTTAGGGTGCTTGCTCATTTATCCGACGATAAAACGATGATCGACGGCTTTATCGGTGGGGAGGATATTCATCGCATCACCGCTTCTCAAGTGTTCAATATGCCAATGAATATGGTCACTCCTCTTATGAGAAGCCGTGCGAAAGCCGTCAACTTCGGCATTGTTTACGGAATCGGTGCGTTTTCACTTGCAAAGGATATCGGTGTAAGCAGAAAGGAAGCTGACAGCTATATCAAGGGCTATCTGCATCATTATAGCGGTGTTCGTGCTTATCTTGAAAATGTTGTTGCCAATGCAAGAGACTGCGGTTATGTTGAAACAATGTTTAACAGAAGAAGATATCTTCCTGAGCTTACCGCAAGCAATAAAATGCTGCAAGCTTTCGGAGAAAGGGTTGCGAAAAATGCCCCAGTTCAAGGCTCGGCGGCTGACATAATAAAAATCGCCATGGTTAAGGTCGCACAAAGGCTTAAAGACGAAAACTGCAATGGTAAGCTTATCATGCAGGTTCATGACGAGCTGATTATCGAGTGTCCCGAAAATGAAAAGGAAAAGGTTGAGTCGATACTCAAGCAGGAAATGGAAAACGCTTGTAAGCTTTCAGTTCCGCTTACGGTTGATGTAAATTCCGGTAAAAATTGGTTTGAAACACATTGATTCATAATTTTTTGATTTATTTTTAACAAAAATATTGATTATTATTGAAAACTGTTGTAAAATCATATCGGTATTAAATCAAATATCGAATTATTTAAAGGAGAAGATCTTATGAAGAAAGCAATCAGTTTATTTCTTGCACTTGTGATGCTGTTTTCAACTGCCGTTGTTGCTTATGCAGGTGATGAAAACACTTACAAAGCTGATTATGACAAAAAGACACCTATTGTTGTGATTCACGGAATCGGACAGAATGATACATACATTCTTGACGAGGACGGAAACAGAAAGCTTGATGACGAGGGTGGCTATGTAACGGGCTGGCCGCTTGAAATCAATGTCGGTGCACTTATTTCGAGAATCCTTCCGAATATGTTCTATTCAATCCTCACTCGTAGAGACAACGGATTGAGAGAGGCAATGAAGGACGGTGCTTATAATCTGCTTTACGCTATCCATAAGGATAACGAGGGCAATTATGAAAACGATGTTGAAGTGCCTTGCTACGAGTGTCCTTTATCACAGGTTCCGCAGGATGTTAAGCGTAAGATTTACGGAATGATCCCTCTTGAAAGAGGTGGACAGATCATCGGTGAAGATAAGGTTTATTATTTCGGCTACGATTCACTCGGTGACATTCAGGCAACAACAGACAGACTTCATAAGTTTATCACTGAAATTGTTCTTCCTCAGACAGGTGCAGAAAAGGTTAACCTTTGCCCGATAAGTCTCGGTGGAACGATTGCAGTAAATTACATTGACAAGTATCCTCAGGATCATGAGCTTATCAAAAAGATGGTATATGTTGTTCCTGCAATTGACGGCTCGGATATCGTCGGTGATGTTCTCACGGGTAACCTGAGCATTTACGATGAGGACACTCTTTATGAAAAGCTCCTTGTGACCTTGCTCGGTGACACCTTCACAACTTATATGCTCAACATTGTTCTTCGCATACTTCCGAATGATGTTATGATTGGGGCACTTCTCGGTTTGTGTGACGGTGCAGTTGAAGCTGCAATCAGAAACACAACTCAGCTTTGGGCTCTTTGTCCGACAAAATATTATGAGCAGGCAAGAGAAACTTGGCTCAGCGATGACGATCATGCTCTTATAAGACAGCAGGTTGATGATTTCATGAAGGCAAGAGCCGACTTTGAAGAAAATTCAGCTTCAATCGTTGAAAAGGGCGGCAAGATTTATGACATCGTTTGCTATAATCTTGAACTCTTCCCACTTAGTGCCGATTACAAGACAACTAACGCAGACGGCATTATTCAGGCATCATCAACATCAATGGGTGCAACCTTTGCACCTCTCGGCACAACCTTGGGTGAAGATTATCAGGCAGCCGGAACATATTGCAACAATCCGAGCCACAACCACCTTTCACCCGACGGAATTGTTGACCCCACAACAGGACTTTATCCTTGCACAACTTGGTATTTCGACGGTCAGTCACATGAGGGACTTGCCGGTAACGATGTTGTTCTCAACCTTGCAACAGAGCTTATGATTGACGACAACATGGTTGATGTTTACAGTAATCCCGAGGCATATCCTCAGTTCAATGGAGCAAGAAGTGTTAAAAAGGTTAACAGCTATATTAACCTTTGGAGAGCTGCTGACAAGTCACTTTACACTCAAGAAGAAATTGACGATATAGAAGCTGCAATCGCAAGAGTTGAAGAGCTTAAAAAAGAAACTGTTATCGACTCGCAGGCTTGGACTGATGCAGTCAATTCCGTCAACAACGCATTGGTTGCCGCCGGTGTCAAGGAAAGTGATGAGCCGGACAATTTTGAAGCCTTGCTTACAAAGCTGTTCAGGCTTTTAAATCACGCAGTCAACGATAATATTGATTAAAGCAAGATTATAGGTCTGTGAACTTATAAAAAATACAGAGGGTTTCTTTCGGACTCATTCGAGTCCTTGAGAAGCCCTTTATATTTTTGATGTATAGCGATAAAGAAAAATATGGAAAAAAGTAAAAAAATTCAGATTTTCTATTGACAAACCGCTGACCCAATAGTATAATAATCACTGTTAGTTGAGACTAACTGTTTATTAGATGAGTGAGTTAGTCTAAACTAATTAGAATATGAATTTGTGGTGTTATTTATGACTTTAAAAGATGCAGTTGAAGGAAAAGAATATGTTATCCGGCAGATTGAAACAGCTGACGAGGAGCTGAATTCGTTTCTCTTTTCGCTCGGTTGTTACAGCGGTGAAAGTATTACTGTTGTTTCTCACTTGAAAGGCGGTTGCGTTGTTTCAATTAAGGATGGGCGCTATAACATCGACAATCAATTGGCACAGGCTATTGTTATATAAAAACAGTCAATTGATTGTTTTTTTGATAAGCGAGTTAGCCAACACTAACTGAAAAAGGTAACTTTATCTGCAAGGAAAAATATAAAGTTAAAATCTAAGGAGGAGTCTTCATGAGAATTGCTTTAACAGGCAACCCGAATTCAGGTAAAACCACAATGTACAATGCACTTACCGGCCGTAATGAAAAGGTTGGTAACTGGGCAGGTGTTACCGTTGACAAAAAGGAACATCCGATTAAAAAGATATATGCAGGCAGTCAACAGCTTATTGCCGTCGATCTTCCGGGTGCATATTCGATGTCACCGTTTACAAGTGAGGAGAGTATAACCAGCTCCTATGTAAAAAAGGAAAACCCCGATGTTATCATCAACATTGTTGACGCAACCAATCTCAGCCGTAGCCTTTTCTTCACAACTCAGCTTTTGGAGCTTGGCATTCCGGTTGTTGTCGCTTTGAATAAGAGTGACATCAATGAGAAAAAAGGCACAAAAATTGATGTGAATGCTCTTTCCTCAAAGCTCGGCTGTCCTGTTGTCAACACAGTTTCAACCTCGGCAGAGGGATTGAAGGCAGTTGTTGAAACGGCAGTGAAGTATGTCAATGAGCAACAAAATCCGCCGTATGTTCAAGGTGATATTAACCTGACGGATAAGCAGGCAGTTGAAAAAGCAGACCGTAACCGCTTTGATTTTGTCAATGCGATTGTGAAAACAGTTGAAACCCGTAAGGTTTTAACTAAGGATAAAAACTTCGGAGATAAAATTGATGCCTTTTTGACAAACAGATGGCTCGGTATACCGATATTTGCCGTTGTGATGTTTCTTGTGTTCCAGATTTCTCAGGTTTGGGTCGGAACTCCGATTGCAGATTTACTTGTCGGTTGGCTTGAAGCGTTTCAAGGCTGGGTCGGAGAGCTTCTTGCAGATGCAAGTCCGCTTCTTTCGGCAATCCTTGTTGACGGTGTCATCGGCGGTGTAGTTGCCGTTGTAGGCTTCCTGCCTCTTGTTATGGTAATGTATTTCCTTATTGCCTTGCTTGAGGATTGCGGTTATATGTCAAGAGTTGCTGTTGTGCTTGACCCGATTTTCAAAAAGGTCGGTCTCTCCGGTAAGTCGGTTATTCCTTTTGTAATCACTATCGGTTGTGCTGTTCCCGGCATTATGGCAAGCCGTACAATCCGTAACGAGCGTGAAAGAAGAGCAACAGCAATGCTCGCTCCGTTCATGCCTTGCGGTGCAAAGATTCCCGTTATTGCTCTTTTTGCAGGCGCTTTCTTTGACGATGCAGGCTGGGTTAGCACGCTGATGTATTTTTCGGGTATTGTTCTTATTTTCCTTGGCGCACTTCTTGTTAACAAAATCGTCGGATATAAGGCAAGAAAATCCTTCTTCATCATTGAGCTTCCCGAATATAAGGTTCCGTCTCTTTGGGGTGCGTTTAAGTCAATGTGTAGTCGAGGCTGGGCATATATTGTCAAGGCAGCCACGATTATCCTGCTTTGCAATATGGCAGTTCAGCTTATGCAGACATTCACATGGAATCTTCAGGTTGCAGAATCAGCCGATCAGTCAATTCTCGCTTCCATCGCATCGCCCTTCGCTTATCTTCTTGTTCCCATAGTCGGTGTTTTCTCGTGGCAGCTTGCCGCTGCTGCTGTGACCGGCTTCATCGCAAAAGAAAATGTTGTCGGCACACTTGCAGTTTGCTTTGTCGGACTTGAGAACCTTATCGACATGGATGAGCTTGCACTTGTTGAGGGTGCAGGTGAACAGGCTGCCGGTATCATAGCTATCACTAAGGTTGCTGCTTTGGCTTATTTGATGTTTAACCTT
>CAZBFI010000082.1:0-8749 GCA_964491165.1 uncultured Faecalibacterium sp.
CCTATTCCACATATATAACACAAAGCTTTCCGTCAGATTTCTCTAACGGAAAGCTTATCTAATTTAATTATTGTTTTATTCGGTCTGCGCTTTTTTTACAGCCCCTCTTGCGTTGTTTTATGAAGTTTTACCAATCCATTGAAACGCTTTCTTTTTCGTACTTGCTTACATACTTGTCCTGATAGTAGTTTTCAAGTGAAACAGAAAGCTCACCGTCTTGTGTGAGATTGATAACGGTGCAACCACGCTGGGGACCCATGCTGCCTGTCGAAGGATCAACATAAGCAAGATAGTCAATGCTCATGCCATAAACAAGCTGAACGCCCTTATATTCAAGGATTGCGTTGTTGATGTGGTCATGTCCGCAGAATGTACCCTTTGTTGAACCAAGCTCAACAATAGTTTCAAAGAAGTTTTCCGGATAAACACCGCAACAAACCGTTTCGTCGCCTTCATGATAACCACCGTCGATATACTTGACATTTTCGGTGTCATTGTAGCCATTTGCCTTGTATTCCTTCCATGCGATGTCATATTCCTCAAGAGGAATGTGGAAGAAAGCGAGAGATGAGAACATTTCACATGACGGATCAATAGCCTTGTTTGCGCTGTCGATTGCCTGAACGCTGTTCTTATACCACTCGATCTGATTTTCATGGATGTTGTCATACTTCCACTGAATACCTAAAATATCACCGTCGGTGTAATCGTGTGAGTCGATAAGATAAAATGCATTCTTAACGATTCCGTCTGAATTTTTAACCTTGATAACATAGTTGCCAAAGCCGTCAACATCTTCGGGACCCTTTTGGAAGAGTGAATATTTAAGATCATCTGCTCCCCACATGTCAGCAATTTCTTCTCTTGTATGAGTGCTGTAAGCCTCGGAGTCATGGTTACCGAAAACGGGTGCATAATAAACACCGAGAGTTTCCATGAGAGTGATAAGCATTTCAGTTGAAATTGAGTTGTTGAAAGTGCCTGACTGGAAAGGAACGGGATAAACCATGTCACCTGTCAGAACAACAAGGTCGGGCTTTTCATAAGCGAGCAAAGCGGCAACTGCATTCATTGCCTTTTGGTCTTTTTCCTTGCTCATTGAACCGCCACCGATGTGAATGTCGGTAAGCTGAACAACCTTGAGGTCTCTGTCAGTGTTGAATGTCCAGTTTCCATCGGTGTCAAGTTCGGGAACAAGCTGATTGTCATAAGCAACCTTGTCGAATGACTTTGCATAATCGAAGTTTGAAGCAACGATTTCCTCAGTTATGGGTGAAAATGCCATTGACATAGCTGTGACAATCGTCAGTAAAAAACCGATGATTTTTGTTACGAATGCGTTCATGTTGATTCTCCTTTTGTTTTAATTGCTTACAATTATAGCCTAAATTTATTCACGAATCAAGCTATTTTTAAAATTCAGGTCATTTATGCATAAATTATGCTCTTGCAACCATTTCACCGTAAAGCTCTTTTTCTTCCTTGATGAACTTTTCAATTGCTTCAACACCGGGCATTGCGGCAGAGCAGCTGTGAGCTGAAATGAGCATTGAAGCGGAAGCTGTTCCGAATTCGAGTGCGTCAATCATGTCCCAGCCCTCAAGCAAGCAACGGATGAATGCACTTGCATAGCCGTCACCGCCACCGAAGCCTTTCATTGCTTTTACGGGGAAGGGCTTAATCGAATAGCTCATGCCGTCATTTGTGTAAGCGGTTGAACCGTCCTTGCCGTGCTTGATGATGACAATCTTTGCACCGTAGGAGTGCCAAAGCTTTGCGCTTTCCTCATCGGTCTTGCAAACGCCTGTGATTGCTTCGGTTAAATCATATTCCTCTCTTGAGCCGAGGATAATGTCTGCATTTCTTGCAACCAGCTGATAGTAAACAGAAATTTCATCGCTGTTCTTCCATGTGTATGCACGGTAGTCAATGTCGAAAATGACAACAACATTGTTCTTCTTTGCAAGCATCATAGCCTTCAATGCAGCATCTCTTGAGGGACTTTTTGAAAGTGCTGTACCCGAAATAACAATGGCTTTTGCAGAAGCTATGTATTCCTCATCAACCTCTTCCGGCTCAAGCATGAGATCGGCAATCGAATCTCTGTACATAAGAATGGAGGACTCTGTGGGGCTTTTGATCTCAGTGAATGTGAGACCTATTTTCTCTCCGTTTTTAGCTCTGAAGATGTGTGAAGTGTCGATTCCGTCTTTTTTGAAATAATCGATAACAAAATCGCCGTGCTGGTCATCGGAAACCTTACCGATGAAACCAACCTTTTTGCCGAGTCTTGCAAGACCAACGGCAATATTTGCGGGAGAACCACCGACATACTTGTTGAAATTACAGCTTTCGGAAAGAGGCTTGTTCATGTCTGTCGGGTTAAAGTCAATGGCAACTCTGCCGATGGGGATAACATCAAGGGGCTTGCTTTGGTCAAATTCAACGTATTTCATTTAAAAATCGTCCTTTCAATAATAATGTATTATTTTAATTTATTCTGCCTTACCGACGGAATAAAAAATTTCCATGTGCTTCTTTGCGTTTTCGTACGCACCTTGAATCTCTCTTGTGTGCAGGTCATAATAACCGTTTATCTCGCCTGCCTCATAGCCCTCTCTGACCTTCCTTTCGGCAGCGGCAAAGGTGGCTGTTGCAATGTTGATTTTCTTTATACCGTTTTGATGGCAACGGATGAAGTCATCAGCGCTGATTCCCGTTCCGCCGTGAAGAACAAGCGGTATATCGACAATTCTGTCAACCTCCTTGAGAATGTCAAAGCGCAGCTCGGGTGCTTGCTTATAAAAGCCGTGGGCATTGCCGATGGCGATTGCAAGGCAGTCAACACCTGTTCTTTCGCTGAAAAGCTTTGCCTGTTCGGGTGAAGTGCATCTCATTGCAATGTCAACACTTCCGTCCTCGCTTCCACCGACACAGCCTATCTCCGCTTCAACTGCGGCACCGGTGCTTTTTGCCATGGCAACAACCTCTTTTGTCATTTCAACATTCTTTTCAAAAGGCAGGTGTGAGCCGTCAAACATAACGGAAGTGAAGCCGAGCCTTAATGCTTGTCCGATACATTCAAGGCTTGTGCCGTGGTCAAGATGAACGGCAACGGGAACAGTTGCGTTTTTGGCGGCTGCAAGCATTGCAGGGCCGATAACATGAAGCGGCGAGTGATTAAGCCTGACCTCAGCTATCTGTAAAATAATCGGTGATCTTGTCTCCTCGGCGGCTTTCACAACGCCGAGAATCATCTCCATGTTTGCCACGCTGAACGAACCGACAGCGTAGTTTCCTTGTTCTGCCTTTTTGAGCAAATCCTTCATATTGCAAAGAGGCATATTCTCATCTCCTTATATAAATAAATTATTCGATTGACTTGAGTGATTCGACCATATCGACCTTTTTGAGCTTTTTGTGAAGCACAAGGTTGACTGTCATTGAAAAAACAAAGGCTAAAGCGGCAGCATAAAGGAAGCTTGCCACGGAAATTCCTCTGCCGTACATTATGATATCAACCTCAGCAAGATTGATAACAAACCAGTGAAGTATTACTCCGCAAATCAGACCTTCGATGATACCGATAACGGAAAGAATGATATTTTCTCTGAAAATATAAGCCGATACCTCCAAATCATCAAAGCCGAGAACCTTGATTGTGGCAATCTCCTTGATTCTCTCGGTGATGTTGATGATGGAGAGGTTATAAAGCACAATAAATGCGAGAAGTCCGGCACAGATTATAATTATAACAATAACGATGCCTATCGAATCCAATATATTCTGGAAAGAGGTTTCGACCTGACTCGTATAAGCAACTGCACTTATTTCGTATTCACCCATAAGCTCTTTTGCAAGCTGAGCCTTTAAAGCGCCTTCCATTTGCTGATCGGTTAAGTTAGCTGTTATATAGTTATATCCGGGATTCGAGCCGAAAACAGCGGAATAAACATCCTTTGACATATAAATATAATGTAATGCATAATTTTCCGTGACTGCCGAAACGGGAACATTAACCCCCTGCTCGTCATTGACCATAATGCGTATCACATCACCCGGACCGATGTCGAGTGTGCTTGCAAGCTTTTCGGTGATGATAGCTCCGCTTGCGTTTAGAGTATAGGGCGTTTTTGTTTCCCTGCTTCTCAAATTGATGTAGCCGTTAAGCTCTTCGGCATTTTCGGGAACCATGATATAAGTTTCAAGAAGCTCATCACTGTTTGCACTCGTTGAGTTATAAACGGTCATATAGCTGAGCATTGCTGAAGAAACATTCGGATTGCTTCTCACAAGCTCCAAGACATCACAATTTGCGACGGTGGTGTCATAGCCTCCGTTAAGCACAACCTGCATATCATACTGCCAAACGCTGTCCTCATCGGTGAACTGATATTGTAGCGTGCGATCAATCGAGCTGTCAAGTCCGAATGCCGCAAGAAGCAGTGCCGTACTGCCGGCAACACCCATTGTTGCCATGAAAAATCTTTTTCCGTTTCTGAAAACATTACGCATTGTAACCTTCCAGGTGAAATTGAGATGCGACCAGATGAAAGTGAACCTTTCAAGGAAAATCTTCTTTCCCGACTTGGGTGCTTTTGAACGCATCAGTGAGGAGGGTACAACCTTCAAATTGCTGTAACAGGTATACCATGTTGCGAAAACAGTTGTTGCGATTGAAATAAGAATACCGGGAACTGCAAAAGCAAAACGGTAGGTTATTACAAGCTGCGGCATTGCAAAAAGGATATTGAATGCCGTTGCAAACATCATCGGGAACATGGCACAGCCCAAAAACGAACCGGAAACCGAGCCGATTACAGAGGCGAGAAAAGCAAAAATGAGATACTTTGCCATGATCTCGCTGTCCTTAAAGCCGAGCGCCTTAAATGTTCCTATCCTCGTTCTTTCCTCTTCGATCATTCTCGTCATCGTGTTAAGGCAAACCAAAGCGGCAACGATGAAGAAAAACCACGGGAAAATCAGAGAAATCGCTGCCATACGGTCAGCCATCTGTGCGTAATCCTCATAACCGAGAAGTGCGTCCTCTCTTGAATGAACATACCACTTGGCGTTGTCGAGGTTCAAAAGGAAGCTTCTTGCCTCTTCAAGCTGATTTTTTGCCTGCTCAAGCTTTGTGTTGGCCTCATTTTTCGCCGTCTCGTATTCCGCTTCGACGGTTTTCGCTTTTTCCTTTGCCATTGCGAGATTGGTCTCGTAAGCATTTATCTGATTTTTCATGTCGGAAAGCTGTGAGAGAACCTCAAGCTCACCGAACTGTATGTCATAGCCTGCCTCGGTCAGCTTTTTTTCAGCCTCGTCAAGCTCAAGCTTAGCCTGTTTAAGCTTTGGCTCAAGTGCTTTAAGCTCATTGACAAGCTGTTGCGCCTTGTCAAGCTCCGCTTTCTTTTCGGCAAGCTGTGTTTTCGCCTCGGAAAGCTCTGCCTTTGATGAGGCAAGCTTAACCTCAAAGGTTTGAAGCTGCGGCTCCATGTAAGCCATCATTTCCTCTGCCGTGCCGACAGCAGTCATTGAGTTGATTGATGAAATGATCTGATCAACCTCAGCTCCGACAAGCCCCGACTGCTCAAAGCGGTTGATGATGTCACCGACGGTGCTGTCCTGAGTCTGATTGAACTGATCCATTGCCGAACGGGTCGTTGCGACAAGCTCTTCAAAATAAGAGACGGTTGTCAGCAGAGTGTTAACCTGCAAGCTTGCAACATTATATTCGGTCTTTGCGGTTTCAAGCTGTGTTTCGGCGTTGGAATATTTGTTGACCTTTTCCATCGCCTCGTTATATTCGTTACGCTTTGCCTCCCATGCGGCATACTGTGTTGAATGCTCAAGCTTGCTTGCGTCAATGGTCTGTGCCGCCTGTGTAGCCTTTTCATTATATTGAGTCTTATATTCAACAAGCTTCTGATCACCGTTTTCCGCCATGTCGAGAATTTGATCAACCTGTGCCTTTGCATTTGCAAGCTGAAGGTCAATGTCTGCCTTTGCGGTTGCATACTCGCTTTCGGCATTTGCGACCTTGACGGTGTATTCCGCCTTTAAGCCATCTGTACGCTGAGCGAGAATTTCGGTTGAAATTTGTGAAATATAATCGGTATATCTTTTCACATAAGCTTTATATTCATCGGAAAGAGGGTCATAATTTTCACTTCCGGCAATTTTAATGTACATTGCCGAATAGTAATCGTTGAGAAAATTATCCGCCGGAACATAGCAAAACGCTCCGAGCTTTCCCGTGCCGACAGTTGAAGAGCCTCTGTCATAAGAAATGAACAGAGGACTGCGTATAATTCCGACAATTGTGTATTCGGTGTTCACAAGTGATGAGGTGATGTCAACACCGTCACCCTGAATTTTCAGCGTTGCACCAATTTGAAATTCCTCCGGTGTGGAAAGCATACTCGCATCAACCAGACATTGATTCGGTGCTGTGGGCCAGCTTCCCTCGATAAGCTCGGGTCTGTTCATATAAGACGGGTCCGCCTTACCCGATGCGTTGGCATAAACGGCATTCATGTCAAGGGCAATGGCTCTGATTGCAAGCTCCGAGCCGTCGATATCACTGATGTTTTCCCCGTTGATCTTAACAACTCCGTCGATAAACTTTTGACCGACGGCACTTTCAACACCATTTATCGAAGAAATCACTGCAATGTCATCGTCGGTGACTCCGGAGGTTGAAACAACCCGCACATCCATGCTGTTTGTCCTTGTCAGATACTCTGCAAAGGTGTCACGCATATCGGGCGCAGTCGCATTTGTGCCGACAAAGAAGCTGACACCCAGAGCAACAATCGCAATGATGGAAATAAATCTCGACTGACTTCTTTCGATAGTGCGTATGGCATCAGTAATTAAAATCTTGTTTATTTTCATATATACATCTTCCTTAAATCATTACCATTCTAACCTTTCAACAGGTACGGGACGATCGTTGACGGCAATTTGCACCACTCTGCCGGAACGCATAGTAATAATTCTGTCCGCCATCGCGGAAAGTGCACTGTTATGGGTAATCAAAACAACGGTTGTGCCGGTTTCACGGCAAGTCCTGTGCAAGAGTGAAAGAATCTGCTTGCCGGTCTTGTAATCAAGAGCGCCCGTAGGCTCATCGCAAAGCAAAAGCTTCGGCTTTTTCGCAAGTGCCCTTGCAATAGATACTCTTTGCTGTTCACCACCGGAAAGCTGTGAGGGGAAGTTGTCCATTCTTTCTTTAAGTCCGACACTTTTCAAAATTCTTGACGGCTCAATGGCATTTTTGCACATTTGAGTTGCAATTTCAACATTCTCCAATGCCGTAAGATTCGGAACAAGATTATAAAACTGAAAAATAAAGCCGACATCATATCTGCGATAATCAACAAGTGCGTTTTTGTCAAGCTCGTTGATATATTTTCCTCCGACTCTGACCTTGCCCTCATCGCAACTGTCCATTCCGCCCAAAATATTAAGCACCGTACTTTTTCCGGCACCGCTTGTTCCGACAATAAGGCAAAATTCACCCTTTTCGATTTTGAAACTCACTCCGTCAACCGCAGGAATTGTAATTTCACCCGTATGATATCTTCTGTAAACCGAATCAAATTCAATAAAACTCATTTTCTCACCTGTTATTCTGTCAGGAAATCACACCTGAATTATTCTGCTTGAAAAGTTTTGCGTCAAGAACACTTCCGTCGGCAATATCCTGAACGATAACCTTGCAGGAATATTCATTCGAGACTGTGTAAAGCTGATAATAAATTCCGCAGCCGGCTATGTAAGCCATGAAGGATTCCTTATCTGTTGAGGCACTGTAAGCCTGCTTGTCAACCGAAACCGTAATCTCGGAAAAATTGTCGTTATATGCGCTGAGCTTTTTAAAGAACGGATATTTATCCGACTCAATCACATTCACAAGATTTTTAATGACCTGTATTCCGACACTCGTAAGCATAAAATCGTGGGTCATGCCGTTCATCGTCACGGTGAAGGTCTGAGCCTTTTCGTCAACAGTGCAGGAAATATAATTGTTTTCCTTGCAGAAAAGGTCAAGGTCATTTTTGTATTTATCCTCCAAGTAATAAAGAGGCATTGTAAAATTAATGATGGCGTTTCTGTCCTTAGTGACTATCTCACCGGGCTTTGTTGACTCGGTTTCAGTTATGCTTTCGGTCTGTTCGGCAGTCTGTTCAACATTTCCCACCGTGGCATTTCCCACGGCTTTATCGTCACGCTTTGTTTTGACGGCATCGAAAATAATAATACCGACAAGAATCGCAAGCACGCAGCACGCTGCAATGAGAACCTTTTTCATGAAAAAAACACTTCCTTATGTGAATTTAATTACACTCGCCCATTTTCAGTTTATTATTGTATCACAAAGCTTTATGCTTTTCCACTAAAAAATCAAAAATTTAACACATTTTTTTGTGCTTCAACCGTTGCAGGATAAACTTGTGTAAAATTTGACAAATTTGACAGGAAATTTTGTCAATCTATATGTAAAAAAACAATAGACTTTTTCTGTTTGATTTGTTAAAATTTATAGGAGTGAAAGTACGCTTTTGTTAAAGAGCGTGTTTTCAGCCATATTTCAGTAAATTATTTTTTAGGAGGAGATTCCAATGGCTAAGAAATGGGTATACCTTTTCAAAGAAGGCAACGGAAACATGAGAGAGCTCCTCGGCGGTAAGGGTGCAAACCTCGCTGAGATGACAAACCTCGGTCTTCCCGTTCCTCAGGGCTTCAC
>CAZBFI010000083.1:0-8462 GCA_964491165.1 uncultured Faecalibacterium sp.
AAAGGCAACTGATGACAGATACGAATATGATTTCATCGGTTGGGCAAACAATATCGGTAAGGATTTCTATGCCGTTGACAACGAAGACAAGAACGAGGACGGCGCAGCTATTTCCTACTATTCAAAGGATGTCAGCGAATTTACTGTAAGAGGCAATGCTTCTTATGTACCTGTATTCAGAATGACCCCGCGTAAATACAAGGTAACCTTTAACTATACAGGTGACAACAGCACACCGCAATCGGTAACTGTTGACAATTACACCTGGCACGCAGGCATCGTTATGCCCGAATCAATCAAGGATAACTACACTGCAAACGGTTACAGACATTATATCGACGGTTGGACTGTCGGTTCGGATTCGGAAGTTAAAGCTCTTGATTCAATCGTCGTTACCGGTGACATGACACTTGTAGCTCATTACGATGAGGGCGAAGCTGCTAAGTACACAATCAACTTCTATGACAAGGACGGCAAGCTTTTAAATGAAGGCAACAACATTTATAAGCATAACACAAATGTTACTGTTCCCGAAGTCGATCAGACAATTGATACAGACACTTCACTCTTCACATTTGCAGGTTGGTCACCGGTAGTAGTAGCAACTGCAACAGGTGACGCAGAGTATCACGCAATCTACACTAAGAAAGATTACGCTAACATTTCTTTCTATGACCATGACGGCAAAGAAATTTATTCACTTAACGGTAAGGATAACTGTATCTTTGTCGGTGAGACAATTCCCAAATTTCAAACAGAAAACTATGGCACTCCCACAAAGGAATCCGACTTGATCGGTGATTACACATTTGTCGGTTGGAGCGATAGCCTCAACGGAAATAATGCAATCAAACCGGGTGAAGATAAAGTCACGGGCGATATGAAGCTTTATGCAACATTTGCTATCGTTTATAAGGAATACACAGTTAAGTTTGTTAACGAAGATGTTGTTGTCAGCGAAAAGAAATATCATTACGGGGATGAGATCAAAGTTCCCAATGAAGAACCCACAAAGGCTCCCGATGAAACATATACCTATGACTTCAAGGCATGGGAACCCGATGTTTCTGAGATTTGTCTCGGTGATGCAACTTATACCGCAGCTTACAGAAAAACATACAATTACTACAAGGTAACATGGTTGAAGGATGACAAGACCGTTCTTACCGAAACAAACTATACATATCAGGAAAAGATTCAGCAGGCATTCTTTGATGCACCTGTAAGCGATGCTCCGGCAGACGAGGGCTACACTTGGGTTCTTAAGAGCTGGATTCAGTGTAACGAGTACGGCAAGCCCATCGACGCAAATGGTCAAGAGGTTGATGAAGCAAACGCTGTTAAGTTTGTCCGTGGTATGAAGATGGGCACAACACCTCTTTACTTCTACCCTGTATTTGAACAAGAGGCTAATGTTCTCACAGTTAAGTTCTATAAGGAAAACGGAACAACCTATATCGGTGAAACAAAGGTTCCTTACGGTGAGGCTCTCGCTTCTTACGCAGATGTATTCGAGTCAAGCGCTTATAAGTCAGCCGACGAAGATAATCACTACAATATCACCGGCTGGACAACACTTGACGGAAATGCTGTAACAAATGTAACAGATAACATCTCCGTTAAGCCTGTATATAATGCCGAGGCACATAACAAGCAGATTTATGAAATCGTTAAAGACCCGACCTGCACAGAAGTCGGTTATGTTAACATGAAGTGTGATTCCGACGCTTGTAACCTTATTGACTATAATGTAGAAGTTGGCCCCATTCCCGATGAAAGCAAGCCGACCGGTCAGATTTATGTCGGTGACACAAGATGGAGCGACAATCAGTACACAACAGGAATCAACTATGACGAGGTTATCTATGTCGGCCCGTCAACAAACACAATCGTTAACGCAGAGGATATAGGCACACCCTCAACACCTTGGAATATTGACGCAGAGTATTCAAGAGGCGTTGGCCTTATCGACTACTTCGTTACAGAAAACATTGTTGAAGATCCCTTAACAATCAGTGACTGGGAAAATGTTTATAATTACGATTCAGTCAAGCAGGGCGTTCTTGAGCAGTCTCTTATCAGCCGTGGTCTGACAATGGCTGACTATGAAGCTTTTGCTGAAAACAACGCAAAGAAGCTTGAAATCGACAAGGAAGTTGAAGCTGTCATTGCCGGCTACAATGCAAACGCAACCGGTATTCTCGGTGAGCTTGGACTTGAAAACAATAAAGAATACATCATCTATGTCAGAGTTTCCGACCGTATGGTTAACGGAAAAAGCAATGTGCTTTATTTCAGCTCAGGCAAGTTCCATTATGGCTCAACAGCTGCAACAATCACTGTTTCAGGTGACGGCTACGGCACAAAGTTCTGTGAAAAAGCAACAGTCGAGGTTACAGATGACCACGATGGTTTCACAGTTCTTCTCGACGGAAAGGCTGTAACTCTCACAGACGGCAAGCTTGATGTAACTGCTGCCGGTGTTCACAATGTTTCCGTTACAGATAAGAACGGCAACAAGACAACAAAATCATTTGAAATCAAGGGCAACCATACTTTCAGAAATTACACAGTTTCCGCAACCTGCAAGGCTGACGGCTCAAGATATGACCTTTGTACAGTCTGCGGTGTTAAGGCTAATGTCGAAACACTCACAGCTTTGGGTCACAACTATTCGGCAAACTACACCGAAAAGGCTGCAACCTGCATAGTTGACGGTTACAGAACTTATACCTGCTCAAACGGTTGTGGCGGTACACTCGTACTCAAGCCGACCGACTCGGCAGAAACACTCGCTCAGGCTAAGAAATATGTTGCCGGTGAGGGTACTCAGGAAGGCACATGGGAAAGCGTAACAGCAGATGATCTTGCACATCTTAAGGCAAGCGGTGTTCACACCTTCGCAAAGGTTAAGGACTCAAACGGCGATGACACAACAGAAGACGCATGGGTAATTGACAAGGCTGCAACCTGCTCTGCAACAGGCGAAAAGCACAAGGATTGTACTGTCTGCGGTGCAAGAGTCACAGAAGAAATCGCAACAGATTCCGAAGCTCATAAGTTCTACCGTGCAAAAGTCAAGAAGGGCGACGAGCCGACTTGTACAACTGACGGTCAGAAGGTTAAGCAGTGTAGATACTGTGGTATCGAGGTTGTTGATGAAATTCTTCCCGCACTCGGTCATACAGAGGGCGAATACAGAGTTATTACACAAGCAACCTGTGAAGAAAAAGGCTCAAAGATTCTCACCTGCTCAGTCTGCGGTGTTGATATCGGTGAAGCTGTTGAAATTCCCGCACTCGGCCACGCATGGAAAGCCGTCGGTGAGCCGTTCAAGAAGGATGTTGACGGTGTAACCAAGTGGTTCCAGAACTACAAGTGTAACAACGGCTGCGGCAAGACAGAGGAAAGAGAGCTTGCAGACGGCATTAAGGAAGAAGCAACAGTTACCTTCAAGGCAGAAGCAACAGAAGATCAGGTTGTTAGCACCTTCATCGGTGAAACAATCAGCTCTCTTGAAGTAACAGAGCCGACTAAGGCTGCAAATGACACTTACAAATATTCATTCGCTTACTGGGCAACAAGAACCGGTGCAGGTACAACTGAAGATCCGTTCGTTTACACCGAGGTTAAGTTCCCGATCGAAGTAACAACCGAAAGTGCAGAATATTACGCAGTCTTTGCAGAAAAGTATATCAACTACACAATCACATATTATAAGGAAGACGGCTTGACTCAGTATAAGAAGGTCGGTTATCTCCACAACGGCGACACAGTCACTCTGCTTAAGGACGCTCCGGCAAAGGCAGGCGATGCAATTTACGAATATGTATTTGCAGGCTGGAAGCTCGCTGATGTCACCTATGGTGCAGACAACAACGCCTATACAATCGCTGACGCAGATGTCAACTTTATTGCAACATATAAGGCAGTTAAAAAGCAGTATGCCGTAACATACGCTAACACTAAGTCCGACATCTTTGAAACCTTTATGGTTGAAGCCGGCACACAGGCAAGAGATTGCAAAATACGTCCCGAAAAAGCACCCACAAGCAGCGGCCACTATTTCTTCATGAATTGGAACAAGGCTGAGCAGCTCAAGAGTGTTGAAAGCAACATCTATACAACACCCAACTTCATCATTGTAAACCACAGATATGTGAAAGATGAAGAAACCTCAGTTCCCGCAACCTGCACAAGCAATGCAGTTATCGGTTGGAAGTGTTCGGAATGCGGTTACAGCTACACTGCCGTTGAGCCTAACTCGGCACTCGGCCATAATTTCGGCACACCGATTTACGATGCAGAAACCGGCAAGTATAACGAAACCTGCCAGAACGAAAACTGCGGACTTACACAGGAATTTGCAAGCAAGTTCACAGCTAAGTTCTTTGTTAACGCTTCCGATGAAGCAGCAATCAAGACAATCAACTATATCACTTGGGGTTCAAAGATCACAAGTCTCCCCGCAAATCCCTCAAAGGATTCCACAACCGAATACGACTATGCATTTGCAGGCTGGTTCGTTAAGGGTGATGCAAGTGAAACCTTGGTTGACTTCAACAGCTATGAAGTTAAGGCAAATGTTGACTTCGTTGCAAAGTTCACTTCAACTGCAAGAAAGTACACAGTTATCTTTGCTTACGATGCAAACAATGTCATCGAGGCTCACAAGAATGTACCGGCAGGAAGCAGTGTAAGCTTTGGTGGTGCAACACCGGTTAAGGCTTCCGACCGTAACGGACATTACACATTCAGCAAGTGGTCAGCTCTTGAAGCAGGCGTAAACACTGTTGAAAACATCCAGGGTGATGTATATCTGACCGCAGTATTCACCAAGGGTGAGCATACATTTGACAGCGGTGTAACAGTTGACGAGGCTACCTGCCAGCATGGTAAGGGCATCAAGTATACCTGTACATTCGACGGTTGCGGTTACAACTACACGGTTGAAATGGGCAAACCTCTTGCTCACGATTATGAAGTAATCGACAAGAAGGATGCAACACCGACTAAGGACGGATATATCAAGTATCAGTGTAAGAACATCGTTGACGGCAAGAGATGTACGGCATCTTATGAAGAAACACTCAAGTATGTTGACGATTCAATCACAATCAAGGTTACTGTCACTCACAACGGCGCACCCAAGTCGGGCGTTCAGGTTGAAATTCAGTCGAAGCTTGGCGGTGAATCCGTATTTGTGACAACAAATGCAAACGGTGTCGCAACTGCTGTTGGCAGTGTTGATGCTCCGGGTTACAGCTGTTGGGTAATCATTGACGGCGAGAGAAAGGAAGTCACTCTCACAAATGCCGGCAATGGCAACCTTGAGGGTTCATATGATTACACAGACCGTGCAGATTGCACCTGCGCTTGTCACCGTGACAACCTCTGGGGCGTAATCTTCAGATTCTTCCACAAGATCATCAAGCTCTTCACAGGCGAGTTCAAGTGCTGCAAGAATCCCGACCCGATGTACGGCTAAGGAAAACGGACTGATAATCCAAACCGAATAAAATAACCAAGGGTTTCTTTCGATGTAAAAGTCGGAAGAAACCCTTTCTTTTTTTGCAAAGAATAAGCTTTTGGGATTTCTGCGTCAGCCTAATGCGTAGCTGTGTACCTTTTAGGTGCAAGGTGGCAAGTCAGAGTGCTGAAATTGTGCTTTTGAGGAAAAATCAGATGAAAAATTACATTTTATCCTTTATGTAGTGTAGCCTTTTTTTCGCACCACTACATAGACTTATCCAAGCTTTAAAGCAACAGTTCAGCAACTGTTTTTGCTAAATTGTAATATAAGTAAAACTCAACAAAATCAAAAACACACATCTATGCAAAATGTAGAATTAAAAAAAATTTAAAAAAAATATTGAAAAAGTAGCTTTCAAATGATATACTTACTACAGTTATAGGTGTCTCTATGGGTGAATTCTACCTATTTTCAGGTAAATTCACTGAAATGCGTTATGTATTTATAGGGAAAATCCTATTTAGCGATATATACATTCTTTCATTTAAGGAGGAAAATTTTATGAAAGTTGGTAAAAAAGCGTTAAGTTTGCTGTTGGCTATGATCATGATCATGTCCAGTGTCTCAGTGTCTTTCGGCGTGTTTGCGGCAACCGATGATACCGACGACATTTACAGCACAATTGCAATGCACTACGACAGCCTTATGGATGCCATCGACAAGGCTACGGCTACGGTCGATCCGGACACCTCCGGCGTTCCTGTCAAGGACGGCAGCAAATGGGTTGTCAAACGTGACACTTTGAATGGAGGTTGGGTTGCTCTCTCAAGAGCGATTGCAGAGTATGCCAAGGGTACTTTCAGTACCAATAAGACATACTACGATCTTGTTGAGAAAATCAAGGAAGATGCCCAGGGCTTTGCAACTTCAAATGGTCAGAAGCTTGCTGATTACTATGCTATTCTTGACTATTACAAGTTTGGCTCAAGTGCAACGGGTATTTTTGCAACTCAGGAAACCGTTACCCTCGAAATCGGCACAGGTTTTGACCTGCTCGCATGGGACAAGGTTGCCGACATTCAAGCTGAAAAGACATATTCAACCGCAACATTGAAGTTCACTCCTAAGGGTGAGCTTGCTACCGGTTATACTCTTTCATCAGCTGACGACATCAGCTTCACTGCCACAAACTACATTGAGGCAGGCACAGACCTCAATGTTATCAAAGAGGTTCTCGAATGGTGTATCGGTCAGAATGTCCCCTCTGAATATGATGCAGGAACCTTTAAGATATGGTTCGCTGCTGCATCTCTCACTTCCGAACAGCTCGGTGCAATCACCAAGCTTCTTGCACTTTTCGACACAACAATGGCAATCGCAGGTCTCGGCTACACAGAAGCTGAAATCTGGGATCACTATGTTGCACCCGAAGTTGCTAAGACATATAAAGAGACAAAAGCATGGTATGAGTCTGCAGGTGCTCGTGCCCAGGCAGAGCCGGATGCAGTTGCTTTCAAGGATCAGCTCGACGCTCTTCTTGCAACAGATATTTCTGCAATGACGGCTGAACAGCTTTTCGCTCACAGACAGTCCGTTAACGCAGTTGTTGCTCAAATCGAAGATCATCAGTTCGGCCCTCTCGTCATTCAGATCATGAATGAAACAGAAGCCGACTACATCGGAACAAACGGCTACAAGGTCGAAGCATATCTTAAAGAGCTTGGCATTAAGATCGGTCAGGCTTATGCCGTTATGTTCGCAGACGAGCTTGTTGAAGTTGCAACAGAAGCAGATTCACTTAAAAATTCAGCTGATGTTATCACAGGCGATCGTGAAAACGAAGTTTGGGAAGATACACCCGAATATGCAACAAATGCAGCTTGGGTAACAAAAGCAAGTGACTTAATCTCTAAGATTGACACTTATGTTCTTTCAGGTGCAAGCTTTGACGACATCGCCGCAAGCAAGTCGCAAGCAGGCAACGCTATCACCGAAGAGCTTTACAACAAGGTTTCAAACAAGATCGGTGAAGTTTCACTCGATGTTTTCGGCAAGAGCTATCAGGACGATAAGGCTAAGATGGATAACATCATGGCTACAAAGATCCTTGCCGGTCGTAACTACGAAACCTTAACAGAGCTTGCAGAACAGTTCAGACCTCTTTATCAGAGTGCTGAAAGGCTCAAGAACACTGATTCAATGCAGGCTGTTTATGAAGCAATTTATCCCGACGGCATTGATGCTTATGCTGAGTATTACAACAACATCAAAGCTGCTGCAATCGAATCCGTTTATAATCAGCTTCTGCTCGTTGATACTTATTACATGGAAGCAGGTAAGGTTGCTTACTTCAACTTTGAGGGTATCCTTCAAAGAGCAGGTGCAACAGAAACTGCTCTCGGCACAAAAGGCACAGCTACATACAATGTTGTTGCTTCCTTCCTTGATGAAGCTCCCGCTTATGTCGCAGGCGAGGGTCAGATTACTCTTGAGCAATTATCTGCTCTTTCAGATAAGGTTTATGGCGCAAACGGTTATGTTAAGAAAGCTGAAGAATTCAAAGCAGGTCTTAATAACCTCAGAAATCTTGCTTACACCGACTCAACCGCCTTAACATCAGACAAGAAGGTTCTCGATTATATTCTCAAGCAGGATAGCAATCGTTATTCCGCTTACGGCTGGGAATCATGTATCGGCAACATGAGTCTTGATAAAGTCCGTGACTTTGTTAACGATGTTGAGCTTGTTCAGGCTAACGGCAATAAGCTCAACCTTAACGAAATTTCAAAGCTTATGACAGACGCTGTTGAGGACCTCGACAGAATTCTTGTTTCAAACGACCTTGGTACTCTTCTTAACTCACTCACCGCACAGGCTAACGCTGAAACAGGCGCAACCGTCGGTTTCCTCGGCGTTTGGGGTTATGACTATACTTTCAAAAATCCGGACGGCACAACAACAACCGTAAAAGCCGGTGACGAATGTAAGA
>CAZBFI010000084.1:0-8383 GCA_964491165.1 uncultured Faecalibacterium sp.
GATTTTACTGGATTTGTTTGCTTTGGTTAGTGCGTAAAAAATCGTTCCGGGCGGTACTCCTAAGGGTTAGTTGAGGGTTCGATTCCCCCAGGGGCTGCCAAAAACAACGCCGAAAGCACTTGATTCACAAGGGCTTCGGCGTTGTTTTCCTTTTCACTGCTCAATTTCCGTCTTTTAAATGCTGCACTTTTTAATCAGCTGTGTGATTTCATTTATGTTTTTCTTTCCGAAAAACACATTGTCATCGTTGATGATGAGGCAGGGAACACTCATGACATTATACCTTTTTTTCAGCTTTTCAAAATGTCTGAGGTCGTAAGCCTCGGCACGAATGTTTTCGTTGAGTGTTGCGATGCGCTGACACGCTGTTACCAGATCGGGACACATGGTGCAGCTGAGCGACACAAGAATTTTCATGTCAACCTGTTTTTTCAGCTCGCTGATTTCTTTTCTTTGTGCATCGTCTGTATTTTGACCGGGACCTGCGGCATTATAAAGTCCAAGCACGAATGAGGTGAACTCATGTCCACCGGGAACACCGTGAAAAGCGATGCCCGTATCTCTGCCGTCTGCGAGAAAAACACGCACACAAGGAGCAAAGTCGCTTTCCGCATTTGTGTCGGAGGCTTCCACCGAAAGCTTGTCCGAAAGTCCTGCAAGCTTGCTTATAAAGTCCTTCAATTCACTTGAAACGGGTCGGCTGTCCAGATACAGCTTTAATATAAGGCTTTGCTGCAGCTTTTCAAATACACCGTTTAATTGATTCTTCATTTCTTCATTGAAAAGCTCGTCGGTTGAGTCGGTGGCTTTTACGCTTTTTGCCGAGCCGACCTCTTTTTCCGGCATTACGGCAGGAGGCTTTGGCAGAATACCTGTTTTAAGATGCATTTGCGCAACATATTTTTCAAGCTCCGTGGCGGCAATTGCTCCGTCGCCCGTGGCTGTGATAACCTGACGCAAGGGCTTAATGCATACATCTCCTGCGGCATAGATGCCGTCGATGGTGGTCTTTTTGCTCGAATTTGTAACAATATAGCCCTGTTCGTTAAGCTCTGCAATATCCTTTATCAGCTCGGTGTCGGGAGAATAGCCGACAAAGACAAACACACCGAAGGTGTCATCGCCACTTGCATTATACTCTGTAACTTCACCTGTTTTGTTGTTTTTATATCTGATATAATCAAGGCCGTTTTTGCCCGATACCTCCTCAACAACAGTGTTGGGTACTACGGTTATCTTATCATTGCTTTTTGCCTTGTCGGCAACCGATGCCGCACAGGTGAAATCCTCGCCACGAAGAAAAATAGTTACATGACGGGCAAATTTAGTTAAAAATACACTTTCCTCAGCGGCAGCATAGCCTCCGCCGATGACGAAAATATCCTTGCCGGTGAAAAACTCCCCGTCGCAGGTGGCACAGTAGGCAACACCCCGTCCCTTGTATTCCTCCTCACCCTTAAAGCCGACTGCTCTCGGATGTGCGCCCGTGGCTATGAGAATACCGAAACACTGAAATTCACCACGGCTTGTGTGAACGGTTTTAAGAACTGAATTTACATCTAAGCTGTTTGCCTGTGCCGATAAAAACTCTGCACCGAAGGACTCAGCCTGCCTGCGCATTGTCTCCGTCAGCTCTTTTCCGCTTGTTTTTTCTATGCCCGGATAATTCACAACCTCATGTGTGATGGTTATCTGTCCGCCGAATTGCTCTTTTTCGAGAACAAGAACTCTGTATTTCGCCCTTGCAAGATAAATTGCAGCGGTAAGTCCTGCCGGACCGCCACCGATTATTATCACATCGTATAAATTATCGGGATTGATATTTTCCACGCCCATTAAAGCTGACCTACAAGGTCAAGACTCGGCTTGAGTGTTTCGGCACCGGGCTTCCAGTTGGCAGGACAAACCTGATCGCCGTGTGCGTGAACAAATTGACACGCCTGAACCTTACGAAAAAGCTCGTCTGCGTTTCTGCCGACATTTCCGGCTGTTACCTCGTAGCCGACAATTTTGCCGTCGGGGTTGATGATGAAAGTGCCTCGCTCGGCTAATCCGTCTGCTTCAATGAGAACCTCAAAATCCTTTGCAAGGGCATGAGTGGGATCTGCGAGCATGGGATAGTCTATTTTTTTGATTCTCTCGGAGGCATCGTGCCACGCTTTATGCACAAAGTGAGTGTCGGTGGAAACGGAATAAATTTCACAGCCGACATTTCTGAAATCCTCATATTTGTTTGCAAGCTCCTCAAGCTCGGTCGGGCAGATAAAGGTGAAGTCCGCAGGGTAGAAGAAGAAAACACTCCATTTGCCGAGCAAGTCCTCCTTTGTCACTGTTTTGAATTCTCCTGCATGAAAAGCGTTTGCCTTAAAATCGGAAACCTCTTTGTTGATGATTGACATAGCTGTTCTCCTTTTTTCTTTATTGTGTGTTCCAAAGACTGTGCTGATTGCAAAAGGCATATACTGCCTTGATTTTGTCGTCACCCGATATTGTAAAATCTACGCAAGGTGGTGTGTTCGGCTTTAATTTTTTCAGCTGAATACCGCTTTCGGTTTCCAGACATATCCATTCAATGAAATGCTCGGGGGTCATCGGATGCTCTGCTTTTCCGACGGAAACCGTAACGGTTGCCCCCTTTACCTCATAGACGGGTATGTGCTTTTCCTGAGCCGCCTGACTTGTGTTGGGCTTTATTTCCTGCATTTTTTCGCCGCAGCAATACACGGGAACTCCGCAAGCTCTGATCATTGCAATTATATTTCCGCAATGCTTACAAATATAAAAGTGCATCATCATGCAAATCCTCCTTTCTGTTAAAGTATGCCCGAAAAAAATTAAATAAATACATCTTAAAGCGGTTATACTATTGACGGAATGGAAGTGACTATATGGAAAAAAATAATAACAGGCAGTATGTTAAAGGCTTTGTCCCTTATGCCTTTGCGGCTCTTCTGGTTGGCATAGTGGGTGGCTTTGTGACGGTGTTTGCTCCGGCTTTTGTCAAGGATTTAAATCTGCCTTATAACAATACGACATGGACAGCACTTGCAATGGCAATGTCAACTGCGGCATTTGCACCGGTTCTCGGCAAGCTTGGGGATATGATAGGGCGCAGAGTGACTCTTTTGATAGGCATTGCCGTTTTCACCCTCGGTAATATACTCACTGCGATTGCCCCATCGTTGATTTTTATGCTCGTTGCCCGTTTTATCGTGGGAATCGGAACTGCCGCTATTGCACCGGTGGTTATGTCTTACATTGTAACGGAGTTTCCGACGGATAAAATCGCAAAAGGCTTTTCTTTTTATATGTTCATTTCGAGTGTAGCCGTTATTTTTGGGCCGACTGTCGGTGGGCTGATTATCGAAAAATACGGCTGGAGAGCAATGATGTGGGTTTGCGTGGCAATTTCGGCTGTTATATTTTTGCTTTGCCTTGTAATCCGTGACAAGAGTGTGCATGAACGCAAAAAAACGGAAAATTTCGACAGCCTCGGAGCAGCTTTTATTTTGATTTTCTTCAGCCTTGTTCTTTGTGTTCCGTCATTCGGTCAGAATTTCGGTTGGAGCTCAAAAATATTTCTTGTTATCTTAGCTGCGGCTGTCTTTTCGGGGATCGCACTTTATATATCCGAAAAAAAGGCAGTTAATCCGATTCTTCAATGGGATTTCATCAAAAGAAAGCCGTTCATCCTTTCCGTGCTTGCTCTCTTTTTGACACAAGGACTCATGCAGGCGAACATGACAAACATCATCATTTTCATAAATTACACTCAGCCGGAAAATACCGTTATATCGGGATATGCCATTTCGATAATGTATGTCGGAATGTCACTGGGTGCTGTTGTTCTCGGCCCTCTTGCCGATCGCTTTGAACCGAAAAAGGTGCTTGCAGGCTCACTTACTCTTACGGGAATCGGCTGTGCGCTTATGCTGTTGTTTTCTGCGGATACCTCTGTTGTTTTGCTTGCTGCCTCGCTCGGTGTACTCGGCTTCGGTCTTGGCGGAAACGGTACGATATTTATGAAGGTCGTTTTGTCGGGCGTTCATGCAGAAACGGCAGGAGTCGGAACCGGAATATACGGCTTGTTCCGTGACCTTGCAGCTCCGTTTGGCGTTGCCGTGTTTGTTCCCATGTTCACAAACAATGTCACAAGGCTTATCGGTGGGGGAGCAAGGGAAAATTCCGCGGCAATAAGCTCAGTGAGGTTGCTTTCCACCGTCGAAATCGTGTGCGTGGCAGTCGGAATTATACTTGTACTGCTTTTGCCGAAAATTCACGGCAAGGGTAAAAAAGTGTAATCGGTTTGGCTTAACGCTGACTCATAAGCGAACCGCAGGCAAAAAAATAACCTCCCATGACAGAACGGGAATCTCTGCCGTGGGAGGATTTTTTTGTTTTCTCAGCTGCACATTTGGGCTTGAAGCTTGCTTGCACAGAATTTGATGAAAAGCTCAAGTGTCGGCTCTTGACCGTCGGGCGCTATCTGTTCCCATTGAGATTTCACACAAGGGTCGGCAGATGCCATGCCCAATCTTATTGCCTGCTTCATTTCATCTTCAACCTCTTTTGCCGTGACTCCGTTTTCCTTTGCGATCTGACCGATAATTACTTTTGTGTTCATTTTATTAAGTCCTTTCTTTCCGAAAAAATATTTTTTAAATAAGTGTTCGATGCTTAACCGTAACCTGTGGTTATTTTATATCATATTATGTTTGTCGAAAAAAGAAGAATCAGGGCGAGTGGGCTAAAAAAGTACGATTTTTTGCTGATTTTTTTGCCTTTTAACAACATTATGTAGTATGTTACGCTGTTTCTGACCACTTAATATTGTTAATGAACAATCATTCACCGCAAAGCTCCGTTCTGATGGCTCTGTATTCAGCGGGAAGCTGTTCGAGGGGCATATTTCTCGGCACTTGAGTTGAGCCGTTTTGCTTTGCCGTTGTGTAATACCACTGCTTGAATTGCAAGGTCAAAAGCGTTTTTTGAAGCTGTTCGATTTGTGCCTGCACGGCTGCTTTTTGCTTGATTATCAGTTCAAGCCTCCGGTCAATCGTTTCATCGCCCTGCATCGCCATTTCGACAAAGGCTTTTATGTCCTTTAAGTGCATACCTGTGTTTTTCAGACAGCCGATAATCTGTAACCATTCATAGTCGCTGTCCTTAAAAACACGAATACCGCCCTTTGAACGCTCGACAAAGGGGAGTAAGCCCTCCTTGTCGTAATATCTGAGTGTTGACGGTGCGACACCGAGCTTTTTTGCCATTTCTCCGATTGTGTAAAACATAAGAGCCTCCATATTAAAAGTTATATAAAAAGGGTATTGACTTAAAGCTGACTTTAAGTTGTATAATGAATTTGTCTGACAGTGTAAGTCCTTTGCCTTGACTTTAAGGCGAGTGGCTTTGCAGTGCCGTTGACGGATTTAATAACGCTTAACAGTATATCACGCTTTAAACTTTTAAGTCAAATTCGTAAGGAGATGTTTTTATGGACTATGTTACACTTTCAAACGGAGTGAAAATGCCTCAGCTCGGTTACGGTGTTTATCAGGTGACAAGGCAGGAATGTGAAAGGTGCGTGCTTGACGCACTCAAAGTCGGCTACCGCAGTATTGACACTGCACAGTCTTATTTCAATGAGGCTGAGGTGGGCAGTGCGATTGAAAAAAGCGGTGTTGCGCGTGAAGAGATTTTTCTTACAACAAAGGTTTGGATTGAGCATTACGGCTACCGTGAAACGAGGAAGTCGGTGCTTGAGTCGATGAGAAAACTCAAAACGGATTACCTCGACCTTTGTCTTCTTCATCAGCCGTTCAATGATGTTTACGGCGCTTACAGAGCCTTGGAAGAACTGTACGATGAGGGGAAACTGCGTGCGATAGGCATTTCAAATTTTTATCCGGACAGAATGATTGATATTTCCTCCTTTGCACGAATAAAGCCGATGATAAATCAGATTGAGGTGCATCCGTTCAATCAACAGCTTGAAAGTAAGCTCTGGCATGATAAATACGGCGTACAGCTTGAGGCATGGGCTCCGTTCGGTGAGGGCAGAGGCGGACTTTTTGACAGTCCGACGCTTAAAAAAATCGGTGAAAAATACGGCAAAACAGCAGCTCAGGTAATGCTTCGCTGGCATTTGCAAAGAGGAATAGTCGTTATACCGAAAACAACTCACATTGAGCGAATGCAGGAAAACCTTGATGTGTTTGATTTTGCCTTGAGTGAGGGCGACATGACGGAGATTGCCAAGATGGATAAAAAGCAAAGTGCTTTCTTTTCACATACCGATCCGGGCATGGTGGAATGGTTCGTGAAAATGGTGGAGGAAAGAAAGGGCAAGACAAATTCCGACAACGAGAAAAAGGATTGGTAATATGGTGTTTTATTTCACTGCAACGGGAAACAGTCTTTTCGTTGCAAAACAACTGGACAGTGAAATGGTGAGCATACCGCAGGCACTGAAAAGAAAGGAGCTTGAATACACTGCCGAGACTGTCGGTTTTGTGTTTCCGGTTTATTCGGGTGAACCTCCGTTGATTGTCCGTGAATTTATAAAAAAGGTGAGAATATATGCAAAATATGTATATATGGTTTTAACCTACGGAAACGATGAAACCGTTGCCGTCAAGGTGAGCAAGGATTTTGCAGAGGAAAACGGCATAAGAGTTGATTACATTGCAAAAGTGAAAACCGTGGATAATTTTCTTCCGGTGTTTGATGCTTCACAGCAGATTAAAATTGACAAAAAATGCGACGAACAAATTAAAGCTGTGTCAGATGACATAAGAATCAGAAGGCACTCGATTCCCAAAGCAAAAATTAAGGGTAGAATTCTTTATGCCGCGGTCAAAAAAATGCACAATGCACATCCGGAGCAGATTAACGGTGAGGCTCTTGCTATTAAGGAAAGCTGTATCGGCTGCGGAATCTGTACGCAGGTGTGTCCGAGAGGGATTTTGAAAATCGAAAACGGGAAAGCCGTAAGACAAAAGAAAGCCTGCGAATTTTGTTTGTCTTGTGTGAACAACTGTCCGGAAAAAGCAATCGGCTTTAGCACAGGCGAAAAAAATCCCAATGCAAGATACAGAAATGAAAGCATAACACTTGATGAAATTATAAAAGCAAATAATCAGTTAAAGGAGAATGAAAATGAGTAAAAAGGTTTTGATTTTATCGGGCAGTCCCAGAAAAGACGGAAATTCCGACATTCTTTGCGATGAGTTTGCAAGGGGTGCGAGACAGGCAGGTCATGAGGTTGAAAAAATCCGTGTTGCCGAAAAGAACATAGGCTTTTGCCGTGCGTGCTACGCTTGCCGTGAAACAGGTGAATGCGTAATCAAGGACGGCATGGCAGAGGTCATGCAAAAGATGATTGACTGTGATGTCATGGTGCTTGCAAGCCCCGTTTATTTCTATTCAATCGATGCACAGCTTAAAGCCGTCATTGACCGCAGTGTCGCTCGCTGGACACAGGTGAAAAACAAGGAGTTTTATTATATTGTCACCGCAGCCGACAGTGAAAAGGAGTCGGCAGAAGCCACGCTCGGATGCTTCAGAGGCTATGCCGACTGCGTTGACGGTGCAAAGGAAAGAGGCGTAATTTACGGCATGGGTGTATATGATAAGGGTGAGGTGAAAAATACCCGTGCGATGCAGGAGGCTTATGAAGCCGGAAAAAATGCTTGATATATCCTTGCTGTTAAAATGAAAAAAGAGGACTTCTTTTGAGCTTTTACGCCAGAAAGAAGTCCTTTTCGTGTTAAGTGTAATTTTTAAAGAACCATTACCAAGGTGCCTGCCAAAATGAACGCACTGCCGATTAAGGATTTGACGGTGAATTTTTCATGCAGGAACACAAAAGCCAGAATCAGCGTGATGACGACACTGAGCTTGTCAATGGGTACAACCTTTGAGGCTTCACCCATCTGCAATGCCTTGTAATAGCAAAGCCATGATGCGCCTGTTGCCAAGCCCGATAAAATCAGAAAAATCCAACTTTTTTTGCTGATTGACATCAGACCGTTTTGTGCGTCGGTGATGAAAACCATTACCCAAGCCATGATTACCACAACAACTGTTCTTATTGCTGTTGCAAGATTTGAATCGACATTTTCAATTCCGACCTTTGCGAGTATTGATGTCAGTGCCGCGAATACGGCTGAAAGCAGTGCAAACAATAACCACATAACAGTGCCTCCTTTTTCTTCTTTTGAAAATTATAGCACCGTAAAATTAAAAAGTCTATGGATTACATTGAAAAAGGATATAAAAAAGGGGCTGTAAAAAAGCGCAGACCGCATAAAACAATAATTAAATTAGATAAGCTTTCCGTCAGAGTGATTTGACGGAAAGCTTTGTGTTATATATGAGGAAT
>CAZBFI010000085.1:0-8111 GCA_964491165.1 uncultured Faecalibacterium sp.
TACTGATAGTTTATATTTAAAATACATTTCGAAAGGATGAAATATAATGGCACAGGAAAAACTTCTTACCAGCGCCGGCTTTAAAGAACTTGAGGAAGAGCTTGAAGAGCTCAAAGTTAAAGGCCGTCAGGAAATCAAGGAAAAAATTCAGGTTGCTCTTTCTTTTGGTGACTTATCGGAAAACAGTGAATATGATGAAGCAAGAAACGATCAGGCAAAGCTTGAGGCAAGAATCAAGGAAATTGAGGAAACTCTTGCAACTGCAAAAATCATTGACGAAAACCTGCTTAGCACCGATGTCATTCAAATGGGTTCAAAGGTAACCATTAAGGATATCGAATACGGTGACATTTATAAATATCAGATCATCTCCTCGTCCTCAACCTCTAAGGACAAGGGCGCCGACTATCTTACAAGTGACGAATCACCCGTCGCTAAGGCTATCATCGGTCACAAGGTCGGAGACATCGTTGATGTTGAAGCTCCTTTAGGTGTGGTAAAATACGAAATTATCGAAATCACAAAATAATTAAGCTTTTTACGAAAGGATGAAATATAAAAATGTCACAGGAAAATAACAACGTTCTGCCTGAGCAGGAAGTCCTTGAAGACATTAACGAATTGAGACAAATCAGAATTGATAAGCTCAAGAAGCTTCAGGAAGCAGGAAAGGATCCGTTTCAGGTTACCGTTGCAGAGCAGTCGATAACAAACAGCGAAATCATTGAAAAATTCACGGCGATTGAAAAATACAACGAAGAAAATGAGATTGCTCCCGAAAACAGCGAGGTTCTCGATGTTTCGGTCTGCGGAAGAATCACCGCTTGGAGAGACATGGGCAAGGCTAACTTCATCGTCGTTCAGGACAGAAGCGGTAAAATTCAGGTCTATGTCCGTATAAACGATATCGGTGAAGAAGAATTTGCCGAGTTCAAAAAGTGGGATATCGGTGATATCGTTGAGGTTAAGGGCTTTGTTTTCAGAACAAGAAGAGGCGAAATTTCCATTCATGCAAAGTCAATCAAGCTCCTTTCAAAGTCACTTCTTCCCCTGCCCGAAAAATTCCACGGCCTTACAAACACTGACACCCGTTATCGTCAGCGTTATGTTGACCTCATCATGAACGCAGATTCAAAGGATACTCTGGTTAAGCGTTCACTCATCATCAGAGCTGTCAGAAATTATCTTGACTCACAGAACTTCATCGAGGTTGAAACTCCGTTGCTTGTTTCAAACGCAGGCGGTGCTGCTGCAAGACCGTTTGAAACTCACTCCAATGCACTCAATGAGGATTTCAAGCTCAGAATTTCACTTGAGCTTTATCTTAAAAGGCTCATCGTCGGTGGACTTGAAAGAGTTTATGAAATCGGCAGAGTTTTCCGTAATGAAGGAATCGACACAAGACACAACCCCGAATTCACCCTCATGGAGCTTTATCAAGCATACACCGACTATCACGGCATGATGGATTTGACAGAAAATCTTTACCGTCATGTTGCTCAGGAGGTTCTCGGCACAACAAAGATCGTTTATAACGACATTGAAATTGACCTTGGAAAGCCTTTTGAGAGAATCACAATGCTTGACGCTGTTAAAAAATATGCCGGTGTTGACTTCAGCACCATCAAAACAGACGAAGAAGCAAAGGCTCTTGCAAAGGAAAAGGGCATCGAATTTGAAGCAAGACACAAGAAGGGTGACATCCTCAACCTCTTCTTTGAAGAATATGTTGAGCATCATCTCATTCAGCCGACCTTCCTCATGGATCATCCGGTTGAAATTTCTCCCTTGACCAAGAGAAAGCCCGAAAACCCCGATTATGTTGAGCGTTTCGAGTTCTTCATGAACGGCTGGGAAATGGCAAACGCTTACTCCGAGCTTAACGACCCGATTGACCAAAGAGAACGCTTTAAGGCACAGGAGGAGCTTCTCAAGCAGGGCGACGATGAAGCAAACACCACCGATGAGGACTTCATGACCGCACTCGAATACGGTATGCCTCCCACAGGCGGTATCGGCTTCGGCATTGACAGAATGGTTATGCTTCTGACAAATTCGGCAGCAATCAGAGATGTTCTTCTCTTCCCGACAATGAAGAGCGTGGACAATAAATAAGATAAAACTGACCGAGCAAAACAGAATAAACATAGGGCTTCTATGGAGTATGATTCCGTAGAAGCCCTTTAAATTGTTAATCCGGAAATAAAAACAAATGAGCTGTTTCACCCCGTACAGCACAGCATCAGCAGGCTTGTTTCCGTTTTTGAAAATACAGTTTCATGAGCTGTTTTTTTATAATTTTAAAAGGCACAAACAATCACTTATAGTTGTTGTTTCTTTCTTTTGGTGTGTTTAAAAGCGGTTTAGCTTAACCTATACTTATGATAACACACTGCATCAGCAGGCTTGTTTCCGTTTTTGAAAATACAGTTTCATGAGCTGTTTTTTTATAATTTTAAAAGGCACAAACAATCACTTATAGTTGTTGTTTCTTTCTTTTGGTGTGTTTAAAAGCGGTTTAGCTTAACCTATACTTATGATAACACACTGCATGGAGGTAACATGATGAACCTTGATACAATCGGCAAGAATATCAGAAAGCACCGTCTTGCCAAAAAATTTCGACAGGAGGATTTGGCTGAAAGCACAGGTCTTACAGCAAATTACATCGGTATGGTTGAACGTGGAGAGAAAATCCCCTCACTCGAAACCTTTATAAATATATTGAACGCATTAGAGGTTTCTGCGGATATGGTTCTTTCAGAAGTCCTGACAACCGGCTACACTGTAAAAAATTCACTTCTCAATGAAAAAATTTCAAAGCTCTCGGCTGAAGACGGAGAAGAAATTTATGATGTTATTGACATCATGATTAAGCACTCCAAACAAATTTTACCGTAAAATGACACTTCCTTAAAAAAGCGAGCAAAATAAGCTTTTCCGTTGAGTCACAAAAAGCTGAATTTTGTCAAGCCTTGCATAAATAATTCTTTAAACGACAAATTAAGGCTTAATTCGACAAAGCTATAATGTTACACTATAACTGTTAGTGATAGCAAAACACTGATAGTTAATTTTTAAGGAAGTGTAAAAAATGAATAACATTATGAAAACTATTGCCGTTCAAAACAAAACAAGTGAAGCCGAGGTTACAAACGGAATAAAAGAAGCCATCGGCATTGCCATGAAAAGCACAGACCCCACGGCTAAGGCTTTTTGGCAACGAATCTCCCCCGACGGTAAAGAGCCGTCACTCGAAGCGGTATTATATGCTCTTTCCGAACAAATAAAAGGCTCTGCAAGAACCGCAACGCCCCATTTTCACCAATTTTGAGCTGCTTTTTCTTTTTTTAAAATCTGCGTTTAAATCAAGCGTGGATTTTTTTGTGCAACGAAAGCCTCACTCAAAAACGGCAAGCATTTTCGATATAAAGCTCTTTGACGGCATTGTTGAGCTTTATAACGATTATATTAAGGTCAACTTTGAGAAAATAGACAGCAACCAGCCTTCTTACAATCTTCTCGATACAGACCTTGCAACACAGTTAAAAGAATACGGCTTGGATAATGTTGATTACTCTTAAATCTCTTGAAAAGAAGTCAGGAGACGATTGGGTTGATGCCACAGCAGATTGGGATCATAATATTTGGGTTGACCTTTCAAACGGCAAAGAGAACAGCTATAATATGCCCGGCAGCATTACATATTATAAAATCCCCGTCGGCTCTTTAACAAGTGGTGAATACCGCCTTGTTATCCCTTATGATCTTGACGGCACTTACACCGCTTACGCTTATTTTACTGTCGTCGAATAACAGCAACGCTGTATTATTATGAGGCAAGAAAATGAAAAAGCTTGACGGTCAATGGACAGTCACGGATATTATCAAGGCAGTATGATTTGATTATGAATAATATAATAAAAGGGTTTCTTTAAGCTTTATGCCATAAGAAACCCTTTGTTTTATGCTGTTTTGCCAACCTTTTCGCCTAAGGCGTCAGATCTGATACCACTTGATCTCGTTAGCCTCCAGATGAAGCTCAAAGCTTGTGCCGTCTCCGACATAAACAGTTGTATCCTGAGGCTCATAAGTGTTGTTGACAACGCAGTACTTTCCGTTTTTAACATAAGCGTGAACCTCGACATTGTAGTTTGTCGAATACCAACGGTTAAGCTCATCTTCAGCAGATGCACTCCAAAGCACTGCCCTGTAAAGCACACGGCTGTTTTTGAATGAATACGGCAAACCGCTGATATACACTCCCCTGCCCTTGCCAAAGCTTTTGACTGCCATTTGAACCTCTTGTGCGTGTCTGACTGCAAAGGGAAGCTCTGTTTCATTCTGAATGAGAACCGTTGTTCCGTCAAGAGCGACAATGTTTTTCTTGCCCTCACCGAAGTCAACCTCACCGTCTGCATCTGCCAGAATGAAGTGATCTCTATGCTCGTCAATGTTATATCTGCGAGTGTTGAGTGTGAAGCCGTTTTCTCTTTCAACACCGAGAATATCATCAAGCTGGAAGAATTTTCCTTGCCATTGATGTGCGGCAGGCTCACCGACACCGATGAATCCACCACCGTTATAAACGAATTTCTTGACGGCAGTGATGATCTGCTCGTCTTTCCAATATTCGCCGCCGGACTGAGCTGTGTCTGCATCACCGACATTGATGATAACATCAAAATTCTCAAGAAGCTTGCTGTCATTTTTAATGTCATCAAAGCTTATAAAGCTGACATCGAACGGAGCACCGCTTAAAGCCTCGATAACACCGAAATATGAATAGTTCTGTCTGTAATAAAGTGCGTGGTGAACCATGTGGTTACCCCATGCTCTCATCTTACCCCAACAGTTGAGAACGGCAACTCTCTTTACACAATAGGGAGTTACTCCGCAAATGTTGTCATAAAGTGTTCTGAATTCGTTGCAGACATCCTTAATGTAGTCAACAAAATCCGGAAATTTAAGTGCAAGCTTAAGATATCCGCCATAGCCTATTCGGGAAATGGGACTTCTTAAAATTGCTCTTCTTGCAGTTACCCAGTTAACCTTTGCTTCCGTTATCGGATCTCCGCCATCGTGGAAAACATCGGGGAAGAAATACGGCAGGAATCTGCCCTCTGTATACTTAACACTCTTGATGTCGCTGAAAAGACGGAGAGTTGCACCGTTGCCGACACTGCCGACAACAGCATCAAGACCGATTGAAGCAAACTCATCCATGAACGGCTCCATACCGATCCAATGGTCGCCCATGAACATCATTGCTTCCTTGCCGTATTCATGAACAATGTCAACCATTTCCTTTGCAAGCTTTGCAACCTCTCTGCGCTGGAAAGCCTGAAAATCCTTGAATTCCTTTGACGGCACACGGTATGTGTTGTTCATATAGCCTTGGTCAATGATAAATTCGGGTCTGAAAGCATAGCCGACCTCTTTTTCAAACTGCTCCAAAATGTACGGGCTTACCGATGCGGTGTAACCGTACCAGTCAACAAACTTTTCTCTTGCAAGCTCATCAAAAACAAGTGTGAACTGATGGAAGAATGTCGTAAATCTCACAACATCAACATAATCATGACTGTCAAGGAATTTACGCAATCTTTTCATGGAATGAGCCCTCGTCTTAGGCTGACGGACATCAAAGGTTATCTGAGGCTCAACATCCCATTTGTTGACAACAGCATTGTACATATGCACGGGATCCCACATGATATAAGCAAGAAAGCTTACGGTGTATTCGTGAAACGGCTTTGTTTCAATGATAACATTTCCGCTTTTTTCATCATACGACCAAAGCTCAGTTGAAACAACCTCACCGGTTGTTCTGTCAATAACCTCCCACCACTTTGTTATATCGTCATGGTTATTGACCTTGAGCATATCGGGATAAAGGTGATCCATAAGGTGAATTTCAAGCTTGCTGTCAACTGCCGTGTGAAACGGTGTCATGATGTACATCTGCTGAACCTCATCAAGATTCGCCTTAGCCCACTCGTTGTCCTTTCTTGTGGTGTAATAGGTCGCATAAACCTTACCGCCTGCGTCCTTTAACTGCTGAGGAAACTCGGTTCCGTCACAGTCACGAATCGCATCTGCACCCCAAACATCCATGATTTCAAGCGTTTCCTTAACCACATCCATATCGGTGGGAATGGTAACTCTGCCTTTTGTGTTAGCCATAAAATAACCTCTCTTTTATTTTTCAATCGTTATAATTTCATTGTCCTTGAGCGTAGTCTTTCCGTTACGCATTTTTCTTCTTTTAAAGGGGACACCCTTTCTGACAAAGAAGCGGTTTTCGGAAATGTATGCATCGGGGTTGCTTGCCGGACTTATCGTTCCGCCCAAGTCGTCATAGCTGAGATTATGGGAAAAGGTGTTGTGAATTGCTTCCTGCAAGCAGAACATAACACAGCCGCCCTCATTGAGCCTTGAATAATTATATTCATAAACCGTTCCGTCACCGGAATCTGCGTCATAAGCCATGCCGTCCTGATTAAGCTTTGTGTCAACAGCCTCATTGAATCTGAACAGTGCATTTTTACATTTCCAAGGCCATATCGCCGCCGCAACCTTTCCCATTCTTTTTTCGGGATAGCGATAAACTCTGTCGTTCATTTCCCTTGCACAGCTGTCCGAAACATTATGCTCAACTAAGGGAGTCAAGGCATACATCGGAGTTATCGCATCGCCACCGGCAAATTTGACATAATTATTACATATCAAAATGTTCTCATGTCCGTACTTTTTAAAGGTATCCTCTTTAAGCTCCTTTGTGGCAAATTCCTTGTGCTTATATGAATAACCGACGGCAATACCCCATCTGCTGACTTTTTTCACAAAGCAGTTTTTAACCGTGACTCCGTCATACCTTGCGACGCCTGTTTTTGCCTCGTCCTTAGGCTTAAAGCAGGTCATATATATTCCACCGTTGTTCATGTGCTTGTTATAAACATTGCCGTTGACATCATGAATAAAAAGCTTGTCCAAAACAATTGAGTGAAGTGTTCCCCTGTTTTGAGCAACAACAGCCACACCGGTTTTGTCCGTTTTGTCAGCCGCAGAATATTCCTCTGCCGTTTTTTCACTGCCCTTGTTTGTAATTTCAATGTCACGCAAAATAATGTTTTCGGTGTCATAAAGCAAAATTGCCGATGACACATTGCCCTTATAAACATGGGTCGGAGCGTCAAGCTCATTGCCGTAATCCTGATACCAGATGCCCTTTCCGTTCGCCTCGATTTTCGGCATCGAGTCACCCTCACCGTAAGAGGCAATTTCGATTGGTTGTGCGTTTATGTCTCCGCAGTTTTTGAGATGTAAAAAGCTGTCGCAGAATACCGAGCCTTTTTCAAGCAGAATCTTATCACCGCAGTTAATCTCCAGACTGTTGATTTTGTCCAAGGTTAAAAACGGTGTTTCCTTGCTCAAGCCGTCATTTTTATCGTTTCCGTTAAGAGAGCTTACATAATATGTTACTGATTTCATTTTCATATTCCTCCTCTCTCAGCTTCTTTTCAATGATCATCTTCACCTCAAAAAAATAGAACCTGTCACCGTTATATCTTGTGAAAAGATCCCTGTTGTTTTTATAAAATGACTTGAGCTGTTTTTTCGATATCGGCTTATAAGCATAGTTTTTGATTTTCTCACTCTCGCTTACAAAGTCAAGTTTAAACCTCGTAAGCTCATAGTCAAGGTAAGCCGTCAAGGAAAAGCTTTCAAGTCCGTAAACCGTTTGACCGTCACTAAGCTGTTTTGCCCTTTTATCATTTTCTGCTTTGCATCTTAACACAACGGCATCTAAGCTGCTGTCATCAATAAGACCGAGCCTTTGAGCAAAGGAAAGACACGCAAGCGCATACTTTTTTTCGCTGTCATCACAAAAATAAAATGTGTTCATAATCGCCTCCTGAATGAAATCTTCATTTACAATATAATACATTTTTTAGAGCGCTATTGCAAGCATATTCACCAATTATTTGTTATATCGCTCAAATTAAAAAAGGGACTGTAAAATAACTTGCTTTTTCACAATCTGCTGTCAGGGGCTTGAAAAAAAGATGCAGAATGAATCAACCGAGTCAAAATAAAGCGTCAGCTTT
>CAZBFI010000086.1:0-7648 GCA_964491165.1 uncultured Faecalibacterium sp.
GGTTATAGCCCATCATTTCAAAATGAAGAACTTCATCTTGATTTATATAAGGTGAAAGCAGCATTCTTTCTCTGTTCGGGTCAACACCGCCGACATATTTTCCGTTAACCTTAACACAAATTTCGGCAGCGGTCTTTAATGTCAGCCAAAGCTCCTTACCTTTAAGAGAATCGGGAATTTCAACATCAGCCTTGATAAAAGCCGTGCCGTCGGGAGTGAAATACATATCACCCTTTTTCAGCGGTCTGTAATCCTGGCTGTAAAACTCAAAGTTCATCTCGCTTGTCTGACGGGCATCACGGATTTCAAGATTTTCTATTTCCCATTTTTCACTGTAAATATGTCTTTTAAGCCAGCCGAAACGCAAATCTGTCCACTCTTCCGGACGCATGGAACGCCTAACTACTTTAATATGTGCCATTTATTTTATCGCTCCTTTACACATCCTGAAAATATGGTTTTTTTCTAATCGGGTTGAGCTTGACGGATAATTTCAAATCTTTTTCGATTTCCTGCTCAATCCAAGCAACACAGCGATGAAGAATCAAGCATTTTGAACATTCACCCCGAAAAATCACGGTAAGCACACCGTTTTCACAACTCACAAACTCAATCCAGCCTCCGTCACCTTGAAGCTTCGGCTGCAAGTTTTTTTCGATATATTCCTGTATTTTCATAAAAGCACCTTAGTTAATTGTTTCAAGTATAATTTTTCTGATTTCATCAAGTCTCTTTTCCGCAAGCTCCTTTGAATCCTGCTTAACGGAATAATAAACCTTGATTTTCGGCTCTGTACCGGACGGTCTTACTGCCATCCATGTGCCGTCAATGAAAATGAATTTGAGAACATTTTCTTTCGGCAGGTCATTAACACCAACGCTGTAATCAATAACCTCTTTGACACCGCTGAACATCTTCATGCCGTTTTCACGGAATGTAACCATAAGCTCGGCAATTTTCTCAGCTCCATCCTTGCCTTTAAGGACAAAGGAGTCGAGCTTATCAAGATAATAGCCATACTTAGCGTAAATCTCATTAAGTCCGTCAACAAGTGTCATTCCCTTGTTTTTATACCAAGCTGCCATCTGACAAATAAGCATTGAAGAAACAACAGCGTCCTTATCTCTTGCGTGAGTTCCGACAAGATAGCCGTAAGACTCCTCATAACCGATAACAAATTCTCTTTCACCGCTTGCCTCATACTTGTTGATCTTGTCACCGATATACTTAAAGCCTGTAAGTGTATCTTCAACATTAAGTCCGAAGCTTCTGCCGATTTCAGCGCCAAGCTCACTTGTAACGATGGTCTTTATAAGTGTCGATTTTGAAGAAAGGCTGTCCTTTTTCATCGTAAGAATGAAGTTAACAAGAAGCGCTCCTGTTTGATTGCCTGTGAAAAGAACATATTCATCATTGTGTCTTACTGCAATACCGACTCTGTCGCAGTCCGGATCAGTTCCCAGAACAAGGTCTGCGGAAATTTCTTTTGCCTTTTCTATGGCGATTGTCAATGCGTCCTTTTCCTCCGGATTGGGACTTCTTACGGTTGAGAAATTACCGTCGGGTAACTCCTGCTCCTTCACAACAGTGACATTCATTCCGTCAATCATTCTTCTTACGGGGATATTACCTGTTCCGTGAAGAGGAGTATAAACGATTTTAAGGTCGCTTTTTTCTTCGTAAACAGACTGCTCTTTAACCTTTTTGAGATATTCACCAAGTACATTCTCACCGATAAGAGTGATATTTTCATCCTTGTCACTGCCAAAGGGAATTGCAAGATAATCTTCAACCTGATTGATAAATCCGATAGCTGCATTTGCATCCTCTGTACAAAGCTGACAGCCCTTTTCGTCGTAAACCTTATAGCCGTTGTACTCCTTGGGGTTATGGGAAGCTGTGATCATAACACCTGCATCGCAGCCGAGAAATGCAGTTGTGAATGAAAGCACGGGAACGGGAACAAGAGTCTCATAAAGGAAAACCTTGAAGCCGCACCTTGCAAAAATTCCGGCAGCAACGGAAGCAAAGTAAGCAGAGTTGTTTCTCGAATCATACGCAAGAGCAACCTTGATTTCACCACTCTTGCGACTTTTAAGATAATTGGCAATGCCGAAGGTTGCCTTGCCGATTGTATATTTGTTCATACGGTTTGAGCCTGCACCCATAATTCCACGAAGTCCACCGGTTCCGAAAGCGATATCCTTATAAAATCTGTCCTCAATCTCTTTTTCATCGGTGATTGAGGAAAGCTCCTTTTTGGTTTCTTCATCGAATGTGAGCCACTTTTCATATTTCTCACGGTATGTCATATTATCAAATCCCTTCTAAATGTATAGTTTAATTATATCAGTTTATTATAAAAGATACAAGAGAAAATGTCGAATTTTAAGGCTGTAAAAAATAGCTTATAATCGTTTTAATTTTTGCAGACATAAAAAGTGACTGTAAAAAACAGATTTTTACAGCCACTGATAATTATTTTATTTGTTGTCCGCTTTGTTTTCCTTCACGCACATTCCGGCACAAGCACATTCGGAACAGCCCGAACCGCAACAGCCTTTGCCGTTCTTTTTATCCTTGAGAATTTTGAGAAAAGCACAAATAAGCACAAGCAAAAGAACCGTAGCTACTGCAATAGTACCGAGATTATCCCTTAAAAATTCAAACATTTAATCACCCTGCTTTTTTGACCGACTTGTTCTGCGGTCTGAAAATCATGAAGAGCATCACGGCAAGAACCAAGACTGCGGCAACCAAGCCGACGATGTTCACATTTCCCGTGAAAAGAAGACCGAACTGATAAATGATAAGTGAAACCGCATAAGCGAAAACGCACTGATAAGTAATTGCAAAGGCAGTCCACTTTCCATTGTTCATCTCTCTTTTGATTGCACCCATAGCAGCAAAGCAAGGAGCGCAAAGAAGATTGAATATAAGGAAGGAGTATCCGGAAACGGGAGTGAAAATGCCTCTCATCGACTGCCAAATTTCGTTGCCTGCCTCCGAAATCTCTGCATTTCCGAAAAGCACGCCGAAGGTTGAAACAACATTTTCCTTTGCGATAAGTCCTGTCAAAGTTGCAACAGCACTCTGCCAATTTCCAAAGCCTATCGGTGCAAAGAGCCATGCAAAAAGATTACCGATTGAAGCGAGAATCGACTCATTCAGATCATTGACCATGCCGAATTTTCCGTTTTCAAAGCCGAAGCCTTGAAGAAACCAAAGAACGACTGTTGAAAGAAGAATTACAGTACCCGCTTTTTTGATGAACGACCAGCCTCTTTCCCACATTGAACGAAGCACATTTTTAGGCGTGGGCAAATGATAAGCCGGAAGCTCCATGACAAACGGAGCAACATCTCCTGCAAAGAGCTTTGTCTTTTTAAGCATAGTGCCGGAAATGATTATCGCACATATTCCGAGAAAATAAGCACTCGGAGCGACCCACGATGCCTCACCGAACAACGCACCGGCAATAAGAGCAATCATCGGAAGCTTAGCTGAACACGGAATAAAGGTGGTTGTGATGATTGTCATCTTTCTGTCCGTGTCACTTTCAATCGTTCTTGAAGCCATGATGCCCGGAACTCCACAGCCTGTTCCGACAAGAATCGGAATAAACGACTTGCCCGAAAGACCGAATTTTCTGAAAAGCTTATCAAGAACAAAAGCAATTCTTGACATATATCCGCAGCCCTCAAGAAAGGCAAGGAACAAAAACAGCACGAAAATCTGAGGAATAAAGCCCAGAACAGCACCCACACCGCCGACAATACCGTCGAGAATGAGAGATTGAAGCCATTCGGCACAGTTGATATTGTTCAAAAAGCTCTCAACCAAAACGGGTACTCCGGGAACATCAATTCCAAAGAATTTCCAGCCCTCACCGAAAACGCCCTCATTCATCCAGTCCGTTACCCAAGTGCCGACAGTTGAAACGGAAATATAGTATATAAGAAAAATAACAACGGCAAAAATCGGAAGAGCAAGGAATCTGTTTGTCACAATCTTATCAATTTTGTCGGAAACCGTAAGTCCGTTTTTGTTTTTCTTTTTGTAACAGTCAACAAGAATTTTCGCTATGTAATCATATCTTTCATTTGTGATTATTGCCTCGGCATCATCATCAAACTCCTGTTCAACATGAATGATGTCTTTCTCGATATGCTCAAGCACATCACCGCCGATTTTCAGCCTCTCGATGACCTTTGAATCTCTTTCAAAGAGCTTAACTGCGTACCACCTTTGCTCATCATCGGGAAGATCATGCAAAATTGCTTCCTCGATATGTGCAAGTGCGTGTTCAACCTCACCGGAAAAATTATGCTGTGGGATTTTTCTTCCCTTTGCCGCCTGTTTAACAAGCTCAACGGCTTCATCGAGTCCCGTTCCCTTTAAGGCTGATATTTCGACAATCTTGCAGTCAAGGTGAACCGAAAGCTTTTCAATGTCAATCCTGTCACCGTTCTTTTTAACAACATCCATCATGTTGATTGCAACAACAACCGGTATTCCAAGCTCTGTGAGCTGAGTTGTAAGATAAAGATTCCTTTCAAGATTTGTGCCGTCAACAAGATTCAGGATTGCATCGGGCTTTTCATCAACAAGGAAATTTCTTGCAACAACCTCCTCAAGAGTATAAGGTGAAAGCGAATAAATGCCGGGAAGATCAACAACCGTAATTTCGGGGTCTTTTTTAACCTTACCCTCTTTTTTTTCAACGGTAACTCCGGGCCAATTTCCAACAAACTGATTAGAGCCTGTCAGTGCATTGAAAAGCGTAGTTTTTCCGCTGTTCGGGTTACCTGCAAGTGCAACTTTTAACCTCATTTTTTAATCTCCTCCACCTCAATCATCTGTGCGTCGGCTTTTCTCAACGAAAGCTCATAGCCTCTGACAAAAAGCTCCATTGGATCGCCCAAGGGAGCAACCTTTCTGACATATATTTCAACGCCCTTTGTGATGCCCATGTCCATGATTCTGCGCTTAATCGCACCTTCACCGCCGACCTTAAGCACTTTCGCTCTATGCCCTACCTTAACATCTTTAAGAGTCATAAAAAATCTCCTTTCCCAAATTGGAAATGTCTGCTGCCGATTAAATAAACAGCTTAGTTAGTTTCTACTAACAATATATATTATATTTAATGGAATGATTTGTCAATATGTTATTAAATTTTTTTAGCTTAGTTGATAAAATAATCGGTTATATGATATAATCAAAAGCATAAAAAATATGAAAGGTGGATTTTATGGTTAAGCACATGATAATCTGGAAAATCAAAGATGACGCTGAAAACAAGGAGGATATCAAAAAGAACATAAAAGCAGAACTTGAAGTCCTTGTCGGAAAAATCGACGGCCTTGTTGAAATGCAAATTATCACATCCGGTCTTTCATCTTCATCGGGTGATCTGATGATGAATTCGCTTTTTGAAAGTGAAGAAGCCTTAAAGGCATATCAAAAAAATCCTTTGCATCAAAATGTGGCAAACACCTTTGTCCGTCCGAATATGTGCCAAAGGCTGTCCTTGGACTACGAAATATAACAACTGCTTTCTCGCCTTATAAGGCGAGAATTTTTTCTGCCCTGCGGTTAAACATAAGCCGTGCATTAAAGCAAAAAAGCTTTAGTAACAGCATAACAAGCGTTATATCAAATAACCACCCGTATATATAAAAAAGGTGGCCAAGTCTCGCTTGACCACCCACGCCTGAGGTATACGAATACACCTTGGGCGACAAATTCAATTTTGTTTTAAGCTTAATAGCCGTAAGCTGAGCTGTACTGGCTCATGTAGCTGTTGTAAAGATTCTTTGCTGTTGAGTCCATGTTTGCTTTGATTTCAGCATTCATTTCTTCATCAAGCTCACCTGCAACAACATTATCACCTGCGATAAGCTCATCGTAGAAGCTGTTGAACTCTTCCTGTGCAAGATCGGATTTGATTGTGTCTGCCCATGTTGTGACATTCTTTCCGATTTGATACATGATGTGATAACCGTATTCGGTTTCAACGATACCGACATCGCCGGTCTTTCTGTCCTTTGCAAGAGCCCAATCTTCAAATTCGGAAACCATCTTGCCTTGAGCAACATTCTCGTATATACCGCCCTCTGATGCGTTTGAGTCATCGGAATTTGCAACTGCAAGGGCAGCAAATGCATCCTCTGTCTTGTCGCCCTCAAGGTAGCTTGTGAAGATATCCACTGCCTTGTTGTAGCATTCAACATCTGTTATGGGCTGCTTAATATTGTTGACAATTGTTGCATCGTAAGCGCTTGCATCAAAGGTCTTTGCTTCAAGCTCTTCCTTTGCATTTCCGTCGGTTACTTCCTCATCGTCTGCATCGGGGAACTTAACCAAAATGTGTCTTACATCGTAGGTATAAGAATCGGCAGCCTTGTGAAGCGGATCAACCATGTAATAAACCGTGCTGTTTTCATCTGTTGACTTAACATAGGTCTCGCCTGCTTTTGCACTCTTGACCCAAGCGTGCAGATCCTCATCGGAGCTGAAAGTTGAAAGTGTAACATTCTCCTGAAGAGTGAGGCTTTCATCTGTAAGGAATTCATCTGCTGTTTCCGTGCCAGCCTGCTTTGCATACTCGGCAGCGAGAGTCTTAAATGAAGCTTCGTCTGTAATTTCCTGAGCAAAAGCCTCTGCGGTCTCCTTTGCCTGAGCGATTTCTTCCTCACTTGCTTTTTCTGTTTCATCATCTGTCTTGACGGAAACTGCATAGCTTCTCAATGTAACATAGCCGTAAGTGTCAATGTCATCATTGAAAGCCTTTTCAACATCCTCGTCGGTGTAAGCTTCCTTATATTCATCCTGCTTAACAAGTGAAACTCTTTGAGCAAGCAGCTGTTCTTCGAGTATACGGCGATAAAGCTTTTCTGTCATACCCTTACCGTAGGAAAGACGCAGATAAGCACCGACAGAATATTTTGATCCGTCAGTATTTGTACGGCTCTGGTCAATATTAGCAAAGGTTTCTTCAATTGTTTTGTTGTCTTCCTCTGTGAGAGTGATATTGTTTTCCTTTGCGTATGCTACGCTTGCCTTGATTGACTTAATAGCTTCGATTGTATTCTTTTCAAAATAATCTGCAAAGGTCGGGTTCTCATATCCCTCAAGCTCACCGCTGTAGCTCTGCTCGGCAAGGCTCTTTGTGAAATCAACACCCATGCTCATGCCGTACATCTGATACTGAACAGCCTGAACAACATAGCTTTGAAGGAGAGTTGTATAGTAGAATGAGTATTCGTACTTGTCAATTTCGCTGTCACCGACTGTCATGATGACCTTGTTTCTTTCGAAAACACCTCTGTTGCTGACAATTCCGCCGGTTATTGAGCCTGCAATTGCAACAACCAAAACAATTGCTATAAAAGAAACGATTCTTTTTTGAGTCTTATCGGAGATATGCTTTTTTGAATTGTTTTTGGCTGCTTTGGCAATACGCTTTTTTCTTTCTTCGCGATAAAGCTCAGCAGCACTCTTTTCTTGTTTTGCCATTGAATTCATCCTTTTCTTGAAGTTTTTTCGGAAGCTAATCCGCATACGATTTCATTTTACACTATATTGTAAAAAAAAGCAAGTACGAATAGCTCCAAAAATGAAATACATAATGTAACGGTAAGTA
>CAZBFI010000087.1:0-7306 GCA_964491165.1 uncultured Faecalibacterium sp.
ACCCTCCGGAACGCTTGTGTAGCTTTCTTCTCCTTTTAATCGGAAGCAGGTGTCAACACTGCCGTAGCGAGTGCCGAACATCGCAAAAGCACCCGAATAGTCCGGCTTTTCCATAACAAATATTTTAAGACCGCTTTTGTGGTCAATTTCAAAATATTCCTCGTTGAGAAGCTCGTTTCTTATTTTTTTCATCATGCATCCTCCTTATCACTTTCAAGAATGAAAACGGTGTCCTCCGTTACCATTGAAGCGGCAAGAATGATTTCTTCTCTGCAAACCTCTGCAATCATTTCGCCATAGTCCTCAGGCTCGATAATTTCATTTTTAAGGCAGCACGATGTCATCCAATCGTTGATATCGGTAACACTGTCATAAACACTTTTGTATAAGTCAATAAGACTGCGCTTGGCATCTTTAACCGTTTCATCGGAAAAATCACCCTTTCGGATTGAATCAAGCTCGTTGCGGATTGCCTGAAGTGCTTTTTCTGCGTTTTCGGTTTCAACACCGCTTTCAACGGTTATGATTCCCTTGTTGCTGTCGAGCCTTGATGAGCAGTAATAGCACAGACTCATTTTTTCTCTGACATTTGTGAAAAGCTTTGAAAAAGTTCCGCTTCCGAAAATTGCATTCATGAGCTTAATTGCAGGGAAGTTATCAAAATCATAGGTCATGCCGGCTCTCATGCCGATGACAAGCTTGCCTTGTTTAACGGGCTGCTTTTGTGTTATGGTTTGACTCTGATAAGCCTCGGTGAGAAATTCGGTGTGAATTTCCATGATGCTTTCTTTTTTTCTGTCAAGGGGTTTGAAAAGCTTTGTAAGGGTCTGCTCAATGTCCTTTTCGTCAAAAGCACCGGTGACATTGATTTGAATCGGACACTTGAAAAGAAGCTCCTTCCAAATTGCAAGAAGCTCTTTTTCGCTTGCATTTTCAATTTCCTCTTTTGTTCCGAGTCGGTGTATGCCGTAAGCTTCGTCACGGCACATTTCACTTATCATGCTGTTGAGGGCATAGAGCCTCTTGTCATCGTTTTCGCTGTCGATTTTTTGGGTCAGCAGATGCTTTTCTCTTTTAAGGTTTTCCGTTTTGAAGCCGTCGGGAGTTATATCCGGCATAAAAAGACAGCCGGAAAGCAAGGAAATGCATTCTTTAAGCACATTTTCTTTTTCGAGAGCAAAGCGGTCATCAACACAGATCAAAACAAGGGAAAGCACTTGAGCCTCACCGATTTTTCGTATTGACGGGGAGATGATTGCGCCGTAAAGCTCTGCAAGACGGCGGTTCATCTGCGTGATGGTCGGATAAGCCTTGCTTGTTCTTGCAAGCAAGTTGAGCAAAAGAGCTTTTTTTCCTGCATTGCTTTCAAGCGGTGTAATTATATTGAATGATACAACCGAGGTTTTGAATTGCTCTGTTTTGTGTGTGCAGAGCTTAACTCCGGGAGCTATGATTTTGCTGTTCATAAAGCACCTCCGTAAGATGAAAAATTTCTTTATCATTGTATCACATTTTACCTTTAATATGCAACCTTAAAATCCTTAAATGCCTTTTTAAGACTTTTGAAGAAACCTAAGGCGTTAATTTAATTTATTTTAAGGTCGGGGTGTTACTATTGCGTTGCGTAATTTGAATGAGGAAAGTGCGCAAATAATCGTATGCCTCCCTTTTTCGCTTTTTTGCGGATATATAGGGAGGTGTGCTGATTTTAGGGGGAAATATATGTAAATTTTTACCATAGATTTTGCCCTAAACGAAAATAAGTGATTTTTTCCCGAAAATGAAACGCAGATTGGTAATTTTTAACAATGTTATTTTGACGAAAAAATTATCTCTTTTTAGGTTTTAAATACCCAAAATCACTAAAAAAACTCGTCAAAAATAAAAAAAGTAAAAAATTATCTAAAAAAATCTTGCTTTTATATTGCAAAATGCCGATAAATTGTGTACAATGGTAAAAGTGACAATAGTCAAAATATCCAATTATACAGATTTTTAGGTTGGGGGGACATTCAATATGTCTAACAGATTATTTCAAGGAATTATTCATCAGATGAAGGATGCTATCGACAGAACCATCGGCGTTGTCGATTCTTCGGGAACAATTATATGCTGCAGTGATCTCGGTCAAATCGGTCAGACAAATTTTGTTGACATGAAAGAGGTTCTTGCAAGCACTGATGTGTGTGTAATCGGTGGCAAAACATTTCTTGCAATCAGCGGTCAAAATCATCCGGACAGTGCAATTTTTGTTGACGGCAACGATGAAAATGCCGCAAACTATGCAAGGCTCATCTCAATTTCACTCGGTGGCATCAAGCAATATTATGATGTCAAGTTTGACAGGAGCAATTTCATCAAAAATGTTATCCTTGACAATATTCTTCAAGGCGATATTTACCTTAAAACCCGTGAACTCGGCTTCAACAACGATGTTTCACGCTGTGTTCTTTTGATAAGAACCTCGGAGCGCTCGGAAATTTCCGTCAGTGAAACTATACAGGCGTTGTTCCCCGATAAGAGCAAGGATTTTGTTATCAACATCAACGAAACCGATATCGCTCTTGTTAAAGAGGTGCGTTCAGGCAACGAAATCAAGGATCTTGAAAAGCTTGCACGCAGTATTGTCGATTCACTTCACACCGAATATTATATCAATTCGATTATCGGTATCGGTTCAATCGTTACCGGTATCAAGGAGCTGCCCCGTTCCTTTAAGGAAAGCCAGATAGCTCTTGAGGTCGGCAAGGTTTTTGACACCGAAAAGACAATCGTTACTTATGAAAACCTCGGTATAGCAAGACTTATTTATCAGCTTCCGACAACTCTTTGTGAAATTTTCCTCAAGGAAATTTTCAAAAAAGGCTCGATTGCCGGACTTGACCATGAAACACTTTTCACAATTCAAAAATTCTTTGAAAACAACCTTAATGTGTCGGAAACCTCAAGAAAGCTTTTCGTTCACAGAAATACTTTGGTTTATCGCCTTGAAAAAATCAAAAAGCTCACCGGTCTTGACCTTCGTGAGTTTGATGATGCAATTGTTTTCAAGGTCGCACTTATGGTTAAAAAATATCTCGACGCAAAGCCGATAAAATATTAAAAAGTTGTTCATGCCACAGTATTATTGTCGGATTACTATTAGGAAGTGACTGAATATGATAGAATTTAAAAATGTAAAAATGCGATATAAGACTAACGGAGCGGTAGCGCTTGACGATGTAAGCGTCAGAATTGATGACGGCGAATTTGTTTTCATCGTTGGTGCTTCGGGTGCCGGAAAAAGCTCCTTTCTCAATGTAATCATGGGTCAGGAAAAGGTCGATTCGGGCATTGTGCGTGTCGGTCCTTACACACTCAACACAATCAAAAGAAGGCAGCTCCCTTATCTTCGTCGTATGCTGGGAATCGTTTTTCAGGATTTCAGACTTATCCCGAAAATGACCGTTTATGATAACATCGCATTCGCTTTGCGTGTTATCGGTATGGGTGAAAAGAAAATTACAAAAAGAGTTCGTTATGTTCTCAAGCTTGTTGATCTTTCCGATAAGGCGGACAGCTTTCCCAATCAGCTTTCGCAGGGTGAAAGACAGCGTGTTGCCATTGCGAGAGCTTTGATAAATAACCCCGGTGTTATTATTGCCGACGAGCCTACGGGTAATCTCGATCCGGTGCTTTCCGGTGAAATTATGAGCCTTTTTGACAAGATAAATGCATTGGGTGCAACTGTTGTTGTCGTCACTCATGACCTTGAGCTTGTTCATCAGTTCGATCACAGAATCGTTACTATCGAAAACGGAAAAATCCTTTCCGATATCCCCGCCAAAACAGCGGGAGAGCTTGTTGAAAAGGATTATCCCGTGCAAGTTCAGCAGGATGTTTCACTCGCTCAGGTTCAAGAAGAGGATGTTGAAATTTCCGATGAAATTGTCGCAGATATGAACGCAGAAAGCGAACGGGAGGATGCTTCAAATGGCTAAAAAGCAAAAAGAGAGCAATGAAGTCAATAATCAGAAAAAAGTTAATAAAAAAAGAGGCGGAGGCTTGAATACCTCTTACCTTACAAAGATGGGCGCACACAACCTTGTTGCAAACAGAAGCATGTCTTTTTCTTCAATAAGCGTTCTTTCGGCTTGTCTGCTTCTTATCGGTGTGTCAATGATGATTATCATGAACATTCAGAATCTTGTTAAGGATGTCGAAAAGCAAAATGTCATTCTGGCTTTTGTTGCCGACGATGCCACCGACCTTGAAACAGCTCAGATTGAGGCTCAGCTCAGATCAATACCCGATGTTATCAATGTTGAATTTGTTTCAAAAGAGGTCGCTTATGCACAACAGCTTGAAGAATTCGGCGTTGAAAAGAATCTTTTTGACGGTGTGATTGAAAATCCCTTGCCTGATTCTTACAGAATTTCCGTCGGAAATCTCGAACAGTTCAATGTGACACTGCAAAAGATTAAATCGGTTGAAAATGTCAGCTCTGTGCGTGAAAGTCAAGAAGTTGTCAATCAGATAACGACGATGCAAAAATCCATCACTGCAATTTGTGTGGTTCTTGTTGTGGTTCTCGGTGTGGTTTCAATGTTCATCGTTTCAAACACAATCAAGCTTGCCATGGTTTCAAGAAAAATCGACATTCAGGTCATGAAGAGTGTTGGTGCAACAAGCTTGTTCATTTGTTGGCCGTTCATGATTGAGGGTATAATCATCGGCTTGATTTCGGGAGTGATTTCACTCGGACTGACCGTTCTTTTTGAACGCTTTGAGGGTGACGCCATCATGTCATTGCTTGAAATGTTCGGCAGTGAATCCGTTCCCATCAGCGAATACCTTCCCATTCTTGCAGTGGCATATTTAATTTTCGGCATTGTCATCTCTTCTCTCGGAAGCCTTTTCTCAATAAGAAAATATCTTAAAAAGGAAGGCAGCGAGGCAAGCGAGATTTAATCCGGACATCATAATCTTAACACATAAGGAGTTGCAAAATGAAAAAGAAGCTTTTATGTTTAATTTTGAGCTTTTGCTTGCTTGTCGGAATTGCCAACTGTTCCGGACTGTTTAACGCTTCGGCACAAAGCCAGAGTGATTATGAGGATAAGATTGCCGATATTGACTCACAAATCAGCGATTATGAACAAAAGCTCAGTCAGCTTGCTGCCGATGCTGCAAAGCAGCAGGAATATCTTGAAACGCTTGAAGCACAGATTGATGCTGTTGAAAGCAAGGCAAATGAGCTTCAAACACAAATTTCCGATATCAACAATGATATCTCAAAGCTTACTGTTCAATATAATCAGCTCAAGCTTGAAATTGATCAGAAGAATAAGAATATTCAGAAAGCGAATGTTCTCATCACTCAAAATCAAAAGCAGATCACCGAAAACAAAAATCTGCTTTCATCAAAGCTGCGTTCGGCTTACATGAACGGAAATGAATCCACACTTAAAATTCTCATGGGCTCGGACAGTCTTGCAAGCTTTTTGACAAGACTTGAGATGATGAAAAGAACATCCGAAAGCGACAAAAAGACCATTGAGACTTTCAAGGAAAAGGTGACAACTCTCAAGAAGGCTAAGGCTCAGCTTGAAGCCGACAAGAAGGAAATTGTTGTTAAACAGCAACAGGTTGTTGAAACAAGAACAAAGTATGTCAACCAAAAAACAGCCCTTGAAAAAAGTCAGGCGGAATATAAGTCAACGATTTCCGTCATTGAAACAAAATATGCCGGAATCGAGTCTTATCTGGCTTCGCTTGACCAGAACAGTGCCGTTTATAAAAATTACATCACTCAGCTCGAACAGCAAAGAGCTGCCGCCGATGCCGAGCTTGATGAATTTATCAGTAACTACTACGCTTCACAGACGACACTTCCCGTTCAGAACGATTCCGAAAATGATTACAGCGATTCGGGTTCATCAAGCAGCTCCTCAAGCTCTTCGAGCAGCTCATATTATGAGTCAAACGATGATTGGGCTTGGCCGATAGGCAGCCGTGATTATTACATCACAAGCATTTTCGGCTATCGTGAGTCCGTTCTCGGAACAAACCCGAACCACGGTGCGATTGACATTTCCGGCAGTGGCTTCTACGGTTCAAGCATTTATGCCGCAAGAGCAGGTACGGTTATCCGTTCAGCCGATTACAGCGACGGATACGGAAACTGCGTTATGATTGACCACGGTGACGGATTTATCACCCTTTACGCTCACAATTCACAGAATGTTGTTTCAGAGGGTGAAACAGTCACAAAAGGCCAGTTGATTGCTTATGCCGGAAGCACGGGAGCTTCAACAGGACCGCATCTTCATTATGAGGTTCGCTATAACGGTGAAAAAGTTGACCCCGCATTGTATCATCCGGGATATGTAAGTTAAGACCTTTTTAGAGGGGCGGAATTTCTGCTCCTCTGATTTTGCTTTAATCATGCGAAAAAAATATGACTGAGAGGGTGTTCATTTTGAGCATAAAAGTAACGGTAATTGTTGCGGTTCATAATGGTGGAAGTCTGATTGCAAATTGCCTTGATTTAATCAAAAATCAGACATTCGGAAAAATTGAAGTGCTTATGGTTGACGCTGCTTCGAATGATGAAACTTCCGAGATAATGAAGTCTTATCTTTCCGATGGAAGATTTAAATATATTTACAGTGAAAGCGAAAGCATTTCACAAGCAAGAAACATTGCCATTGAAAAGGCACAGGGAAAATATATTGCCTTCGGTGATGCCAATGTTTTGTTCAGCGAAAACCTGATTGAAAATATGTATCAATGTGCCGAAAGCGATAATGCAGAGCTTTGTGTTGCGCCGATGGCTTCAACCGATGTTTACGGAAAGCATGAATTCACATCTTCGGGACTGCTGAAAAAAAGCAGAAAAACAACAAAATTTGACATCAATCTCATTTGGAATCCCGCAGTGACGAATAAGCTTTTTCTCAAAAGCAAAATTCTTGAAACTGGCATAAGTTTCAGCTCCTACGGAAAGGCGAGAGAGGCTGCTTTTTCAATTCCGTTTGCAATGAACTGCGACACAATCGTTTCAACAAACAGAGGCGTTGTCAGTTATGTTATACCCGTTATAAACGAGGGCGTTTCTTCTTTTGAAATCGAGCATTACCTTGAGGCATACAAATACATCGTTTCCGAGGCGAAAAAAGCCTTTGACAAGGCGATTGAACAGGCTGAAACGGAATTTGGCAAAAAGGAACTGAAAAAGCTTGAAATTTGCTATGAGGATCAGGTTTACCACAAGGAAATTACGGTTTTGCTTTATAGCTATTACAGGCATTTTTGGAGCTTGAGC
>CAZBFI010000088.1:0-7263 GCA_964491165.1 uncultured Faecalibacterium sp.
CATTAAAAAATGTCAACCTTTATACGAAAATAATTATCAATTATGTAAAAAAGAAAGCGAATAATTAAACACTTTTTGTCAAAAAGGTTAAAGAATTATTTGTAAAAAGGAAATTCATCAACCATGTTCGTCCATCCAGAAAACCGTGCTTTCATCCTCAAGGCATTCAACACGCTCATTATAAGCCTCCATCGCCTCTTTTTCAAAGGCGAGCGTTCCCTCGTGACCCATAAGAGTCAGAAGATGCTTTGTGAAAAGCGGATTCAAAACAAGTAAAGGTCCTAAAAGATAAGTCGCAAAGAAGTTCTTATAATGTATTCCTTCTTTTTTGTCGCTTTGCTTGTTGCTGTTGCCGTAGCCTCCGATAACATCAATGAAATAATCCTTAAACTCACCGATGCAATCCGAAAACTGCGACTTATATCCCACAATCTTAATGTCCTCAAACCTGCCGATGAACATTGAATTGTGACGGATTTCACGAAACTGCCTTTGTGCATGGAAAGGGAAAATTCCGAGCATTGGAATTTTCTGCTCACCGTCTTGAATATATTCACCGAAAAGCTCCATCGCATTTCCGGTTGCAAGCACAACAACGCCCTTATCAATAAGCTCCTTGAGTCTGTCCTTATATTCGGAAAGTCTCTCAACGGCAATTTCCTGCTTGCTTTCCGTCATTGAACCGATATAAATCATATCGACATCCTCATGAGCAAAAACAGGTGTGGAACGGTTGTCGGTGTTTATAATTTCAATATCCGGAGCAGAAGCCTGAATATAACGCATATTTGCCGAATCACCGTAAAGGTTGCCGAATTCTGGGAATAAAACTTCAATTCGCATTTACCTTATCCTCCTCATGAGAGAGCTTCTCTCGAATTTTATCGCGTACGGCGTGTCCCTTTGAAACGGAGTTAACATCGTGAAGCACATAAATTTTGTCAACACCCTCTCCACTGACAAAATCGACTGCCTTTTCAACATCACTTGTGCAGAATATTTTTTCCTGTGGAACTCCTGCAAGCAAAAGTCTGAGATGATGATCCTTTTCTCTCAAGCCGGCAACAACGATTCGGGAAATATTGTCGCTGTTAAGAAACTCGTAATCGGTGTCGAAAATCCACGCAACAGTCTCCTGCTTTTTCGGATTTTCAAAGACCTCGTCAAGCATTATAAGAATCTCTTTTTTGCTCGGATCCTTTGCAACCTGCTCGAAAACAGTTGAAACTGCCGTTGCATTTTGACCCTTTGCAACACGGCAGATTATTTCGATACCCTTTTCCTCATGGTGCGTTTCACGAAATTCGGAAAGACGGCTGTCCTTTAAAAGACCGGCGATTTTTTCGGGGCTGTTGCCTAAGTCACGCATCAAAGCAACAATCGCAACAGTGTTATAAACAATATGCACCGCAGATGAAACAATGGGATAAGTGAAAGAGCCTGCCTTTTCATTCACCGTAAAGGTGTTATTCTCAGGTGAAACATTTTCGGCATAATAATCTCTCCACGGAGTTGAAAGACCGCAATAGGAGCATTCAAATTTACCGATATGACGATAGTTTCTGTAAACATAATTTGCCTTTGCAAAGCATTTCGGACAAACGGAAAAGTCCTTTGCAACATTCTCAAACGGCTCGGTATGAAGATCCTGCGCACCGAAGTAAACCCTGCGGTTATTCTCACCTATAAAGCAGCATAACGGATCGTCGGCATTAACTATAACGACCGATTCGGGTGAACCGTCGCAAGCTTTTTTGAGCTGTGAAGCGATGTATTCTGGATTAGCATTTCTGAGCATGGAATCACGGGCAACATTATTTATAATGATGTAATTCGGTTTGATACGGGGAATATTGATAGGAGAAATCAATTCATCGGATTCGATAACAGCCGCATCCTTTATAGGTCTGTTGAAAATGCTGACAGTGTCAAGAATGCATCTTGCCTGACCTGCATGGTGATTAGCTCCCCAATCGTTATAAGAAACTGTCATACCCTGACGGCGAAGCATATCCGCAACCATGCTTGAAATCGAGGTCTTTCCGTTTGTACCCGTAACACAGATGGTAAGCTTGGGCTTTGCAACCTGCTCAAGAAAATCCTCGCATATTCTCATTGATGCCATGCCGGGCTTGTCGTCTCTTTCACGGCCGATTCTTTTCCAAATAAACAAAAGAAGCTTTCCTGCCCATAAGGCAATTATAAATCTGATTTTTTTCATTTCCCTCACACAACACAGAATAAATCTGCGTTCCTTTTTATGATTTTTTGATATGCAGCTTTACAGCAACCGAATTTATCAAGCCGAAAATTCTGTCAATATTATTCTGACCCAACACATCGGTTAAAAGACCGCTTTTTAAGCTGATGAGCAAGAATACCAAAGCTCCCGCACCTGCATAAAGAACAAGCTGGACATACATAATTAACCCAGAGCTGTTCAGCTTCCAAAGATAGCAAAGCAAAAGCACAACCACAACCATCACAGAAACGGAAAGGATTGTTTTTCCGAGAACCTTAATTGACGGCGAATAATGGAATTTATGCTTCTTTTTAAGAATCGCAAGAAGAAGCACAAGAGTAAGCACCTCTCCGACAATGCTTGCAGCAGTCGCTCCGAGATATGCCGGTATGCCCAAATAATCAAACAAATAAATGAACGGCAAATCGAGAACCGTGTTGGCAGCAATGCCGACAACCGTAACAATGCAAACTGCTTTGCCCATGTTCATGCTCTGCATAGCCATGCTTATGACAGAAACGGCACTGACAAACACATTCAACACCAATGCCCAACGCAGCATATTGCTTCCGTAAGGATTTTCGCCGTAAAAAATGTTGAAAACAGGCTTTGCGAAAATTATCATACCGCTTGCAATCGGAGTTGCAACTGCAATAATTGTGCTGATTGCCTGATTAAGATTAAAATTAACCTTTTTAAGATCACCCGACGCATAGCTTTCAGCAACATGAGGTGCAATACTGTTAGTCATACCCATGGCAAGAGCAGTGACTATCATGCAAATTTTCGGCACCCAGGTTGAAGCGAGTCCGGCTATAAGCTGTGCAGACTCATCACTGTAAGAAAGCTTTTTCAGTCCGACCAGCAAAAGCTTCATGTCAACAAGGTTGTACACTCCGGAGGCTATGGAAACGATGGTAATAACAGAGCAATAAGTCAAAAGCTTTTTCAATATTGTCTTATCGGAATCCATTTTTGCTTCAAGCGGAGCATCGATAAAGAAAAGCTCCTTGCTGTCCTTTTCTCTGTGCTTGAGCTGAATATATGCCACAAGCGCACCGACAGCAGCACCCAAAAGAGACACACATACACCGGCAGTAACTCCGAGGTTGAAAACATGAATCGTAAGATAAGCACCTGCAAGCACAATAAATATGCGCACAAGCTGTTCTGTAACCTGACTTGCAGAAGAAACAGCCACGCATTTATGTCCCTGCAAATAACCTCGTCTCATGCTCAAAAACGGAACTATCAAAAGACAGACCGAAATTGCTCTTATTGCGGCGGCAACCTCTTGCACCGTAACACCGTCGGTCATATCCCCTATGTAATAGCCTGCAACCGGCTGGGCGAAAATCTGCAAAAATAAAAACGCCAAAAGAGAAATACCCGTAACGACTCTTAATCCGAGAGTATAAGCTCTTTGCTTAGTGTGATACATCTGCCTTGCGGCATATTCACTTATAACAATGCTGATTGCAATCGGTATGCCCGATGTTGAAACATCTAAAAACAAGGTATATATACTGTAAGCGAACGAATAAATTACACTTCCCCGTTCTCCGATGATGTTATAAAACGGAATGTTGTAAAGTGCACCGAGAATTTTTGTTATAACGATTGCAGCATAAGAAATAACGGCACCCTCGACGAACCCGTTCTTTCGCATCTTTCTTGCCACATAATCCCACCTTTTAATTTTTTCTTTAACAGAAAATGACATAATAATACTAATGCATTATACATCACTAATATTTTGCAGTCAATAGACGAAAAAAGTAAAAGATATTACAATTTTGTCATTTTTAAAAATCACTGCTTTCGCTCATCGAAAAAAGCACCTCTTTGCTAAAGCATTGAGCTAAATCCGGATTGACTTAGCTTCAAGGCTCAGCATCAAAGGTGCTTTGAATTTTCTTTAGCGTGCTACGGATAAATCCACGGGTATCATTTCAGCTTCCTCGGCTGACTTCTTTTTCTTTCTTTTGTGAAAGAAAGCTTCCACCTTATTGTAAATCTCGGCCAGAATAAGCGAAATCAAAAATACAATCAATGCGAAAATCGGAATCCAATATGAATTATTAAAGCTCAAAACCAGCTTTGACTTGCCTATCAGCTCCGAAATCAAATGCCACACACCTGCATGGAACAAATAAATTGTGAGTGACCTTGCCGACAATTTTTCAATGATTTTAATGCGTTTGAGCTTCAACATTGAAAATCCCGCAAAAATCAACACCGACGACAAAACGACCAAAGGTGAATAAGGCTTAACAAGAGGAAACTCCAATTTGCTCTCGGCTAAGCCCTCCAATATTTGATATTTATACTGAATCATTGCTGTTACACTTGCGACCGCAAAGCCAAGCACTATAAGAAGAACTGCTAAAATATTGTTTTTCTTCAAGTTCTTTCTCAGTGCGTAGCCGACCATAAAATAGCTCAGATATTCAAACGCCTGTCCTAAATCCCAATTAAGCCAAGCGTCGCCGTCTTGACACATTGAAATGCTTGCCAGAATCAAAAAGGCAAACGAAACAATTAAAAAGCTCTTTTGAGAAACGCTGTTTTTATATCTTACGGCAAACGGCGCGAGCAAATAAACGCCAATGAGCATATACATATACCACATGTGGTAAAACGGTAAGCCTCTGAAAACCGATTCAAATATCGGGGTTGGTTGCGACTGCTTAGTGACAGAGACGAAAATGATTCTGTAAAGAATATATATAACAGTGAAAACAACAGTGGGAATCACAATCTTCTTCAACTGTTTTTCATAAAAGCGACGATAATATACATTCCTGTTGTCAGCCATTATGAAAGCACCCGAAAGCATAATAAAGCAAGGCACAACAAATCTCAGAAGAACATTATAAAAGCAGGCGGCAATAGGATTCATCAGATTACTTACTTCACCGCCGCCGGCTACATATTTTGAAAATCCACTGATCCAAGTTGCACTCACATGAGTCACGATGACCCCAAGCATTGCAATGACTCTCAATAAATCATAATTGCTTTCTCTTTTTCCGTTCATAAATTTACCTCAAACTGATTGATATCCTTTTAATTTCACAGACAATTATATATCAAAAAATGTCAAACAATCAAGTGATGTTACAAAAATCACACAACTTATACCGTTATGTTCATCAATTTAACATTCATTTAACAATAATATAGGTTTCTCGCAACAAAATGGGCTGTAAAAAAGCTCTGCTTTTTTACAGCCACGATAATTATTTAGTGCTTGTGAAATACGGTCTGAGAGAATCCGCAACAGCGTAAATCGGCATTGATTGAAGTATAATCTTGCCCGGCCCGCAGATAACGGTGTTAAACAAGCTTTCACCGCCCAAAATAATATTTTTCACACCCGAAACCGGAACTATCTCCATTGAGCAGCTTGCATCCATTGCGGCAAGATAGCCTGTGCTGACAACAATCTGCTGACCTGCCTGAAGATTATATTCGGTTGCATGACCGTCAATTTCCAGAAAAGCCGTTCCGTTTCCCGAAAGCTTTTGCAATATAAAGCCCTCACCGGAAAACAAGCCTTTTTTAAGCTTCTTTTGAATGTGCAATGAGAGGTTAACACTTCTCTCGCAGGCGAGAAAAGCTCTCTTTTGAACAATCACTTCCCTTTCAGGTGAAATTTGTATTGCTCTGATGCTTCCCGGAAAGCTTGAGGTGAATGCAATCATACCTGGCGCGCCCTTTGCCTTGTAAATGTTTTGAAACATGGATTCACCGGCAAAAATACGACCGACTGCCTTGCCGACTCCCCCGTTTGTTGTGGTGGTCATTTCAAGGTTCGGACTCATCCAAGCCATTCCGCCTCTTTCTGTCAAAATCTCTTCTCCCTCGTCAAGATAACAGCTTACGACGGGAAGGGAATCTCCCTCTATTTTGTACTTCACGTTTATTCTCCTTTCGCATTAAAATACTGCAAGGTTATCCGAGGTCATTTTCCTTTCGCCACGCTCAATTTCGTGAATCATTTCAACAAGCTTTGTGTTGACGGGTGTCGGAACAGAATACTTCTTTCCGTTTTGTGCAAAAAAGCCGTTAAGAATATCAATCTCGGTTTTGTCGCCCTTTTCGAGAGATTGAAGTGTTGATGGCTTAACATCGGAATAAAGCTTACCGACCATGCCGACAACAATCTTGCACAAGCCGTTATAAACCTTGTTGTTGCCTAAGGCGAGCATCTTATATTCAAGCACAAGTCCGTACTTAGGCACATTGATTTTCATTGCTTTTGCAACAGCCATACCCTCTCTTGCGATGTTCAGGAACAAATCCTTTGCTCTGTTATCCTTGAGAATTTCGCCTAAGGTCTTTCCCGTGATACCGGCAACGGCATTGATGCAGGAATTGATTATAAGCTTAGAATACTGCTGACGCTCGATTTCCATGGAAATTTTTGTGGGAAGAACCGACTTGAGCATTTCAGCAAACACCTCAAGGATTCTCGGCTTTCTTCCGTCGAGCATACCGACATAAAATTCACCGAGGCTTGTCATAGTGACATCGTTTGCCTTGTTTCTTGTTGCGCCAAAGCCGATCATACAGCCGACAACCTTATCTCTTCCCACGATTTCACCAAGCTCCTGCGTAAGCAAGCCGTTTTGCATTCCCACAACAAGTCCGCCTTCGGCAACAAACGGAAGTATCTGCCTTGCACACTCTGCCATGTGGTCATATTTGGTTGCAATGATGATGATGTCGAATTTTTTGTCACCGAGTGCTTCCGCTGTGCAGTAACAGTCAAAATTAACATGATGCTCACCCTTAGCACCTCTCAGATAAAAGCCTTCCTTTTCAATCAGCTCCTTTGAGCTTTCGCTGTGACACATAAGGCTGACATCGTATCCCGTTTTTTTCAATAAAACTGCAACAGTACCTCCGATAGCACCTGCACCGACGAGTAAAATCTTCATCTTTTCTTCCTCCGAACTATTTAAATTTTAACGATTATTTTAAATAAACTTTCCACGCAACATTATACACTAAAC
>CAZBFI010000089.1:0-7104 GCA_964491165.1 uncultured Faecalibacterium sp.
ATATAAATGTATAATATTATTAGCTTTATATATGTACGGATTTGCGTACATTGCAGATCGAATTTCTGCTGTGGGAGAGATGGTTGAAAGGAGATAAAAATGAACTTTAAAGAGATACTTTCAGACAAACGAATCCCCGTTGATACACCTGAAAATGTTATCGACAAAAACGGAAAGGCAATTTTCGGAACATTCAAATCGGAATTTGAAAAGATGGACTTTCTTAAAATCAAGGGTCAGTCCCCTTATGTGCCGGACAAATTCAACAGAAAACGCTTTACCATGTGGGAGGCTGTTGAATTTAATCTTAAGGATGCCATGCTTCTTACGGCTGTGTGCGACATGGGCTATTTCGTCATGGCTTTAACCTGCTTTTATGACAAAAAAGCAAAAAAAGTGTCCTATTGGAAAAAAATCCTCGGACATAACAGCGCTTCTGTCAGCTATAATCTTCTCAACGGTGACACCACCGAGAGTGTTGACAAGAACCTGAAAATCAAAATCGTCAATCATTTTGAAAGAGGCAATGCTTATATCATGGGTAATGCTCATGACGAGAAAAGCGGTGATATTAAATATGACTTTTCTCTTGAGAGAGCCTCACTTCCGAGCGTTGTGTGCATTCCGTTCGGTGAGAACAAGCCTCTTTATACCCAGAAGGATATTTTCAAGCTCAGCGGTTATATCGAATTTAACGGAAAAAGATATGATTGCGATGAGGATTCCGCTGCCATTATCGACGACCATAGGGGTTATTATCCTTATGTCGCTCACTATGATTGGCTGACGACAATGGGCAGAAGAGAGTCCGACGGTGAAAAGAAATATTTCGGCTTCAACCTTACGAGAAATCAGTCTGTCTGCCAGACGGATTATAACGAAAATCTCATTTGGTTTGAGGGTAGCACCTCAAGGCTTACTCCCGTTCGTTTTGAGCATGTTGAGTATAATAAATGGAGAGTCCGTGATGTTTACGGCATGGTCGATATCACCTTTGATATCGGTGACAGATACATAATGCGTTTGCCGTTCGTCGTCATTGATGCAAATTATCATATCACCTTCGGTGAGCTTAAAGGCTATATATGTGACGAGGACGGAAACAAGTATATACTCGACGGCATGAGTGGTATCGGAGAGGATAAAACACTTCATTTTTAATCAATTCCCTTTTTCTTGAGGGAGTAATTATAAGGAGGCAAAAAAATGAAAGAAATCAACAAAGTAATCAGCATTTTGCTTTGTATTCTCATGATTTTTTCGGGAACGAGCGTTGCCTTTGCTCAGGGTATACCCGAAAATGAGTCACAAGGTCAAAATGAGACTGTCGGATTCACCGATGAAGATTTTCTCACCGTGAAGGGCAGAACCATGTATAACCGTAAGGGTGAGCAGGTTCAGCTCAAGGGCGTGAACCTCGGTGGTTGGCTTGTCCGTGAGGATTGGCTGTGTCCCGACCATGTTCCCGAAGATGTTCAGTATGACGGTGAATACATAGTTGACACTCTTGAAGAGCGTTTTGGAAGAGAAGACGCAAAGAAGCTCATGGATCTTTATCAGGAAAATTGGATCACCGAATGGGATCTTGATGAAATCAAGGCAAAGGGCTTCAACTGTGTCCGTGTTCCGTTCTGGTACAGAAATTTCTATTATGATGACTGCGGCACAAAGATTCTTGATGAAAACGGCGATTGGGATTTTTCAATTCTCGATTGGGTTGTTGAAGAATGCAGTGAGCGAGAGCTTTATGTTATCCTCGATATGCACGGTGCTGTCGGTTCACAGAGTGATGCACCTCACAGCGGTCGTGCTTTTCAGGGCGCACAGCTTTATGAGAACAGCGCCAGAGGTGAAGAATACAGGAGACTTACAAAGGAGCTTTGGACAGCGATTGCGGAAAGATTCAACGGAAATCCCGCCGTTGCAATGTACGATCTTTTGAATGAACCTCTTTGCGATGTCGATTGCACCGAGGTTGAAAGACGCGCAAAAAATGAGTGGATGTACAGCTTGCTTTACGACACGGTTCGTGCGGCAGATGAAGATCACATCATCACAATGGAAGCTATCTGGACCGGCTTTGCTCTGCCAAAGACCTTCCTCAAGGGCTGGAATAATGTTGTTTATCAGGTTCATTTTTACAACAACAATGACTTCATCTTCACATTCTTCCTGCTTTTGACAATCATTCTTCATCCGAATGTTCCTTTGATGGTTGGTGAGTTTTATCCTCATCAGCAGACAACATGGAAGAATTGCTTCAAGACAATGAACAATCTCAATTACAGCTGGATGCTTTGGACTTATAAAGCAACAGGACACGGAATGTGGAGCTCCGATTGGTGCATGTACGGTGCAAAGGACGGCTTCTGGAGAGCTGACATTGCAAACGGAAGCTATGAAAGCATTCAAGAGGCATGGAGTGCCGAAAGACTTAACACACAAACAGGCTTTCAGGATACCGGTCACTATGATCAAAATGTCAAGGAGCATCTGTAAGATAACAATCGTTTAAATGAAAGGATAAAATAAATGAAACTTTATTATGACATTAAAGACAAGCCGAAATTTCCGCAGCTTGTGATTTATGCAATTCAACAGCTGCTTGCAATCATGGCTGCAACTCTCGTTGTTCCCATCATAATCGGAAACGGAATGCAGCCCTCCGCCGCTCTTTTCGGAGCAGGCATCGGTACACTCGTTTATGTTGCTTTCACAAAGGCTAAGAGTCCTGTTTTTCTCGGCTCGTCATTTGCGTTCCTCGGTTCGATGAGTGCCGCCTTTGCCGGAGCTGTCAGCGTTGCGGCAGGTTATGCCGGTCTTATTATCGGTGCATTCTTTGCAGGACTTGTTTATGTCGGCATTGCGATTGCTGTTAAGGTTGCAGGTGTCGGCTGGATTGACAGACTCATGCCCAAGCAGGTTATCGGCCCGACTGTTGCGATTATCGGACTTTCTCTTGCAGGTAATGCCATCGGCGATCTCCAGAACGGTAAGTATATGATTGAGGTTACCTCACAAGCAATTGAAAACGGACAGATCGTTGATGTTGTCAATAAGGTTTCCTCGGCAAATCCTCTTGTTGCAGTCGCTTGCGGCTTGGTTACATTGATTGTCACAATGGTTTGTTCAACCTACGGCAAAAAGTCAATCAAGCTCATTCCCTTTATTATCGGTATCATTTCAGGTTATGCTTTTGCAGCAGTTTTGACCTTGATCGGTATCAAAACAGGCAACGATTCCATTAAGCTCATTGATTTCAGCGTATTTTCCGGAATCAGCATTTTCGCACTTCCCGATTTCACTTTTCTCACCGCCGCAAAGGGCATCAAGGATATCGACGGCGCTTATATCGGCACACTTGCAGCAGCATATCTTCCGGTTGCATTTGTTGTTTTTGCTGAGCATATTGCCGACCACAAGAACATTTCTTCAATCATTGAAAAAGACCTGCTCACAGATCCCGGACTTCACAGAACACTCCTCGGTGACGGTGTCGGTTCAATGTTCGGTGCTTTCTTCGGTGGTTGCCCCAACACAACTTACGGTGAATCGGTTGCTTGCGTTGCTCTGACAAGAAATGCATCTGTTTACACAATTATCGCAGCTGCTGTCGGAGCAATACTCATCGCTTTCCTTGAGCCATTTGTTGCTTTTGTTGATTCGATTCCCTCATGCGTAATGGGTGGTGTATGTATGGCTCTTTATGGATTCATTGCTGTTTCTGGACTTAAAATGGTTCAGTCAGTTGACCTTGAGGACAACAAGAACCTTTACACCGTTTCCGTAATTCTCATTGCCGGAATTGGCGGACTTACCCTTAATTTCGGTAAGATCACCATTACCTCAATTGCTTGTGCTTTGATTCTCGGTATCATCACAAACCTTGTTCTTTCAAAGGCAAAGCCTAACGCAGATGCAGAATAATAAAATGCGATAAAAGCAATATCACTCGTGACTTAATTCTTTTAGACAATATAAAAGGGACTGTAACATTTTACAGTCCCTTTTAATACATTCAAAAAAGATTATGAAATAATGAATATTTTTTGAATTAACTATTGACATTGTTTAAATGGTAATATATAATGTACACAGGCTGAGGGGAAATCCTGAGGTTAATTTATAAAGGAGGATTTTCGAAATGGACGCTATTAAGACATTCATTATGGACAATTGGGCTGACATCGTTGCTTTCTTTGATAAGCTCTATGAAATGGTTAAGAACATCGTTTCATAAGTAATTACTCAGCAAATCTGTTTTAAAATTTGAAATTTTAAAATTGGAGCCGCCTTATGAAAGGCGGCTTCTTTTTATCGCTTAAATTCCTCAACAGCTCTTAATTCTGCTTTTACAGAAGTGTTATTCATTGCACATTCTTTGCAGATGATTGCTCCGTCAACAGTTTCAAGGGGAATGTTTTCAGTGTCTCCGAAAAGTGAGCCAAAGACCGAACCTATAACGCCTTCACCCTCTTTTTCCTTGTAATAACCCTTACCGTAAAATGTTTTTTCGCAGTCGTCACATTTATGAACATTGACACACAAAAATGCTGTGAGGCAGGAGAGAACAAGTATAACAGCCAAAACAACAGGCACAATTACCTTTAGTCTTTGATTTTTCTTTATTGAATTTCTTCTTTCTTTTGACATAAGCTTAACCGCCTTTTTTATATAGTTCTTACATTTTATAATTATATACCGATGTTTAAGTTTCGTCAATGTTTTATAAATTTTCAGACTTTAAAGAAACAAAAAGTAAATAGTTGTTTAATTTGGTACACTTGTTGATTTTATGACAGTTGACTTAATTTTAATCAGCATATATAATGGTGCTATTATGTGTGAATTGTGATTTGATGTAACAATTCTTAAACATTATTTTAACAAAAGGAAGGTAAAAATCATGCCAATAAAAATGACTGTTGCCGATTACGGAGAGCATCCGGAGCAATACCTCAAAGCCCCCCAAACACAATCCTGTTATGAGTATATCCATGAGTGTTATGACCGAATAAGAAAGGATCTCGGTGATGATTATATAGCTTTTATGATTCCCGTTGCAGATCAGGAATCTGCGGTAAGAATGCCGAGACTTTTTTCCGATGTTGAAAAATTTGCAAGCTATCTGAGTGCCAAGGGCTTGAAAAAGGGCGATGTTTACACGGTTTTTCTGCCCACCTGTGCTCATGCCGTTGTTGCACTTTACGCTTTGAATAAGCTTGGAATAATTGCCAATTATGTTCATCCGATGACTCCTCCGAATGTTCTTGAAAACATCATTTCACACACAAAGAGCAAGGGAATATTAACTCTTGATCTTCTTGCAGGGCCGTTTGCTTCCGTTCTTGCAAAACATCCGACGGTTGTCGGTTCGGTTTCCGATTTTTGCGAGGGAACAGCGTTAAAATATGCGATGTATAACGAAATGCAGAATGCAAAGGTTCCGGAGCTTGACACGATCACTCGATATAAGGACATTCTCGCAATGGAGCTTCCGCAGGCTGAAACCGTCAAGGATATGGGAAAGCAGGACGCTTTTTATATGCACGGTGGCGGAACAACCGGAAGAAGCAAAACCATTCGACTTTCAAGCTACGCTTTCAACAGCCTGGCATATAAATTTTATCTTCTTGACACACCTCACGATTATGCAACAGCTCATGCAATAAGTGCGATTCCCTGCTTCCATGCTTATGGCCTTGCGGGTGTTATACATTACGGAATCTGTAACGCTTATAAGCCCTTCCTTTGCCCGAAATTCGATGCACATCAGGTCAATGAGATTATCAGAAAGTATAATGTTGTTGAATTTATCGGTGTGCCGAAGATGTTCCAGAAGATGATGCAGGAGGATAACTTTGAAAACGAGGGAACAAAGAATCTTTCAATGCTCTTTGCAGGCTCGGATATTGTCAGCAAGGCATTTGTTGATGAGTTTGATGCCGTGCTTGAAAAACACGGTGCACCCGGAAGAATGTGCAGAGGCTACGGCTTGACGGAGGTCTGCGGTGTTGTTTCAACAAGTGGCGGTTCAGGCCCTTATTGCAAGGATTCTGTCGGTTATCCGCTCTACGGACTTACCGTTGAAATCTGGGACGACGAGTGCAATAAGCTGCCGGCAGGAGAGCTTGGAGAAATCTGCATTTCCGGTGACAGCATAATGAACGGCTATCTTCCCGACGATGTTATTCAGGAAAGCGGAATATATACCGATGCAAACGGTGTTGATTGGATTCGCACGGGTGATATGGGATATCTTAACGAGGACGGCTTTATCTTCTTCTCAGGCAGAAAGAAAAGAATCATCATTATTTCAGGCTATAACATCTATCCCGCAACAATTGAGGAAAAGGTTGACACGATTGATTATATCAATGAGGTTTGTGCCGTTCAAGGCTATGATGATGACGGAAAGCCCCTTGTAAAGCTTGTTGTTTCCTTAAAGGATAACACCCTTGACAGAGAAAAGGTGATTGATGAGCTTAAAGCCTTCTGTCAGGAAAATCTTGAGTCAATTGCAGTGCCGAGAAAATATGAGATCATGGATCTGCTTCCGAGAACAAAGATGGAGAAAATTGATTTCATGAAGCTGGCTGATCCCATTAAACAGTAATTTTTCTATAAATAAAACTGCTCGACAGTGTACAGAGGTACGCCGTCGGGCAAGCTCAATCTGCTTTAAAATTAAATCCGGTCGCTCCTTTTGAGAGTCGGCCGGATTTTTGATTTTCGCTTAAATCTTATTCTGCTCTTTCAGCACCGTAGTTGAGAGCTGCTGTCTCATTATCTTCATTTCTGAATTCAGGACACCAATGCTCTCCGGCAGTGATTTTTGCAAATGCATCTTTCTTTAAGGCAATGTCAACTTCCGTGATGCCTTGCTTTTCTCCGTTTTCATCAATATACGCATTATAGCAGAATGAATATCTGTCAAGCGTTTTGATTGAAGCGGGGATGTAAAGATAAGTGAGGCTGGAAGCATAGTTGAAGCCGTCACCGCCGATGCGTTCAATGCCTTCGGGAAGAGATTTATAAACTTCGGTGAGCTGTGCAAGGACAGAATCGTCACTCTTTGTAATTTCCTCGTCAGCCTTATATGAG
>CAZBFI010000090.1:0-7007 GCA_964491165.1 uncultured Faecalibacterium sp.
TAATAATTTATAATATAAAACAAATTTGAAAACCATTTTCAGTTTGAGGTTAACTTGTAATGAGAAATTCGACATATAACACGAAGCAGAAAAAGCTTGTGCTTGATTTATTATCGGATAACAGACAAAAACAGCTATCGTGTGATGAAATTACATATATACTTATGAATAACGGAACTCCCGTTGGAAAAACGACTGTTTACCGTCAGCTTGAAAGGCTGATAAATGAGGGCAAAATTAAAAAGCTTAATCCTCATGAAAACGGAAAAAGCTTTCTTTATCAGTATGTTGACGAAGCTCTTGACTGCAAATCGCATTTGCATTTGCGTTGCGTTTGCTGCGGAAAATATGTTCATCTCGGCTGTGATTTTATGCAGGGTGTGTCAAAGCATATATCGGAGCATCACGGCTTCATCGTTGACAACTCAAAAACGGAAATTCTGGGAATTTGCTCGTCATGTGCAGGAGGTCAAAATGTCACTTATCAGCTGTAAAAATGTCTGTCTCAGTTATGAGAATAATATTGTTGTTGAAAATTTGAGCTTTGAGGTTGAAGCAGGGGATTATTTGTGCATAGTCGGAGAAAACGGAAGCGGAAAAAGCACGCTTGTCAAAGCAATCTTAGGCTTAAAGGAAACTGCAAGGGGTCATCTGCATTTCGGTGAGGGGTTAAAAAAAGGTGAGGTGGGTTATCTTCCTCAGCAGACAACGGCACAAAAGGACTTTCCCGCATCGGTTTTTGAGGTTGTTATTTCCGGCTGTGCCGCAGATAAAAACGGAATGTTTTACTCAAAGGCTCACAGGAAGCTTGCAAGGGAAAACATGGAAAAGCTTGATATTTTACATCTGCGCAAAAAATGCTTCCGTGAGCTTTCCGGAGGTCAACAGCAAAGGGTACTTCTTGCAAGAGCCTTATGTGCCACAAAAAAGCTCATTCTTCTTGATGAGCCTGTCAGTGGACTTGACCCTGTTGTTACAAATGAATTATATTCGATAATCAAGGAAATCAATCTGAAATACGGAATCACTATTGTCATGGTTTCACATGATTTACATTCTGCACTTGAAAATGCAAATCGTATTCTTCACCTTAACAAAAACGGTAGCTTTTTCGGTTCGGTGCAAGAGTATCTTTCAAGTGAAACCTATAAGAGCTTTTCGGGAGGTGTGGCAAATGACTGATATACTCAGCCTGATTTTCAGTCAGCAGTTTCTTTTAAGGGCGCTTGTTGTCGGCTTGCTGATTTCCGTTTGCTGTGCACTTCTCGGAGTCAGCCTTGTGCTTAAACGCTTCTCCATGATAGGAGATGGGCTTTCTCATGTCGGCTTTGGTGCAATGGCGATAGCTTGTGCGGCGAATCTGACACCGTTATATTTTTCAGTGCCTATTGTTCTTATTGCAGCATTTTTGCTTTTGAGAATGAATGAAAAAGGAAAAATTAAGGGCGACGCTGCGATTGCACTTATTTCAACCGGTGCACTTGCCGTCGGTGTCATGGTGACATCAATGACAACGGGCATGAATGTTGACATTTACAACTATATGTTCGGAAGCATTCTGACAATGACGAACACAGATGTTGTCATGACTTCGATTATTTCCGTTGTAATAATATTGCTGTTCGTTTTGTTTTATCATGAGATATTCGCTGTAACCTTTGACGAAAGTTTTGCAAGAGCCACGGGTACAAGGGTTTCTTTATATAATATGCTTATTGCAGGACTTACTGCGTTAACGATAGTCATCGGCATGAGAATGATGGGAGCGTTGCTTATTTCCTCCTTAATAATTTTTCCGTCGGTGACCTCGATGAGACTTTGCAAAAGCTTCAGAGGTGTTGTTATTTCGAGTGCCGCAGTTTCGGTGACTTGCTTTTTGATTGGACTTCTTTTTTCCGTCAAATATGAAGCACCTACCGGAGCGAGCGTGGTTTGTGTCAATATTTACGCTCTTGCTTTCTTTTCTGCATTAAGGCTTATAAAGCTAAAGGTCAAAAACGACGACTTGAGAAAAACGGCTCTAGGTGTTACAAGTATACTTTTTGTTTTTGTTGCCGTTTTCAGTCTGAGCTTTTCTTCGGTTAATTACAAAAAAACAGACAAGCTTTCGGTTGTGACAACGGGCTTTGCACAGTATGATTTTGCAAGGGAAATTGTCAGGCAAGAGGGTGATGTTCAAATGCTTCTTTCACCCGGTGAGGAAAGTCATACCTATGAGCCGACTCCTGCCGATATAATGACTATTGAAAACTGCGATATTTTCATTTACGGTGGCGGTGAGTCTGAAACATGGGTTGATAACATTCTCGAAAGCATTCAATCGGATATAATCGTAATAAAAATGATGGATATAACCTCTGTTTGTGAGGTTGAGCATGAGCATGACCACGAGAAAGCCGATGATGAGCATGACCACGAGGAAGCCGAATACGATGAGCATGTGTGGACCTCGCCTGTGAAAGCAAAGGAAATAACAACCGCTGTTTACGAGGCTGTTATAAACAAAGACAAGGCACATTCGGATTATTACGAGGCTAATTATAATTCATTTGTCCGACAGCTTGACGAATTGAATGAAAGGTTTACTCTTTTAGGTCAGAGTGGAAATAATAAAACCGTTGTTATAGGAGACCGTTTCCCTTTGAGATATCTCATGCTTGAATACGGCTTCGATTATGTCTCGGCTTTTCCGGGCTGTTCAGCACAGACTGAGGTTAATCCGGTTACGATTGCCGAAATCAATGAGAAAATAAAAGCTGAGGGCATTTCAACCGTGTTTACGGTGGATTTAAGCACCGGAAACGTTGCCCGTTCAATCAGCGAGGAAACAGGTGCAACAGTTGACAGACTTTATTCCTGCCATGTTGTTTCTGCCGATGATTATGAAAACGGAGAGGGCTATATTTCTCTGATGAACCGCAATTATGAAGCGATAAAAAAAGCTGTTTCTTAATTTTATTCCGACATGGATTTTAAGACATTGTCGAAAAAGGCTTTTGTTGAAATACCGCTTGCTCTGTTATATCTTCCGAGGTTAAACAGTGAATCCGGCTTGCCTTTTTCGATGATGTTTATTCTTTCTTCACAAAGCATGGAGCTTTTAAAGCCCAGCTTTTTGACTATCTGCGTTGTTTCCTTGCTGAAAGCTCCGTAGGGATAAACGACACAGTTGGGTGTGATACCGCAGTTTAATTTGAGGATTTTTTGCAAGGTGAGTAAGTCCTCGGTCAGGCTTTTCTTATATTCCTGCTCCGATTCACTTGAAAGCCTGCTCAAGCCTTTTCGGGTGTTTTTTGCTGACTTGTGCATGTCGTAGGTGTGATTTTGTATCTCGACAATACCACTTTTTTCAAGCTCACTTATCTCCTTGAAGGTCAGATTGGAGTAGTTTATGTTGTGATCCTCGTTTTCGGAATATTTCTCTGTCACTGCTCCGATAACCGACACAACAGCTTTCATGTTGTACTGCTTAAGCAAAGGAAAAGCAATGGAAATAAAGCTTTCAAAGCCGTCATCAAAGGTTATCATTATCGGCTTTTCGGGCAAGTCGGAGTTTCCGTCAACATAGTCAATAAGCTGTGAAACCGTTACGGTGTTATATCCGTTTTCCTTGAGGAATATCAGGTCACTTTCAAACTCGTCGGAATGCACGGTGTACTTTCCGGTTCTTTCTTTTTTGTCGGTTATGTGGTGATACATCACGATGGGGATTTTGACCTTTTCACTGTCAGCGCCGACAGGAAGTGCAGCTCTTTCACTTTTTAAGGCAAAGAAGAATGATACGCAGATAATGACCGCACAAATGATTACGGCTTCAAATTTTCCGAATCGTATAATCAATTAAATCATCTCCGATAGGATACTGTGTTAATTTATATGAGCAAAGCATTGAAATATTGCATGTATGAGGCTTGATTTCTTGACAATTCGGCTTTTTGTGTTATAATAACCACGATAGGCGGGCATGGTGAAATTGGCATACACGCAAGATTTAGGTTCTTGTGCAGCAATGCGTGCAGGTTCGACCCCTGTTGCCCGCACCAGAAAAAGACCTGATGCAAAGCATCAGGTCTTTTTCAGTTAAGTGTGCCTTTCAGCACGATAAGTACATCATACACAAAAGCTAAACCCGTATTTTCAAATAAATTTTATCCGACCGTTCTCATTTTTTTGAAAACGGTCGGATTTTTTGCTGTTGAGCTTATGCCTTAATGTCACTGCTTTATCATTTCCGAAAATTCATCTTCACTCAGCACTGTGACACCAAGCTCGTTTGCTTTTTGAAGCTTGCTTCCCGCATCTTCACCGGCAACGACAAAATCGGTTTTTTTGGAAACAGAGGAAGATGCCTTTCCACCCAAAGATTCAATGATTTTTGTCGCTTCACTTCTTTTGAATTTGCTCAAAGTACCGGTTAAAACAAATATTTTCCCGTCAAAGCGGTTTTCTTTCACTGATTTTTCGCCCGTCATATTAACTCCGACATTTTTAAGGCTTTCAATCAACTCACGGCTTTCATGATGTGAGAAAAAGTCCGTAATACTTTGAGCCATAATCAAGCCGAAGCCGTCAATTTCGGCAATGTCTTGAGTTGTTGCATTCATCAGCTCGTCCATTGTGACAAACCTGTCGCTTAAAAGCTTGGCTGCCTTTTGCCCGATGTGTCTTATTCCCAAAGCATATATAAGCTTTGAAAGATCGTTGCTTTTTGCTTTTTCTGCGGCATTTATCAGGTTGGTTGCACTCTTTTCTCCCATTCGCTCAATGTCGGAAATTTTGTTTTTGTCAAGGGTGAAAATGTCGGCAGCGGTCTTAATCATGCCTTTTTCAACCAAAGCCTCAAGAACGGCACTGCCCATGCCCTCAATATCCATGGCATCTCTTGAACAAAAATGAATGAGATTTCTCAAAAGCTGAGTGGCACAGTCGGGATTGCAACAGCGGTAAGCGGCTTCGCCCTGCTCTCTTGTAACCCTTCCGCCACATGACGGGCAGGTGTCGGGTATGCAGTAAAGCTGCTTGCTTGCATCGTGCTGTGAAACAGAAACAACCTCCGGAATGATATCTCCGGCTTTTCTGACAATGATTTTGTCACCTATTGAAATACCTTTTTCATTTATGAAATCCTGATTGTGTAAGGTTGCTCTGCTGACTGTTGTACCTGCAAGAAAAATCGGTTCAAAAACAGCCGTGGGAGTGATTACACCGGTTCTTCCGACATTTATTTCAATGTCAATAAGGGTGGTTTCCTTTTCTTCGGGGGGATATTTGAAAGCGATCGCCCATTTCGGAAATTTTGCCGTTGAGCCGAGTATCTCACGCTGTGAAAAGTCATCGACCTTGATGACAGCTCCGTCAATATCAAACGGGAGAGTGCCACGCATATTGCCGATTCGCTCTATTTCGCTTATAACCGAATCAATGCTTGAGCATTTTGTGTAAAACGGAACTGTGTTAAAGCCGAGACCTTTAATGTAATCGAGCGATTCGTGATGTGATTTAAGCTCCTTGCCGTCAATTTGCTGAATGTTGAAAAGGAAGATATCAAGTCTGCGCTTGGCGGTAATTTTCGGGTCTTTTTGCCTTAATGAGCCGGCGGCTGCATTGCGAGGGTTTTTGAAGGTTTTTTCGCCGTTTAATTCCTGCTGCTCGGTAAGGTTTGAAAATGTACTTTTAGGCATATATACCTCGCCTCTGAGCTCAAGCAAGGAAAGAGGCGTGTCGATTTTGAGCGGAATACTTCTGACCGTTTTTAAATTTGCGGTGACATCTTCTCCAATATGTCCGTCACCTCTTGTTGAGCCTGTTGTGAAAATTCCGTCTCTGTATTCAAGCGACACCGAAAGTCCGTCAATCTTAGGCTCAACCACATAAACGGGATTGTCAACAACGGCTGTTACCCTTTTGTGAAATGCCTTGATTTCCTCAAAGCTGAATGCATCTTGCAGGCTTTCCATTGCAACGGTGTGTTCAACGGGCGAAAACTGACCGTCAGCCTTTCCGCCCACACGGTGAGTGGGGGAGTCGGGTGTGATAAGCTCCGGAAACTGATTTTCAATTTCGGTCAGCTCTCTGAGCATCATATCGTACTCGTAATCGTCAATTTCCGGCTCGTCCATTTCATAATATCTTTTGCTGTGATATTCGAGAAGGTTTCTCAGCTCTTCGGCGCGGATTTTTTTTGTTTCAAGTTCTGTCATGTCGTTCTCCTCTTTTGGTAAGTGTTCCGTTGAAAAATTCATCTTTGAACCAGATGTCGTTGATTGTGAACTGCTTGCCGTTTAAATATTCAAGTGAACCTGCATCGGTTTTGAAGTCGAAAATCAGCTTGTAGGAGCAAAGGCATTGCTTTTTATAGCCGATTTTTTTGTTCTCCTCATTTTTTCCGTATTTTCCGTCACCGAGCAACGGATTTCCCAACCAAGCCATGTGCGCTCTGATTTGATGCGTTCTTCCCGTCAGAAGATCAATCTCAACAAGGCTGAGTCCGTCCTTGCTTCCCAATACCTTGTATTTTGTCCTTATTGACTTTGCGTTATCCGACGGCTTTTTTGAAATGAAAACCTTGTTTTTGCTTTCGTTTTTCACAAGATATCCTTCGATTATATCTTCATTTTTCGGTGGAATACCATGGACAACACACAGATAGATTTTGTGAAGCTCTCTGTCTTTCATCTTTTGATTCAGCACTCTTAAAGCTTCTGCTGTTTTTGCACAGATTACGATTCCGCTTGTGTTTCTGTCGATACGGTTGACAAGTGCGGGAGTGAAAGAGGCTTCATCGTCGGGACTCCATTCCTTTTTCTCAAAAAGATATCTTTTTACTCTTGTGATGAGCGTGTCAACATATTCGTTTTCATCGGGGTGGGAGAGTAAACCGACCTTTTTATTTAATAAAATAATGTTGCTGTCCTCATAGACGATATCTATTTTTTTCGAAGCAGCCATGAAATCGTACACGGCTTCCTTCTTTTCAAAAAACTCGTCATTTATATACATATCAACAA
>CAZBFI010000091.1:0-6995 GCA_964491165.1 uncultured Faecalibacterium sp.
AGGGAGAGCTGAGCATTCTTTGCAGTGAAGCTTGTGACTTGACTCTCGAAGAGCTTTATGAAAAGAAAGACGACAGCTTTAAAAATCTTGTTGAGCTTCTCTTTCAAGGCAGAGATGACAGCAGACTTTCCGAAAGCATAACTTCACTTTATAAAAGCTCAATGTCTTTTCCTTTTCCGGAAAGCTGGCTGAACGGCTTGGCAGAAGAATTTGAAAACCGAGTTGCGTTAAATGAGAGTCGTTACGGTATAACTCTTTTTGAATATGCGGAAACCTTATGTAATTACAGCCTTTCAATCACCAATAATTGCCTGAGTGAAATTCAAGGCGATGAGGATTTGGAAAAAATGCTTTACGATGCTCTTTCAACCGATAAGGCACAGTATGAGCATATCCTTGAATGGATTAAGGACAGAAGGTGGAACGAATCAAAAAAGGCAGCCGAAGCATTCACTGCCGTGAGACGAGGAAACACACCTAAGCACTTGAAGGAGGATAATCTAACACTTAGTCTTGTTGAAAAAAGGAAGGTTGCAACAGATAATATCAAGGAGCTTTCAAAGGTGTTCTGCTGTGAAGAGGAGGATTTTTATTCCGACATGGAGTTTTTTGCTCCGATGGTGAGAAGCCTTGTTGAAGCGGTGAAAATTTACGGCAAAAACCTGAAAAGGCTTAAAAAAGAAAAAAACATTGCCGATTTTGATGATATAACTCATTCTGCACTTTCACTCCTTGTCAAAGAAACCGATAACGGTTGGCAACAGACTGAGCAGGCAAAGCGGCTTTCGGAATTTTACGAGGAAATTCTCATTGATGAATATCAGGACACCAACAAGGCTCAGGATATGCTTTTCACGGCACTTTCAAAAAACAATCTTTTTCGTGTCGGTGATGTCAAGCAAAGCATTTACTCTTTCCGACAGGCTATGCCGCAGATATTCACCGATTTGAAAAACAGTTACACCTTATATGACCGTGAAAAAAAGACTTTTCCGTCAAAAATACTTTTGGGAAACAACTTCAGAAGCCGCAAGGGTGTCACCGACATAATCAATTTTGTTTTCAGTCAGATAATGAGCAAGCAAAGCGGTGACATTGAATATAACAGTGAGGAAGAGCTTGTTCCGCTTGCAGATTACTGTGAAAAGAAAGAGGCTGCTACGGAGCTTCATATTCTTGACTCGACTCAAACCGAAAAGGATGCAGACAGCGATGTCTTACAGGCATCTTACATTGCCGACAGAATAAACGAGATGATTGCCGATGGGTTTACCGTTAAGCAAGGGGACTCGGAACGCAGGGCAACTTACGGCGATTTTGCCGTATTACTGCGTTCAGTAAGTAAAAAAGCTCAGATTTATGCCGATGTTTTCCGACAAAAGGGCATTCCGTGCTTTACGGAAACGGGAAGCACGTTTTTAAGCTCAAAGGAAATAAGCCTCGCATTGAATTTCTTGAGAATCATTGATAATCCAAAGCAGGATGTTCCTCTTTTGAGCGTTATGCTTTCTCCTGTTTTCGGCTTTACGGTTGATGATGTGAGTGATATACGGCTTTGTGCGAAGGGTGATTTTTATTCGTGCTTACTTTTTTCGTCTCAAAACGGAAACGAAAAGTCAAAAGCTTTTTTGGACAAGCTCAATTCATGGAGAACACTTGCTGCGTGTTTGCCGGCAAGTGAGCTTATTACAGAGCTTTATAACGAAACGGGGCTTGTGTCGGTTTTTGATGCTGTTGATAAGTCCGGCATTAAAAGAGCAAATCTCATGCTTCTTTATGATTATGCCTGCACCTATGAAAAATCAGGTTACACGGGGCTTTCCTCCTTCATTCGCTTCATTGACAGACTCAGCAGTCAAAAGCAAGATCTGACCGGAGCACTCGGAGAGGTTCAAAGTGCCGATGTTGTCAAAATTATGACGATTCATAAGTCAAAGGGTCTCGAATTTCCGGTGTGTATTCTTGCCGACTGCATGAAGAAATTCAACAGAATGGACGAAACGAAAAATCTCATCGTTAATTTAAGATACGGACTCGGAATCATAAGGCGTGACCTTAAAACCTTTGAGCAGTACAGAACAATATGTCACAGTGCCGTCAAGCTTTCCATGCATTGTGACAGTGTCAGTGAGGAGCTGAGAGTCCTTTATGTTGCAATGACGAGAGCAAAAGAAAAGCTTATCATGGTTGTTGAAAAGAAAAAAGCACCCGAATTTTTCCGTAAGTGTTCAATTGACATAAACCGCAGCAAAAAAATGCTCACACCTTATTCGGTGACAAAAGGCGGCAGCTACGGAAATTGGCTTGTAACTTCTCTTTTAAGACATCCCGATGCGCAAGAGCTTAGAAGCATTGCCGGAATTGGAAACGATATAGTCATAAGATGTGATTCACCGCTGAAAGTTGTGTATAAGCTTATCGAGGATGATAGCTTAAAGCCCTTGCAGGAAGAAAAGAAGACAGAGTCTGACGAAAAATTACTCTCTCAAATTAAAGAGAAGCTATCTTATCGCTATAAATACAGCGACCTTTCCGGAGTTATTACCAAAAGAGCCGCATCGGAGGTTGACAGAGATTATATCGACAGAGATTACTTTGCTTCTTCCGTTCCGTCATTTCTTTCGCAAGACGGCTTAACAGGTGCTCAAAGAGGTATTGCCACGCACACATTTATACAGTTTGCCGATTATGAAAAAGCAAGGTGTGACCTTGAAAGCGAGATACTTAGACTCACTGAAAAAGGAATCCTTACAGCAGTTCAGGCGAGGGGCATCAACCGAAAGGCTTTGAAAGGCTTTTTTGAAACAGAGCTTTTTTCCCGTATCCTTAAAAGTGAGATTGTTTACAGAGAAAAGAAATTCACTCTTGAAGTTCCCGTCAGTGAGGTTTATCCGGAGCTATCAAGTTACGCTGACGAAAAAATGATGATTCAAGGTATTGCCGATTGCGCTTTTGTTGAAAACGGTGAGCTTGTTGTTGTCGATTACAAAACAGATGCATTGGAAAACGAAAATGATTTTGTTATAAAATATGCTTCTCAGGTGCTTTTATATAAGAAAGCATTAAGCGAATGCACAGGTTATAATGTCAAAAGCACTGTTTTATATTCGTTCCATCTTTCAAAGGAAATTGAAGTTTATTAAAAAATTTACGGCAAGATAAAATATCGCAAAGAATTTTTGAAAAAATGTTGATTTTTCAATTTTATTGTGATATACTAAACGTCGTTAATGTAATAATACTGTCCGAAAGAGGTGACACACAATGAAAAACGGTATTCATCCCAATTACGAGGAAACTCAGGTAAAATGCGCTTGCGGTGCTGTTATTACAACAGGTTCCACTAAGAAGGATCTTCGCGTTGATATCTGTTCAAACTGCCATCCTTACTTTACAGGTAAGCAGAAGCTTGTTGACACAGGCGGACGCGTTGACAGATTTAATAAGCGTTTTAACCTTGCAAAGAACAAATAATTATCAATGAAAAAAACAGACGGACAAATTATTTGTTCCGTCTATTTTTCTTTTCAAAGTAAATTATATAAGTATGGGAGCATTCGGAGGTGAGTCTATGGCTTCTTACAAAACCGTCAAAAAAGAATGTCAAGACGAATTTATCGTCAAAAAGTCACGCTTTATTGGATATGTTAAGCCCGTGCAGACTCAGCAGGAGGCTCTTGATTTTATCTCATCAATCAAAACAAAGCATTGGGACGCTACACATAATGTTTACGCCTATGTTTTAAGAGACGGAATGACAAGGCGCTTCAGCGATGACGGAGAGCCTCAGGGCACGGCAGGCATTCCATGTCTTGATGTCATTTTAAAGGAAGATGTTACCGATGTTTGTGTTGTTGTCACAAGATATTTCGGTGGGATCATGCTTGGTGCGGGCGGACTTGTCAGAGCCTATTCTCATTCGGCAAAACTCGCTCTTGACAGTGGTGGAATAATCACCATGTCTCTTTGCAAAATCGTTAGAGTTAAAAGCGATTATAATTTTTACGGCAGACTCGTTCCGTTGATTTGTGAAGAGGGCGGAATAGTTGAAAGCACGGATTTTACGGACTGCGTTGAAATTATTTTCAAAATTCCCGAGGAAAAGCTTCCGTTTTTTCAAGCAAAGCTTATTGATGTTTCGTGCGGAAGATTTAATTGTGAGGTTATCGACGAAAAATATTCGGAAATTTAAAAAAAATCAGGGGGAAAAAGCCGTAATTTGCGTATAAGGTTGCAGGAGGTAATCTTATGGACGAAATCAGAGAAAGAACCCTTGAATTTGAACGGAAAAACATCTCTCCATACGGTATGCTTTGCCAAAACACAAGGGGCAGAGAAAGAAGTGAAGGCGAATGTCCCGTCAGAACTGCTTATCAGCGTGACAGAGACAGAATTATACATTGCACGGCTTTCAGACGCCTTAAACACAAGACGCAGGTTTTCCTTTCACCCGATTCCGATCATTACAGAACACGCCTTACACATACTCTTGAGGTTTCACAAATTGCAAGGACACTTGCAATGGCACTTTCGCTTAATGAAAATCTTACGGAGGCTATCGCCTTGGGCCATGACTTAGGGCATACTCCTTTCGGACATGCTGGGGAGAGAGCACTTAACGAGGTTCACCCCGACGGCTTTAAGCATTATGAGCAAAGCTGCCGTGTTGTTGACAAAATCGAAAAGAACGGAAAAGGACTCAATCTTACTTATGAGGTCAGAAACGGCATTCTCTGTCATACAAGAGGAGAAGAGGCCTGCACTCTTGAGGGGAGAATCGTCAAGCTTGCCGACAGAATCGCTTATATCAATCATGATATCGATGATGCGTTGAGAGCCGGAGTTATAACTCAAGGTAATATTCCCGTTGAGGCACGGAAAATTCTCGGAGAAACCAAAAGTCAGAGAATCAACACTCTTGTAACTTCAGCCATCAACAACACAAAGGACACTGTCACTCTTGACAGAGATGTTCAAAGTGCTTTTGATATTTTGCATGAATTCATGTTCGACCGAGTTTATACCAATCCCATTTGCAAAAGCGAGGAAAGTAAAGCTATTGCGATGATACAGCAGCTTTATAACTTTTTCGTTTCCAATCCGGACGAGCTTCCGAATGAATACATTGAAATTGCATGGCGTGACGGAGCTTCCAGAGCCGCCTGCGATTACATTGCCGGAATGACCGACAGCTATGCTGTAAAAATCTTCAGCCATTATTTTATTCCGTCGGGCTGGAGTGAAGCTTAAATTTTAAAGTCAGGAGGACAAAAAATGCCGAGATTTTCCGATGAATTTCTCAACAAGCTGAGAATGCATTGCGACATTGAGCAGATTATATCTTCTTATGTTCAACTCAAAAGAAGAGGAAAGAATCTTGTTGGCCTTTGTCCTTTTCATAATGAAAAAACCCCGTCTTTTACTGTTTATCCGGAAAGTCAGAGCTATTACTGCTTCGGCTGTGGTGCGGCAGGTGAGGTTATAAATTTTATTCGCCGTGCGGAAAATTTGGATTATGTTGAAGCCGTAAGCTATCTTTGTGACAAATATTCCATTGTCATGCCCACCGACGGATATGACGACTCGCTTGCACAAAAGCGTAAAAGAATGTATGAGATAAATAAGGAAGCCGCCCGTTTTTTCAACAGCTGTCTTTACACCGAGGAGGGTAAGGCAGGACTCGAATATTTCAAAATGCGCGGTTACAAAAAAAGTACAATAACTAAGTTTGGCTTAGGCTTTGCACCGAATAAGTGGCATGGGCTTTTGGAGTATATGAGGAAGAAAGGCTATTCCAATCAGGAGCTTTATCAAGCCAATCTTGCGAACAAAAGCGAGAAAAACGGAAATGTCAATTATTATGACTCTTTCAGAAACAGGGTTATTGTTCCGATTATAGATGTAAGAGGCAATGTAGTTGCTTTCGGTGCAAGAGTTCTCGATGACAGCAAGCCTAAATATATCAACTCGTCAGACACCCTTGTTTACAAAAAAAGTTTGGGTGTTTTCGGCTTGAATTTTGCCAAAAATTCAAAGGAAAAAAGCTTGATACTCGTTGAGGGCTATATGGACGCTATTTCGCTTCATCAAGCAGGCTTTGATAATGTTATAGCTTGTCTCGGAACTGCTCTTACAAGCGAAATGGCACACCTTCTTTCACGGTACTGTGATGAGGTTATTCTCTCTTACGATGCCGACGAAGCAGGCCAAAAGGCAACTGCAAGAGCTATCGGTATTTTTAATTCCATCGGAATGAAGCTCAAGGTTGTTCATCTTAACGGTGGTAAGGATCCCGACGAGATTCTGCGTAATTACGGGCCGGAAAGGTACAGAAGCTTAATCGAGGGTGCTGCAAACGATATAGAGTTTGCCTTGGTTCGTTTAAGGGGAGAGTTTGATTTGACAACCTCAGACGGCAAAATGAAGTTTCTCGAAAAAGCCACCGAGCTTCTCGCTTCCACAAAAAGCCGTATCGCTCAGGACATTTATGCATCGAGACTTGCAGATGAGCTTTCGGTGAAGAAAGAAACTCTGCTTGTCAGAATCGAGCAGCTTTCAAAACGGGCTGTCAGAACACATGAAAACAAGCAGTTTCGTGAAATTCAACAGCGTAATGTGAGCGAAAATTCCAAGGCGGCATCTGCAAACTCAACGGATATAAAAAGTATAAAGGCTCAGCAAATGCTTATTGCAGCTCTGATGAAAAGTCCGGAGCTATATAAAAAAATGGAAAATGAGCTTAAACAAGAGGATTTTTCCGTTTCAATGTACGGGCGTATATTTATGAGTATACGGGAAAAAATCATTGAACAGCGCAGTCTTGATTTAATTTATTTTTCTCAGGAATTGACTCCCGAAGAAATGAATGAGCTTGTTGCGATTGTCAGAAAGCATGAAAACTTATCTTTTTCAATCAAGGCTTGTGCCGATTGCCTGAGGGTAATGCGCGAGGGTTTGAAAAAGAAAGAAGAAAAAGTTCCGCTTTCCGATTTAAC
>CAZBFI010000092.1:0-6983 GCA_964491165.1 uncultured Faecalibacterium sp.
TCCATTTTCCCATATATAACACAAAGCTTTCCGTCAGATTTCTCTAACGGAAAGCTTATCTAATTTGATTATTGTTTTATCCGATCTGCGCTTTTTTACAGCACCTTTTTACTTATAAAGTGACCTCGTAGGCATTGTTATACTTTGTGCCGGTCTTGTTTTCAAGGAAGCCCTCCGGAATAACAAATGTAACCGTGCTACTTGAAATGTCAATTCCATAATCGGCAAGCTTCAGATAAACATACTGATAATCATCACCGGTAGTGCTTGAGGAAATTTGCAGCATTGCACTTTCTTCCATTTCGATTCCGTCAATATAAACAGGTATACGCTGAGAATTTGACTTGAGCTTTCCACCCCAGCCGTAGCTGTCAATGGAAGCACATATTCTTCCCTGATCGTCAATAAATGTGTCGTTAATCTGAATGTCAACGGGCATCGGCTCGGCTTTTTCGGTTGTTGTGGGTGTCGGCCTTGTTGTCGTCACTCTCGGAAGAGTGGTGGTTATTTGTGCCTTCTTTGTTGTGGTGGTATTGGTTGTCGTGGTAGACGGCAGAGTTTGCCATGTTGTCGGGATTGCCCTTGTTGTTGTCACATTCGGTGCAACAATAGTACCACTGTTAGTAGTATATGAAACATTATCATAACTGTTTGTCGTCGTCTGATTGACTGCCGTTGCTGCCACTGCGATTGAAAACCTCGTTGTGTTCAATGCGGGAACGGTCTTTCCCACAGCAGTTGTGAGAATATAAGTTGCACCTGTTGCCGAATTTGCCTGATTTGAATTATTACCGGTTGTTGAAACAGGAGAATATCCCGTATAAAGAGGGTCAGGCGTTGTATTATCATCCTTCTTGCCGGAGCAAGCGGTAAACAAAACCGCAACAGTTGTCACAATAAGAACTATCGCAAACATTCTACGCATAAGACCGCCTCCTTTTTATCTGAAAATTTACACTGAAACATTATACAACAACAAGCTATGTGCTGTCAAACAATTTTTCTTCAATTAACAAATAATTGAGAATTGTTCTTTATATATTCTGCACCTGCAAGCTTAATCTTAGTTAAAACGCCCTCTTTTTCAACGATATCCTGTAATTTATCAATTTCGCTTTCATTCCATGAGGTTGTTTGGTCCTCGTCATCAAACATTCTTCTGACCTTTTCGATTTTCATCGCAAAGTCATTCATTCCGATAAGCTCCAAGGCTTTTGTGATTTCCATGCGAAGAATATCGCCGTTCTGCTTGAAAAATTCACCGACAGAGCCATCGGAAACAAAGACATCAAGAATGTAGATATAGCGTTTTTCCTTTTCCATGAGAGAAAACGATTTTTCCATATCCTCCTGCTTTTGCAAAAAAAGCTGAAAAGACAGCGCAACACCCTCAAGCGTTTCCATGCTGTCGCTCTGCACTATTGCTTTTTCGGTCAGCGGAACATATTTTTCTTTAAGTGCAATCAAGCGTTTAATTTCCGTTTCCTGCTTCTTATATGAAGCTCTGTAATTCTTATAGGACTTTCCCGCAAAGTAAAATATTGCCGACGCAATAACGCAAACGACCGCAAAAATCAATGCGAGATACCAATATTCTTTAAACCATTCAATCATTGTCAATCTCCTGTAACACCTTATAAATGTCGCCTTTTTTGATTCCGGTTTCCTTTGCCGCAAGCTTTGCAGCCATGCTCACGCTCATATCCTCGGAAAGATATTTTTTCGCAAGGCTCAGCGCTTCGTCAAGTGTAGCCTCTTGTTTTTCCTGCTTTTTGCCCTCGATTACAAGAACAAACTCACCCTTCGGAACTTCGTTTTCATACTTTTCAATCGCAAGAGAAAGCGTTGTTCTTATAACCTCCTCATGAATTTTTGTTATCTCACGCACCAGTGCGATTCTTCTTTCTCCGAACACCTTGTAAAAATCCTTAAGCGTCGCAAGAAGCTTATGAGGTGCTTCGTAAAACACAAGCGTTCGGCTTTCGTCCTTGACCTGCTCGAGATGCTCTCGCCTGCTGACCTTATTCATGCTCAAAAAGCCCTCAAAGGTGAATCTGCTCACAGGTAAGCCCGAAAGAGCGATTGCCGCAACAAAAGCTGACGGGCCGGGAACAGCGTTCACAACAACTCCTCTTTCATGGCAAAGAGCAACAAGGTCTTCACCCGGATCTGAAACAGCCGGCATACCCGCATCGCTTACAAGGGCGCAGCTTTCACCGTTGAGGATTCTTGAAACTATTATCTCACCCTTTTCCCTGCGATTATGCTCGAAATAGCTGATAAGAGGCTTTTTTATTTCAAAATGATTCAGAAGCTTTAAGCTGACCCTTGTGTCCTCCGCTGCAATAAAATCAACTGTCTGCAAGGTTTCAACAGCCCTCGGAGAGAGATCTCCGAGATTTCCTATCGGCGTTCCGACAATATATAATTTTCCCGACATTAAAACTCTCCTTTTTATCCGTCACTGATGACCGTTCATGTAATCACCGAACATCTGCCTGAACTCCTCTGTCGGTTTTCCCTGCGAATCCTTCATCACAAGATTCTTTTCAACGGTCACACCGCTTTTTCCGCCCCGTCTGCCCTCAATGAGAACCAACCAGGGAGCTTTATTTTCTCTTTCAACAACAAAACGGATTCTTTTGCATTCAAGACCGTTATTGCGTAGGGCAACGATGATATCACAAAGCCTTTCGGGTCTGTGACACATACAAAATCTTCCCGAATACTTCAGCAAAAGAGCTGCCGCTCTGCAAGCGTCCTCCACCGTGCAGGTAACCTCATGACGAGCAATACGCTCTGCCGGACTGATGCTTTCAATGCCGGTTCCGACCGGTTTATAAGGTGGATTCATTGTCACAAGATCAAATGCTCCGCAGTCAAGCACCCCTTTGATTTCTCTGAGGTCACAGTTAATTGCCCTGATTCTGTTTTCTATATTATTAAGCTGCAAGGATTTTTCAATTTGAACAATCGCTCTTTGCTGAATGTCAACGGCAACAATTTCACGGGTTTCCCCCTTGCACCAGATCAACGGAATTATTCCGCAGCCTGAGCCTAAATCGCAAGCAACATCTTTTCTTTTGATTGAAGCAAAATTTGCAAGCAAAATCGCATCCGTGCCAAAGGTATGATCAGCGGAAACAACGATTTTCATATTGTTTCCGAGTGGCTCAACCTTCTCATCGGGTAAAAGATTACACATAAAATCACCTGAAATACATTTTATAAAACTGACAGAAAAGAATTTTTATCGACAATAATTTATCATAAACATCAAAAAAATGCAACCGATTGCACGAATTTCAACATTCAAGATTGCTTATTGTCGAAAAATATGTGACGATTTATCACATTGTAATTTTAAATTTAAGTTCGATTTTGAAACCAAAATTGAGTTAAAACCCCAATTTTATAAGGTTTTTTGAAAAAATTTTAACTTTTCGACATTTTTTTACTTGTTAATTCGTCACATATATGCTACTATACATTCGTTACAAAACAACACATAAAGGAGATATAACCATGAACAAACAAATAAGCATACTCATGACAAAGGACTCAAACGAATTTTCAACCCACTGTGCGAGCTTTTTAAGCTCACTCGGCTACAATGTCAAAACCATACCAAAAGACGGAAGTGCAGTGATTGACGAAATCAAAAAGTTCAAGCCCGATGTTTTACTTATGGACGCCTTTATGGCAAAGGTTGACGCCTTAGGCGTTCTGGCAAAGCTCAAGGAACAAGCCATGGAAAAGAAGCCGATAATCGCAATCATGTCATCGGTTGATAACCCCGGCTTTGAGCATGAGCTTCTTTCACAGGGTGCAAGCTATTATTTCTTAAAGCCGTTCGAGCTTAATATGCTTGCAAACAGAATCAATCAGCTTTTCAACTGGAACTCACAAAACACAACGAAAAATGTTAAAGTCCAAAGTGACGAGCTTGAAAAAACCATTTCTTCGATAATGCGACAAATCGGTGTGCCGGCACACATTAAGGGATACGAATATCTCAGGCAGGCAATCATACTGACGATAAATGAGCCTGAGCTGATGCACGCAGTGACAAAATCACTTTATCCGACTGTTGCAAAAACAAACGGAACAACTTCGTCCCGTGTTGAACGAGCTATCCGTCACGCCATTGAAGTTGCCTGGGACAGAGGCGATGTCGATGTTCTGGCATCATATTTCGGCTATACCATTCAAAATTCAAGAGGAAAGCCGACTAATTCCGAATTTATAGCAATGATCAGTGACAAATTAAGACTTGACCTTAAAGCAGGATAAATGATGAATTGTTTTTCATTTTCCTGTTCCTTATAAAAAAACCTGTATAGCTAAAGCCACGGAAATCCGTGGCTTTAGCTATTTATTGGATTTTATTTATACGCTCCAGACGACGTCATTCATCTCTTCTTCCTCAGCCTTGTTGATTACCTCAACATCACTGTAACACTTCATACCTGTACCTGAGGGAAGAAGCTTACCGATGATAACATTCTCTTTAAGACCCATGAGAGGATCGACCTTGCCCTTAATAGCTGCATCGGTAAGAACTCTTGTTGTTTCCTGGAATGATGCGGCTGAAAGGAATGAATCGGTTGCAAGAGAAGCCTTTGTGATACCCATAAGAACGGGGATGCAGGTTGCTTCGTGAAGCTCCTCACCTGTCTCCTCTGCTCTTCTTCTAACTTCGTCGTTAGCTTTTTTAAGCTCTTTCTTGTCAACAACTGCATTCGGCAGAAGGTTTGTGTCTCCTGCATCGTCAATATTGACCTTTCTCATCATCTGACGGGCAATAACCTCAATGTGCTTATCGTTGATGTCAACACCCTGTGTACGATAAGTCAACTGAACCTGACTGATAAGATAGTCATGGACTGCATTAACACCGAGAACCTCAAGAACATCTCTCGGATCAATTGAACCTTCTGTGAGTGTTTCGCCCTTCTTGACGAACTGACCCTCTGAAACTCTTGCTCTCGAACCGAATGTGAGGAAGTATTCCTTTCTCTCACCGGTCTCTTGATTTGTAACAACAATATGCGGATTCTTCTTGATGGTTTCAAACGAAACAACACCGTCGATTTCAGCAAGCATAGCAAGTGTTTTGGGCTTTCTTGCTTCAAAGAGCTCTTCAACACGGGGAAGACCCTGTGTAATATCGGCACTGGAAGCGACACCACCGGTATGGAAGGTTCTCATGGTAAGCTGTGTACCCGGCTCACCAATGGACTGTGCCGCGATGATACCGACAGCTTCACCGACAGTTACGGGCTGACCAGATGCAAGGTTTGCACCGTAGCACTTAATGCAAGCACCGTGATCGGATTCACAGGTAAGAAGTGAGCGAATCTTGATTCTGCGATAAGCTGCTGCATCTTCTCTGCTTACACCTGCTTCGATTGCCTTATTCATCTTGTCTGTCAGATATGCGTCAACCTTATCGGCATCTGCTTCTGTCATAATCTTATCATTGGACATGATAAGCTCACCGGATTCCTCATCAACAAGATTGTCAAGAAGGAAACGACCTTTAAGTCTTTCGGAGAGACTTTCAAGAATACGGTTGCCGTCCATGATATCATAAACCTCAAGACCGTCATGGCAGCCGCAGTCTTCCTCACGGATAATAACCTCCTGCGAAACATCAACAAGACGACGGGTAAGATAACCCGAGTCAGCAGTACGCAGAGCCGTATCGGCAAGACCCTTACGAGCACCACGGGATGAAATGAAGTATTCCTGAACATTAAGACCTTCACGGTAGTTAGCTCTGATGGGAACTTCGATCGTCTTACCTGCGGTATTTGCGATAAGACCACGCATACCTGCAAGCTGACGAAGCTGGCTTTCAGAACCACGGGCACCTGAGTCAAGCATCATCCAAATCGGGTTTGTTGCTTCAAAGCTGCCGCTGAGTGCATTTGCAACTCTTGTTGTACAAACATCCCAAGCCTTGATAACCTGCTTTGAACGGTCCTCGTTACTGAGAAGACCTCTGTTATATTTACGGTTGATTTCATCAACAAGCTTTTCGGTTTCTTCAAGGATACCCTTCTTAGCTTCCGGAATCGTTGCATCACAAACTGCAACTGTGATACCGCTTCGTGTTGAATACTTGTAGCCCTGATTCTTAACATTGTCAAGCACTTCTGCTGTCTTAGCAGTGCCGTGAACCTGAATACATCTTGAAATGATCTTTCCGAGAAGCTTCTTGTTAACAAGTCCTTCAACTTCAAGGCGGAAAATATCATCGGGGTTGCTTCTGTCAATGAAGCCGAGATCCTGAGGAATCGGATCATTGAAGATAAGCTTACCTAAGGTTGTCTCAATGATTTTTGACTTGCTTTCGCCGTCAATCTCTTTAGTGATACGAACCTTGATTTTTGCATGAAGATCAATAACATCACTGTCATAAGCGAGTCTTGCTTCATCAACATCACGGAAAATCTTTCCCTCACCCTTAGCGCCGGGGATTTCGAGGGTCAAATAATATGAACCGAGAACCATGTCCTGAGTCGGAACTGCAACAGGCTTTCCGTCCGAGGGCTTGAGCAGGTTGTTTGCAGCAAGCATGAGGAAACGTGCCTCAGCCTGTGCTTCTGCCGAAAGAGGAACGTGAACAGCCATCTGGTCACCGTCGAAGTCGGCGTTGAAAGCCGTACAAACAAGAGGATGAAGCTTGATTGCCTTACCCTCAACAAGCACAGGCTCAAAAGCCTGAATACCGAGGCGGTGAAGAGTGGGAGCACGGTTGAGCATAACCGGATGATCCTTAATTACGATTTCAAGAGCATCCCAAACGCATTTTTCCTGTCTGTCAACAGTCTTTCTTGCTGTTTTGATGTGGGGTGCTACGCCTGTTTCAACAAGGCGCTTCATAACAAACGGCTTGAACAGCTCAAGAGCCATTTCCTTGGGAAGTCCGCACTGATATATTTTAAGCTCAGGGCCGACAACGATAACCGAACGGC
>CAZBFI010000093.1:0-6981 GCA_964491165.1 uncultured Faecalibacterium sp.
GTCACACAATGTCTTGTTGAGGTCAACATCGGACAGGAGGAAAGCAAGACGGGACTTGATATCGGTTCACTCGAAGAGCTTCTTGAACAGGCGGCTGCTTTGCCGGGAATCGAAATCAAAGGCTTAATGGCTATTCCGCCGATTTGTGAAAGTGAAAAGGAGCTTGAAAATTATTTTTCAAAAATGCACAAAATTTTTGTTGACATAAAGAGCAAAAAGATAGATAATATAGACATGTCTGTGCTTTCAATGGGAATGTCATCTGATTATGAGGCTGCCGTAAGAAACGGATCAACGCTGGTTAGAGTCGGAAGCAGCATCTTTGGAGATAGAATATATTAAATTAAGGAGCTTACAAAAAATGAATTTTTTCAAAAACCTCAAAAATAAAGTAGATGAGCGTTTATTCGCAAGTGACGAGGATTATGATGAGGATGAGGTAAACAAAGAGGATTACAAAAACGATTCGGGCAAGGAGTCGATGTTTGAAGGTGAGGTTAATCCGCCCGAATATAACAATTACAGCTATTCACCGACTGCAAGCATGAATGCACCGGAATATAAGTCTGAAAAAAAGTCAAATATCACACCTCCGGAGTATAATCCGTCGGCTTTTTCCGGTGAAAAGAAGGGCGGCACTATTTACAATATGAGCAGTCTCAGACCGACAAACAAATTTAAGCTTAATTCAATCACACTTCATGAAATTTACGGTGCAAAGGAAGTTGCACTTTTGATGATGGAAAAGGATACTATAATCATTGTCAATTTTGCACCCTTGCCGGAGGCTCAAAAGCGCAGAGCGATGGATTTCCTTGACGGCGCAAGATGTATAACCAACGCAATTTTTGCCAAGCTCAGTGAGAACATTTTTGTTTTTGTTCCGGAAAATGTTGAGCTTCAGGGTGATTTTGAAAGTCAGGTAGATCTCAGCTCAATCAGATAATCAAAAAAAGGGATGATAAATATGATGCTTCCAAATCAGATTGCCACTCAACAGTTTTCTTCAAGCGGAAAGGGTGGCTTCAAGGCCGATGAGGTTACCGCTTTTTTGAAAAAGGTGTATCAAAGCTATAACAAGCTTTACATGGATAACAAAGCACTCAACGATAAGGTCGATGAGCTTTTACCGATAGCTCAGGAGTATAATCAAACCAAAAACACTATTGCCGAAGCACTTATACTGGCAAAGTCAACTGCCGAAAAGGATATTCAAGAGGCTACGAGCAATGCACAGAGCATCGTTTTTGAGGCAACAGCCAAGGCTGAAAAGCTGATGAATGACACAAGGGCTCAGGCAGATGCTTACTATAAAGATAAGACTCTTTCGGCAAACAAGCAGCTTGAACAGGCTCAGACAGATTTAGAGAATCTTAAAAAGCAGTCGGAGACTTATTCGGAAAAGTATATCGCAAAAATCAATGCCGAGGCTCAGTCGATTATCGACGATGCAAACGAAAAAGCAGCTTTGATTGTTGCAAATGCATACGGTGATGCAAAAAGTGCAAGAGAAAAATCGGAAAGTGCCATTTCACAGGCAAATGCCGAGCTTGCGAGATTGAAAAATGAAGCAGCGAGGATAAGAAAGCAAATTTCCGGCTTTATTTCCGAGGTCGGTCAAGCGGTTGAAAAGATTGATGATACTGTTTTCAGTCCGATTGAATCCGTTTCTGAAAAGGAGCAGGAAATTAAGGCAGAGAGAATCGAAGCCGATTCAATTGAAAAGTTTACCTTTGATGCCGAGCAGGTCAAAGAGGAAGAAATTGAGCCTGAAAATGTGACAGCAGAGACTCATGAACCCGAAAAAATGCAGACAGAACAAGAGTCTGCACCGTTTAATCAGGAATATGTCAGCTTTTACGGTGAAAACATTCCGAATGTGAATGCCTTTATTACCGATTTATTCACCAAAAAAAGTGATGACACAACTGACGGTGAAGAGGAAAACAGCTTCAAGTTTGAAAAGGTTGTTTCTGATTTTGACAGACCCGAAGAAAGAAAGCCCTTTGATTTTTTAAAGAAAGACAGCGGTGAATCATTTGACTTCTGAGAAGAAAATCAGTTTTAAAATAAGAATAGCTTCACTTTTCGGTGCTTTAATTTTGCTTATTGCCGATCAGTTCATCAAGTTTTTTGTGGATTTGAAGCTCAAGGGTAATTCTCCGCTTGTTTTAATCAAAAATGTCATTCAGCTCAGTTATGTTGAAAATGACGGAGCGATGATGGGATTTATGAGTGGAAAAACAGGAATTATGACGGTGCTTGCCGTTTTATGTGTAGTTGTTTTGCTTGCCGTTGTTTTATCCGGTGTGATAAAGGACACCGTTGATTATCTTTGCGTGCTTTTAATGATTTCGGGCGGCTTGGGCAACATTATCGACAGAATTTTCCGTGGCTATGTGATTGATTATATCGAGGTTCTTTTTGTTGACTTTTATGTGTTTAATTTTGCAGACTGCCTTATAACCGTTGCCGCCTTTGTCATGATCTTCTATCAGCTATATCTCATTTATGCCGACAATAAGGAAAAGAAAAAAACAGGTGAAAAACAGTGATAAATTCTTATATAATAACCGTTGAGCAGGAAATTGCCGGTGAAAGAATCGATAAGGTTATTTTTTCAAAGTGTGAAATAAATTCTCGTTCTGCGGCTCAAAAGCTGCTTGAAGATGCCTGTGTCAAGGTCAACGGAATCATCGTAACAAAAAACTACAAGGTAAGACAGGGCGATAAAATAACGGTTCAGATTCCCGAGGCAAAGGAGCTTGAGGTTAAGGCTGAAAACATTCCCTTGGACATCAGATACGAAGATAGTGATCTGCTTGTTGTCAACAAACCGAAAAACATGGTCGTTCATCCGGCAGCCGGAAATTTTGACGGCACACTTGTAAATGCCCTTTTATATCACTGCAAGGGGAGTCTTTCGGGAATCAACGGAGTTATCCGTCCGGGCATCGTTCACAGAATTGACAAGGACACAAGCGGTCTTTTGATTGTCGCTAAAAATGATTTTGCACACATAAATCTCGCTGAGCAAATCAAAGCACATTCATTTAAAAGAGAATACCAAAGTGTAGTTTACGGAAAAATCAAAACAGATGGGGGAAAAATTGATGCCCCGATAGGAAGGCATCCGACCGACAGAAAGAAAATGACGGTCACAACAAAAAATTCAAAAAATGCAGTAACTCATTACAGTCTTATTCAACAGTACGAATCATTTGCTCACATCAGATTGAAGCTTGAAACAGGAAGGACACATCAAATCAGAGTACATATGTCTTATATCGGGCATCCTGTTGCAGGCGATGCGGTTTACGGACCGAAAAAGGTTATTGATTATCTCGGCGGACAGTGTCTTCATGCGGGACTTATCGGCTTTAAACATCCGCGTAGTGGTAAGTATATTGAAATTGAAAGTGAATTGCCCGAATATTTTACAGACTTTTTAAGGAGGATTAAATAATGCCATTAAATGAAAAAAAACTTTCGGATTGGCTTATAGTTTCCGATATCGACGGAACAATAAACAATAAAGCGAGAAAACTCGTTAAGCGTAATTATGATGCTATTCATGATTATATGGACAATTACGGTGGTAATTTTACACTTGCATCGGGTCGTTCACCCGATTCCATGCGTAAGCATTACAAGCGTCTTAACATCAAGGACGGAAAGGCAATCGTAATCAACGGTGCCGGAATTTATGACTTTGCACAGGAAAAAATGGTTTGGACATCACCTCTTAATGAGCATTGCATTGAGATGGTAAGAAAAGCCTCCGAAAAGATGCCTCTTACGGTTTTTCAGGTCATAAGCGACAAATATGTTTATATTTACAGACCCACGCCGTCGGCACGAATTCTTGCAATCAATGCAAAGCTTCCGATTAAGTATTATTACGACTTTGACAAGATTCCCAAGGAAAATTGGTATAAGGTTATTTTTACCGGTTTGCCGTTTGAGATGAAAATGGTTTCAAAAAATATCGAGAAGCTTTCAAACACAACGGAAAATCTTATGTTTTCATCGGTGTTCAGCTATGAAATTGTCAATGAGGACACCAATAAGGGCAAGGCAGTGCTGAAACTTGCTGAAATGCTCGGAGTCGATAAGAGTCATACTGCGGCAATCGGTGATTACTATAACGATTATGAAATGCTCAGGCAGGTGGCTTTGCCTGCGTGCTGCGGTCAGGCTCCCGATGATATGAAGAAGATCGCAAAGCTTGTCACCTGTCACTGTAATAACGGTGCAGTGGCAGACCTTATTGAATACATCATCAAAAACGGTTGATGTGTTCAAAATGAAATTTTTACAGAATTTATAATCACATTTTCAGATTTATAAATTTTGTTTTAAGGAGGATAATAATGAACGAAAGCAGAAAAAAAGAACTCAAAAGAATCGCTTTGAATGTGCGTAAGGGTATAATTGAGGGTACATTCAATGCAAAGTCAGGTCATCCGGGTGGTTCTCTTTCAATTGCAGATATTATTACATATCTCTATTTTGAAAAGATGAATGTTGATCCGAAAGCACCCAACGATGAAAACAGAGACAGATTTGTTCTTTCAAAGGGACACACTGCTCCTGCACTTTATGCGGCTCTTGCTCACAGAGGCTTTTTCCCTGTTGAGCTTATCAAAACTCTCAGAAAGCCCAACTCCATTTTGCAGGGTCATCCCAGCATGAGATATACTCCCGGTGTCGATATGAGCACAGGCTCTCTCGGTCAGGGTATTTCCGTTGCTTGCGGTATGGCTTTAGGTGCTAAGCTCAAGGGTAAGGATTACAGAGTTTATGTTCCTCTCGGTGACGGTGAGATTGAGGAAGGTCAGGTTTGGGAAGCTGCTATGTTTGCAGGCAACAAAAAGCTTGACAACCTTGTTGCGATTGTTGACTATAACAATCTTCAGATTGACGGCACACTCGACGAGGTAAACTCACCCTATCCTATCAAGGAGAAGTTTGAAGCATTTAACTGGAATGTTATCGAGATTGACGGTCACTGCTTTGATCAAATTGAAGCTGCCTTCAACAAAGCAGAGGAATGTAAGGGCAAGCCGACTTGCATTGTTGCAAAAACAATCAAGGGCAAGGGTGTTTCCTTCATGGAGGATAAGTGCGATTGGCACGGTTCTGCCCCGAACGCAGAGCAATACGAACAGGCAATGGCTGAGCTTAATGCCGCTATTGAAGAGCTGGAGGTGTAATTATGGCTGATGTTATTAAATGTGCAACAAGAGATGCTTACGGAGCTGCTTTGAAGGAGCTTGGCGAAAGAGAAGATATTGTCGTTCTTGATGCCGACCTTGCAAAAGCAACAAAGACAATCACTTTCAAAAAAGCATTCCCCGATAAATTCATCGACTGCGGTATTGCAGAGGGCAACATGATCGGTGTTGCCGCTGGTCTTGCAACAACCGGTTACACGGTTTTTGCTTCTTCATTTGCAATGTTTGCAGCAGGCAGAGCTTTTGAGCAGGTCAGAAACTCTGTTGCTTATCCTAAGCTTAATGTTAAAATCGGTGCAACTCATGCCGGCATTTCCGTCGGTGAAGACGGTGCATCGCATCAGTGTTGTGAGGATATAGCTCTCATGAGAAGCATTCCCAACATGGTTATTATAAACCCTGCCGATGATGTTGAAGCAAAGCAGGCTGTTTTTGCCGCAGTTGAGCATGACGGCCCTGTATATCTTCGCTTTGGCAGACTCGCAGTGCCTCGTGTTAACGCAGAGGACTATAAGTTTGAGCTTGGCAAGGGCGTACTTTTGAGAGACGGCAAGGATGTTACAATCGTTGCAACAGGTCTCATGGTTAATGAAGCACTTCTTGCAGCCGACGCACTTGCAAAAGAGGGCGTTGAAGCAAGAGTTATCAATATCCACACAATAAAGCCGATTGATAAGGGCATTCTCATCAAAGCCGCTAAGGATACAGGTGCAATCGTAACGGCAGAAGAGCATAGCATTATCGGAGGCTTGGGCGGTGCCGTTTCGGAGGTCATCAGTCAGGAATATCCTGTTCCGGTGCTTCGTTTGGGTGTTGAAGATACCTTCGGAAAGTCCGGCCCTGCTGTTGAGCTTTTGAAAATCTTCGGTCTTGATGCAGAGCATATTGCTCAAAAAGCTAAAGATGCGATTGATTTGAAGCATAAGCTTGGAAAATAATTTTAAAGGTAGGTTCATACAATGAAAGAAATCACAAAAGATATGCTCATCGGTGACATTCTTGAAGCTGACAGCGGTACTGCAATGTTCTTTTTTGAAATGGGAATGCATTGCCTCGGTTGCCCTGCTTCAAGAGGTGAAACAGTTGAAGAGGCTTGTGCAGTTCATGGAGTGAGCGTTGACGCTTTAATCGAAAGAGTTAACGAATATCTTGCAACAAGATAAAGCATATTAGCGTTGAGCCACTCTTTTTGGGTGGCTCATTTTTTAAATGAGGTATTTATGGGAAAAATTAAACTTGACAGTCGGCTTTCGGCAGTCGCTTCACTTGTCAGAGATAACAAAATCGTTGCGGATATAGGCACTGACCATGCATATTTGCCGGCATACCTTTTGCAAGAGGGAAGAATAAGCAGGGCGATTGCCGCTGATTTAAGAAAAGGCCCGCTTGAAAATGCACGCAAAACTCTTGAAGATTGCAGCATGCTCGAAAATGTGCGTCTTGTCCTTTCAAACGGACTTGATGAAATCGGTGAGAATGAGTGTGAAGAGGTTGTTATTGCAGGAATGGGCGGTATTCTTATCAAGGAAATTCTTGAAAGAACACCGTGGGTCTTTGACAAAGGGATTCACATTGTTGCTCAACCGATGACTCACGCCGAGGTTTTGAGAGAGTTCTTCAGCGAAAATGGCTTTGTCATTGACAAAGAGGTTGCGGCAACCGACGGAAAAAGATTTTACTGTGTCATTTCCGCTTATTACGACGGGATAAAGAGAGAAAACGAGAAGTGGTATACATATATAGG
>CAZBFI010000094.1:0-6878 GCA_964491165.1 uncultured Faecalibacterium sp.
TGGAGGTAGTCCTTCCGCGTGTCCTCGGTCATGGCAGAGAACTCGGGTGGCACGATCCCGTCCTCGGATCGCCGCCCCTTGGGAACGTAGCCGCCATAAGGGAAACCGAGGTCAAGCGCGGCCTCCAACGCTCCGCGATCAACCCCAGTCTGCCCGCCGGATATGATTTTGCAAATAAGTGACATGGCTCTTATACACGGCGAACGCCAACTTCTGCCGCCAATCCTTCAATAGATGCCTTCGGCACCTTTTGCAAGAAAGCGTCGAGAGCGGAGTTGTTGGGTTGATTGCGCAAGCCCTGCGAAAAATTCTCCTTGAGACATCTGCACGATGCCTCCATCATAGAAAGGTACTCGTCCATCGACATTTCGGATGCGAAGCGGGAGTACATCTTTTCGACGTTGCACACCTCCGGACGCGACTCGTACATATCGCACAGGTTCGCGTCCGTAAGGTGGCAGCATACGCCATCACCCCGATCATACTGCCGCAACTGCGGAATGCCGCCGATAGAACGGCAGCAAAGTCCGCAGCGGTCGCAGTTGAATCGAGGAGATGACATCAGTCGACCTCCTCCTGCGGGAAGTCCTTTTTCTCCTTGGACGTGGAGTCCGCAAGCGTGGCGTTTACGGCGTCAAGGACAGTTTTCGACTCTTCCGTAAGCGCACCCTTGTCGGTGAGGAGCGGAGTGTCGAGAATCGCCTTGATCGCCTTCATCGTGGAAAGGAGGGCGGCAATCCCCTTGCGGGCGGAGGCGGAATACTTGGCGTAATCCGTACCCTCTGCCTTTATCGTATTCGCCAAGGCGCCGATCTGCGGGAGGACGAGGAGGTCGAGCTTCACCAATGCACGGGTGAAGAGGTCTGCGCGGTAGGCGATCCCGTTGCAGGCCGTCACGAGCACATTAACCTCTGCCACCGCCTCCTGAACCTTGGCGAGGTTCGAGTATGCGTTGTCGAGGTTCTCGCTTGCCTTTGAACCCATGACGGCTCCCAGAACAAGTAGCGCAGGCCCGGCGACCACGCCGCCGAGAACCACCATTCCGCCAGCCATGCCCAGACCTCCAGCCGCAAGAGCCCCGCCGCCGAAGAAGGCAAGCGTCGCATTCGTGGCCGCCGCCCCGCTGAGTCCGGCTATGGCGGTTCCGGTCGAGGCTGCGGCAAACGCGCCCGCCGCGCTATACGCGCCGAACGCAACCGCGCCGCCCGCCACGGTACCGCCAAGGGTTCCCTTTGCGAACGAGCCAGCAAGAATGTTTATCTCCTTCAGCTCCGCGAAACTCTGTTTGTCGATCTTGAACTTGCCGAGCTCGTCCATGCCCTCGGACTCGCTCAATTCGATGTTCTTGATCATTTCAAATAGCGTGACGAACTTCCCAACCGTCACTTCGCAGACGTGCAACTTCTTGGTGCCAAGACGTTCAAGTTGATTCTTGGACTTGTTTCGGGCGTCCTTAAGCCTCTTCGTGATGTACTCCTGAAGCCTGCGAGCTCGCTCGTTAACATCGTTCGCCTTGCTGTTGTCGGCAATAGCCTTGCCGCCCTTGAAGATTCCGGCGATGCCAGTTCCGGCCGCCGCAACTCCGAGGATGATTGGAATGAGTGGAAGTGCCATTTCTTACTCCTTAACTTTTATGCTTCAATGTTGTCGATGAATTCCTTGAACGACTCGACGAGGCATTGGATGGAGTCCTCAATCGATTTGCGTTCGTCTTCAGCCGTGCAGCCATTCAGTTGCGCCTGCGCCGCATCGATTTCCCTGCACCTGCTTTCAACCTCTTCAATGAAGGCATCGGGGATGCGGGCATCGGGGCCAAACTTTTGTGCAGACTTCGGCGTGCCTTTCTTTTTCGCGCCGAGGATTGGGCCTCCGAAGAGGAAACCGAGACCGGCTCCAATGCCGGTACCGCTGGCCATCATACTCACGCTCGCGAGTCCGTTACAGGCGGCCTGCAGGGCCTTGATAAGTTTTCTCTCGAACGGGGAGAACTCCTTGTCCGCCATGCAGATGCTGATCCATGCTGCGAACGCCCTGCGGCAAGCCAGCTTGCTCCTTTGAATGACCGAGACATCGCCAGCCACCTTTGAAAGGAAGGCCTTGACCTGTTCTTCCTCGTTGTAGAAGTCCCGGAGGATGGCAAGTCCAGCCGCCTCCTGGACAACTCCCTGAATGAGCGCAGTCGTGTCGTCGTCGCCCATCTTGAGCCTTTGCAACGCGCAGAGCGTGCTCTTGAACACCTCGCGCTCCGACTGCTTCACTTCGCTGTCTGATGCGGCGATGAGATAGGCGATGCGCAGGATTGCGGTATTCGCCTTGTCTGACGTGCCTACGCTCGCGGTTTCGGCGTCAGGCGTGAACGTTTCGTTCTCCATTGTTGTTTCCTTTCTGTTGGTACTACTACAAAATGACTTTTTCGTCGGATGCCATCAGAGACTCGAACTCTTCCATGTTCGAGAACTGCGGCGTACCGCCGAAAGATCTCGTGATCTTGTTTGTGGCGGCTATGTAGCCGTCCACATCTCCGATTTGAAGCGTGTTCTTGATTTCAAGAAACGTCGCATCAAAGAACTCGCGCTTTTCCTTTAGGTACTTGTTTATGCCGTCCTCAAGCTGCTGACGGTACTCTTTCAGCATCTTGATGGATTCGGCGCAATCCTTTTCGATGGCAATCCTCCGCTCTCGTGCGATCTTCGCCGCCTTTAGGCTGTCCGTCAGAATCTTGTACGATGCGGAACTCAACGCATACCCTATCATGCTACCCGCAAGTGCGCCGACAATCGGAATCGGTATGGCGACCTGACCGATGGCGGCATACATCGCGCTGTTGACCATGCCGTAGCCTTTCTCCCCAAGCTCCTCAAGGCATTGCGCTCCGTCTATGTCGCCCTTGAAGTACTTTGTGAGCGTCTTGCCGGTTTCAAGCGCGGTCGTTGCGATGTATGCCGGCAGATTGGTCTTCGACAGCGTCCGAACGTATTCGGAAGCCGAATTCTGCGCCACGCCCTTTATCGCAGACCCGGCGAAGCCTGTTGCGTAGCTCACAGCGGCGGCTCCGGCCGTGTCCTTCGCAACACTGACTACCGCCTCTTTCCCATCCTTCTTGCCATTGAAGTACGCCACGGCATTGCGGACGATGGAAATGCCACCGCCTATGGCTGCGCCCATCTTCGCCTGTTCCACGCCGGCTCGATGCGCGACCCTTACGATATCCTTGGCTGTGGACAATAACGGGGCAGTCCTCGCCTCCATTGCCTCGGCGTTCGACACCGAGCTCTTTTCAAGGTTATCCCGGAGCTTCTCGCATTTCTCGAGCAACGCCTGCTTCTGCACCGCGACATCGGTATTGCCATGCTCCTTTAGATACTCGATCTGCTTCTTGAGATCCTCGATCCGACCGGAGAGTTCCTCCTTCATGCCGTCGAAGTAGTCGCTCGGGACGAGCATCTTGCAATCGTTGTCTATGTACTTCTGATAGTCCTTGCCCAGCATCGCGGATACGGCGTCCTTCGGAGTCGCGCCGACAAACTTCATCTGCATACTCGAGCCTGGAACGGGATTCCCGTTAGCGTCAACCTCGCAGGTGATGTCAAACAACTGGTCATTAACGTGGCCGGGGATGTCATCGGTTCTGACCGTTGTCGGTTTTTTCCCGGATATCGCTTCTTCCGCCTGTCGCCTCGCCACCTCCTTTGTCTCGGCTGCAAAGCCGGCTTGCTGCTTGAGATTGCTGTCGCGGTATTCTGGATTGACCTTGTATTCGCTGATCTGCTTAAGACCTCTTTTCAGCACCTGGTCGGTTTCATTGTCCACGCCACCATAGGCGACAATGTGTTCCTTTATGCCGCTTCCGAAACGGGAGACAACGTCAGATGCCGCCCCGGCCAATCCGGCGTTGACCGCAGCGTCTACGGCTTCTTCCTTTTTGTCTTCTGGTTTCTTTTTCATTCTGCTTTTCCTTTCGCCAAACAATGTAGCAATTGCCGTGCCAATCGGATGCGAGGATGCAAAACAGGCAAAAACATTGCAAAAACTAAACTTTATGCCTAACCTTGTAATCGAGATGCTGATTATGATATAATATCATCTAAGAATGAATCTAACACAAATAGATGAATTGCTATGATACCAGATTTCTTAAAGAGTTCCGATGTCCTTCTCGTTTGGGTCGGGAGGATGACGGACTTTATTGTCAATGACATTCCAGAGAACCATGCAGACTCTACGGTCAACGCTATTGGCGATACGATCAAGAAATATGGGTGCGATTCCATTGCCGTGCTTTGGGATAAATCCTCGTCTGGAGGTGACAACCTCGCACAGTCATTGGCGGAATACCTGTCAAGAGCCCACCCCGATACAAACACAGCAACCGTGTCAACCTCCGAGCAGGATTCGCTCAAGAGCGCGCAATCGTTCTTTACCGTTTTCTGCATTGCATCAAATCCGCCGTCATGGATCAACGACCTCCCCAGCTCACTCGCTTCGACTAATCCCGCATTCGGCGATCAACCGTCAAGCGAGGCATCGCATCTTGAAATCACGTGGAGCACATTGGGGTTTGTCGACTCTCAAGTTCTCCGTCGGAAAATCTCCACTCTCCAAGTCATATTACAATCCCCCGCCGACTTCAACCTTTCAAGATGCATACTGCTTACCGGGGAAACCGGCGTTGGAAAAACCCGTCTTGCAGAGTTGCTTGCAAAACAGGCAAGATCGGCAGAACCTTATGTTCATGTCAACTGCGCCACACTTCCACCTCAACTTGCAGATTCGATGATCTTCGGAAGCGTCAAGGGTGCGTTTTCTGATTCAGTCGACAAGAAAGGCTACATAGAGGCGGCCGGCAAAGGAATACTCTTTCTCGACGAGGTGGGGGAACTTCCGCTTGAGACGCAGGCGCACCTGCTCACGGTTCTCGAAAGCAAGCGTCACCATCGATTCGGACAGACGGATGGCGAAGGATATCCGATCGAATGCAAGTTCATATTCGGAACCAACAAAGATCTATGGGCGGAGGTTCGTGCCGGACGATTTCGCGAGGATCTTCTTCACCGCATAGACACGCACAACCTTGAAATCCCGCCGCTGCGAAAAAGGCTCGAAAGCCCGGTAGGAGACGTGTTCCTGATTTCGCTCATCAAAAATCTATGTGGAGAGCATGGTCAGATACATCTGACGAACAATGCCCAAAAGGCTTTAATGCGTTTCGCAAAGGAGTATCGGTGGCCCGGCAACATCCGCGAATTCAAGCAGCTGATCCAAACTGCCGCCGCCTCGACCATCTTGCATGGAACCAACCGAACTGTCTCGAGCCACTTGATGAGCCGCATCATAGCCGATAAGAACTCGGACGCTCCGGCACAAGAGGCTGTCGATCAGCCGACGGAACTCATGTCTGCGGTAAAGCAACGATGGCCAGCATACGCACACGGCGAGATCGAGGCGATCTTCAAGGCCGCCGCCACCCACCGTACCAGAGCGGAGGCGGGAAAGGAATTCTTCTTCGGGGGGAAGAAGGTCGCCAACTACAGCGATGCCTTCAAAAAGCACATACGCAAATTTAGGCTCAAGTGGGACAAGAATTCCCCATGCCATCTTTCAGAGATTTAGCATCGCTACGCAAGCCGCCGCGCCAGCGTCACGACGTTCTTCACGCCGTTCAGCTCGCACAGCCCCCGGTTCACGAGGAACTCGAGATCGTCGAACTCATCCCGCGTCGCCGCCTCGGCGAGCGCGATGTGGTCGAGCTCCGCGAGGCCGCGCCACGCGGCGTAGGTCGCCTCGGCGATCCCCTCGACGAGGTTCCGAACCTTCCCGAAGTCCACCGCCTTGCCGTCCTTGCCGACGTGCCGCCTGTACACGTCGCGCAGCCGTTCGCGCCGGCTCTCGGCCTTCTCCGCCTTTTCGCGCTCGCGCTGCATGGCGGTCTCGACCTGCGCCCGCACCTCCGCCGCCACCATCCGCGCCATCTGCTTCGGGGTGGGGAATCCCTGCTCCGGATGCCACTCCCTCATGCCGCTCCTCCCTCCGCCTCGCGCAGGACGGCGCACAGCCGCCCCGTGGCGCGTTCCGGGCGCGGGGACGGATCGTCGCCCGCCCTGCGGCGAAATGCCGCCCGTGCCGCCCTGTGCGGCGTTCCGCCGCCATTGTCCTTCGGTGTTCTCATGGTCATCTCCTTGTTTGTGGTTGAAGGCCATGATGATGCCGTAATCCGGCGGCGGATTCAAGCCGTGTGCAGACAAAAAGAGCGGACGGCCTTGTCCGCAGAAAAACCTCGCGCCGAAAGGAATAGTGACGCTCGGAAAAAGCGCGGGGGCCGTCCGCGAGCGGAGGCAGGTTGTCTCCGCCCTTGAAATCGCGTCCGCTCTACGCCAGCAGCTCGTTCATCCGCTCCCCGATGGCCGCGAGGCGGCTGATCGTGAAGAGGAAGTCCGCGCCGTCCGCATAGGCGGCGATGGCCTCACGCGCCTCGGCGCGGAGGGACTTGAACTCCGGGGTCTTTCTGATCGGGTCTTTCATCGTCGTTCTCCTTTCAAAGGCTGCTGTCGGAAATGATGCCATAACCGGTTCGCAAAATCAAGCGGCCAGACAGGGATTTCTCAACGCCCTCGCGGGGGGCGCGAATCGAGTCCCTATCCCATCGTCCGATAATATGCCGTAAATCGTCCAGCATGGCAACGGCCTTTCTCATGATTTTTTCGGCCTCCCCCTGGCGGGCTTCTTCGCCGCCGCGCCCGCGACCTTCGCCGCGCCCCTGGCCTTGGCCGCCGCCTTCACTGTCCGCGTCGCCGCGTTGAGACACTCCCGCCTCCTCGCCGCCGAGGGAATCCACACGCCCCTTGCGCGGGAGAAGGTGAACGGCGGATCGTCCATTCTCC
>CAZBFI010000095.1:0-6820 GCA_964491165.1 uncultured Faecalibacterium sp.
GGATAGAGGACAACCGTGAGCTTCTTGTGATACATAATCTGAGACTTGTCGTTTACATTGCAAGGCGGTTTGAAAACACGGGAATAGGAATCGAGGACTTGGTTTCAATCGGAACAATCGGACTTATAAAGGCTGTAAACACTTTTTGTCCGGGAAAAAAGATTAAGCTTGCAACCTATGCTTCAAGGTGCATCGAAAATGAAATACTCATGTATCTGAGAAAGACGGCAGGCAGAAAAAATGAGCTTTCCATTGATGAACCGCTGAATGTCGATTGGGACGGAAACGAGCTTTTGCTCAGTGATATTCTTGGCTCTGACAACGATGTTGTGAACAGAAACATCGAAAACAAGGACGAAAAAAATCAACTGCTTTTGCTTGTTCAGGGACTTGAAAAAAGGGAACGGCAAATTATGACAATGAGATTCGGACTTTTCGGCTCAAAGGAGTACACTCAAAAGCAGGTTGCCGATATGCTTGGAATTTCACAAAGCTACATTTCACGGCTCGAAAAAAGAATAATCGAAAAGCTTAAAGCACAGATGGAAAAGCTTTCATAATTTTTTTAAGATTATTTATAACTTTAATTTGCATATTGACTTTTTTTGTCGGCTTGATTAAAATAATGATGTTAAAATATGTAAGGATTTGATGAAAAATGGATTTTGCCTCAGGCTATGGAAAAACAAATGTTGACTTACTCTTTAATGATATGCCCCGTTTACCCGATGAGGGCGAGGAAATTTATACGGATAAATTCTCAATCTGTATCGGTGGCGGTGTCCCCGGCACGATGATAACGCTTTCCCGTCTCGGCGTTCCGACGAGAACAGTTACAGAGCTTTCCGATGATATGTTTTCGGCTTTTGCAAGGCAGGAGTTTGAAAAGGCGGGGATTGAGCCGGTGAATGTTTATAAGGGCAAAAAAATTGCCGTAAATGTGACGGCTGCCGCAATCACACCTGCTGACAGAACCTTTGTTTCTTACGGAAACGAGGAAAATGCCGTTGATGAAGCAGATGTTTATGACGCACTCAAGGGTGCAAAGGCAGTTGCAATGCACACGGGCTTCCCCTCGGTTTATCAAAGGCTGAAGCAGGAGGGGACAATCGTCATTCTCGACACGGGATTTTTTGACGACATGACAATTGAGGGATATGAAAAGCTTTTGAATATTGCCGATTATTTTTTGCCTAACAGAACCGAGGCTCTCAAACTCACGAAAACAGATGATCCGAAAAAGGCAGCTGAGATTTTGAGCCGTTATCTTGACACGGTCATCATTAAGCTTGACAAGGACGGCTGTCTTATTTATAAAGACGGAAAATATACCTTTGTCAAGAGCGTTGATGAGTTTGTCAGAGTTGACTCAACCGGTGCAGGCGATGCGTTTTTTGCAGGCTTTATGTACGGCATAATGAAAGATGAGCCTGTTGAAAAATGTGTTCTTTACGGCAACCTTACGGGTGGAAAATGTGTCACTGCCGTCGGCTGTACAACTGCTTTTCTCAAGGAAGATGAGCTTCTTTCAATGGCGGAAAAATATAAAAACAATATAATCTATAACTATTAAAAGAATGACGAGGATGAAAAATGAAAAAGGATTTTACTAATTTTCTTATCGTGTCCGATATTGACGGCACACTTAACAACAAATTGAGAATAACACCGCGTGTGAACATTGAGGCTATACGCCGTTTCACAAAGGATTACGGCGGTTCTTTCACTCTTGCTTCGGCAAGAAGCGTACCCTCACTTGCTCCGCACTATAAAAAATTGCCGGATTTGAAAACACCTGCTGTTGTGCTGAACGGTGCGGGAATATATGATTTCACAAAAGAAAAGATGATTTGGTATAACAGCATACCGACAGGATATGAAAAGAACATTCAAAGAGCTCTTGACAAGTTTCCGACTCTTGAGCTTGCAATTTTCACCGCTGACGGCACTTATCTTGTCAAGCCGAAAATCTCATCAAGAGTTATGATGATGCTCGACAGCCTTGAGCATAAGTGCTGCAAGACACTCGATGAAGTTCCGAAAGGAAATTGGGGCAAGGTTATTTTCTTTTGTATGCCGTGGAATAAGGCGAAAATCAAAAATTATGTTTTCTCCGGTATAAAGGACGATGTTCGTTATATCGACACCTCAATCGCTTCCTTTGACCTTGTGAACGAGACTACCCATAAGGGAAACGCAATCAAGGTTTTGGCAGATATACTCGGAATTGATCAGGAAAATGTCGGAGCTATCGGTGATTATTACAATGACTACGATATGCTCAAAACAGTTGCTCACCCTGCCTGCTGCGCACAAGCTCCTAAGGCACTTCATGATATATGCGAATTTCATGCTTGCCACTGTAACAAGGGTGCAGTTGCCGATTTTATCAATTATGTTTTGAAAACTTATTAAATTACGGCTTAGTGCCGTGGTTATATAATTTTTGAAAGGAATGTTTAAAGTGAAGAAAATATTGGCATTATTGATGAGTGTCATAATGGTTTTTGCTTTGTGCGTGCCTGCATTTGCAGTTGAGACTCAGGAAAAAACAGCTTATGACGGCTTACCCGTTGTTATTGTCAGAGGTATTGATTTCGGTGGTCTTATAAATCTCGACGACGGAACAAAAGCGATGACAATCGAGGTCACGGATGTGGCAAAACTGATTTTCAATTTGATTACAGGAAAGTTCATTCTCCGGAACGACAGATTTCTTCAGGATGCAATCATTGAGGCTGTTTGGGATGTAATGGGTTCGATCGGTAGCAATCCCGACGGCTCATCGACAGATGAAAATGTCGGCATGGAGCAGTTTTACGGCTCGGTTGACGAGTTTGAAAAGCTTAAAGACAACACCAGTTGCGGAGAAGGCAATCTCACACTTGAAATGTGTGACAGAATCGGTGCTGAAAATGTTTATTATTTCACTTACGACTGGCGTAAGAGTCCCGAAAAGATTGCAGAGGAGCTTGACCTTATGGTTGAGCTGGCAAAGGAAAAATCCGGTAAGGACAAGGTTCACCTTGCAGCCTTGAGCATGGGCGGTATGGTTGCCACAGCTTATCTTTATTATTACGGCTCTGCTTCGGTTGACAGCATTGCTTATCTTTCTGCGGCTCACAACGGCACTTATGTCTGCGGTGACGCATTAAGCGGAGACATTGTTTTCACACCGAAAACTCTCGAATCCTCCTTGCTTTTCCTTGTTAAAGATGACGGACTTAATATCATAACAAGATTACTTCTTCTTGTTGCAAAGGGTCTGGGTGCTGATGTTATGCTTTGCGATCTGCTTAACGGCTTCGTTGAGGACAGCTCTGAGCAGGCTTATAACGGTGCACTTCGTGACATTCTCGGCACTGCTGTCGGAATGTGGAGTCTTTGCCCCGATGAAACTCTTGACAAGGCAAGAGATAACATTTTCTCCGGAAGTGAGGAGAAATATGCCGGTGTTCTTTCACAGCTTGATGAGTTGGAAAAATTCACCCGTTCAACAGAAGAAACTCTCGCACAGGCTTATGACAGTGGAGTTAAGCTTTGCTTCACTTCAAACTATAACCGTACATCACTGCCTCTTTATACCCGTGCAGAGCTTAACAGCGACAGTGTTATCGAAACTGAGCTGACAAGTAACTTTGCAACGGTTGCAAATTACGGTGAAACACTTTCCGATGAGCATATAGCATCGGTCGAGCCTGAGTATATTTCAGCCGACAGAATTGTCGATGCTTCAACCTGTCTTTATCCGCAAAGCACATGGTTTATCAAGGATTTGAATCATGTTGATTTCCGTTATGGCACACAGGTTGCAAAATTTGCGGTCGATCTGATTCTCAGCGAGCAGCAGCCCACTGTTGACACATTTGAAGCTTATCCGAGATTTATGGTTATCGACGATGCATATAACCTTTATCCTGTTAAGTAATGCTTTCCGGCGTTAAATAGAAAGTTAAATAAAAAACGAAAAACGGGTTCTTTCGGTTCACATGAGCCGAAAAGAACCCGTTTGCTTTGCTTTTCAGTGTTCTTTGCAGGACCAGACTTCGACAAAGAGCTTAAACACATTCGTCTGATTGAGCATCTCTTTTTCGTAATCCCAAAGGTCTTTGCTTGTGTAATGCTTCATGATTTTATTCAGTGCGTAGATTTTTTCACTGCTTTCAGTGACAAATTCAACAGTACCTTTTCCCATGATGCATTGATATAAAAAAGAATAATCGCAGGCGGCTTCACCTGTTGTAAGAACATGCTTTGTGTCCATTTCAAAGGTTGCCGTGAGGTTATTTAAAAGTATGTCCGTTTTTCTTCCTTTTTTTGCACAGTGGAAATATAAAACTAAATTATTCCCGATTGCTTCAAAGCCGAAATTCATCGGCACAATATAAGCCTCATTTTCATCAACAAGCCCTAAACGACAGCAGTCGCAGGCTTTCATAATCTCCGTCATTTTTGAAAAGTCGGTAATCTCTCTGTCTTTTCTTCGCATAAAAATCAACCTCTGCCCTTATTCTGCTTCACCGCAAACATTGATCCACTGCTTAAAGCCGGAGTATTTTTCAATCTCCGGTATGGTAAGCTCGATTGCACTGTTACTGCTTCCGCAAGCCGGATACACCGTTTCAAACCTTTTAAGAGACTCATCGAGGTAAACCTCAACCCCCTCATTAACCGCAAACGGACAGACTCCGCCGACCTGATGCCCGATCATATCCGAAACCTGCTGTGCAGTGAGCATTTTTGCTTTTTTGTGAAAGAAAGCCTTGAAAAGCTTGTTGTTGATTCTTGCGTTTCCGGCAGTGACAATAATAACGGCTTTTTCGTCAACGAGAAACGAGAGTGATTTTGCGATTCTTTCCTCCTGTGTTCCTAATGCCTTAGCTGCAAGCGGAACGGTGGCACTTGAAACATCAAATTCAAGAATGCGGTTTTCCATGCCGTATTTTTTAAAATATTCTCTTACTCTTTCAATTGACATCGGTTTATCCTCGAATCATTTTAATATTTCTTTTATTGTAACCTCTGTTCTCTTTTAAGTCAAGAAAAATAAAAGTATATATTTTTCCTTTAAAGGTTGTATTTTTACTGTTTTTAATGTAGAATTATAAAGAATATTATGTTTAAGCTGACGGAATGTTTGTTACATCGGCAGTGTCATTCGTGCGAAAATACACTGAAAGGCAGTGCCGGATTTAATTCTTGTCGGCTTTGGATTTTGAGGTAAAAAATGGCGACACAAGAATTTTTTGAACTTAGAAAAAGAATAATCGAAAAGGATTTCTCACGCATGAACGATATGCAGAGAAAGGCTATTTTTCAGGTGAAAGGCCCTGTGCTTATTCTCGCAGGTGCAGGAAGCGGAAAAACAACGGTTATTGTCAACAGAATTGCCAATATCGTCAAATACGGCAACGCTTATGAAAGCCGTCAGGTTGCTTTTGAGCCGTCTGAGAGTGACATTGAAAACATGAAGGCTTATCTTGACGGTGATGAGGACCGTTATTTTGACATTGAGGATTTGATGAGTGTTGATGCCGCAAGACCGTGGCAGATTCTTGCAATCACTTTCACAAACAAGGCGGCTGCTGAATTGAAGGAAAGACTCGAAAAAATGCTCGGCGCTCAGGACGCAAAGGATATCTGGGCTTCAACCTTCCACTCAAGCTGTGTGAGGATTCTTCGCCGTGACGGTGAAGCACTCGGCTATTCAAAAAGCTTTACCATCTATGACACCGATGACACAAAGAGGCTTATCAAGGAGTGCCAGAGACAGCTTAATATCACAGAAAGCTCACTTTCGTATAAAACCATTATCGGAGAAATAAGCAGAGCCAAGGACAGCCTTGTTTCACCCGACCTTTACCGTGAAACAGCCGGCAAGGACGCAAGAAAGATCTTGATCGGCAAGGTGTATGAGATGTATCAGTCCGAGCTGAAAAAAGCCGATGCGATGGACTTTGATGATATTATCGTAAACACCGTTAAGCTTCTTGAAAATTATCCGGAGATAAGAGAATATTATCAAAAGAAATTCCGTTACATCATGGTCGATGAGTATCAGGATACAAACCATGCACAATATCGACTTACGGAGCTTCTTGCCGCAGGACACAGAAATATTTGCGTTGTCGGTGACGATGACCAGAGTATTTATCGCTTCCGTGGTGCAACGATTGAAAATATACTTAACTTTGAAAGTCGTTACAGTGACACAACGATTATACGCCTTGAGCAGAATTACCGTTCAACCCAGACAATTCTTGATGTTGCCAATGAGGTTATTTCAAACAACAAAAAGAGAAAGGGTAAAAGCCTTTGGACTGCAAACGGCGGCGGTGACAAGGTGGTTATCAACACCGCTTACGATGAAAGAGATGAAGCAAGATTCATCGTTGACACCATTGAGGACAATGTCGGAAGCAAGAAATTTGATTTTTCGGATCATGCGATTTTATACCGTGTCAACGCTCAGTCAAACACAATCGAACAGCTTCTTGCAAGGTCGGGTATTCCTTACCGTGTCATAGGCGGTCACAGGTTCTTTGACAGGCTTGAAATCCGTGATGCGATAGCTTATCTTACCGTTGTCAACAACACATCGGATAATATAAGGCTCAGAAGAATCATAAATGTTCCGAAAAGAGGAATCGGAGATGCCACTGTCAACAAGGCTGCGGAAATTGCAACGGGACTTGGCATAAGTCTTTTTGAGGTGCTTTCCCATGCCGATGAATATGAGGTGCTTTCCCGTTCAAGCAAAAAGCTCATGGAATTTACGGATATGATCACTTCTCTTAAACAGCTTGTTGACACGGTACCC
>CAZBFI010000096.1:0-6781 GCA_964491165.1 uncultured Faecalibacterium sp.
TCTTTTTACGGTTGAAGTGATGGTGATTGCTCAATGCCTGCTTATAATTCCTGTTGTGATAAGTCTTACCTCGAGTGTATGCGCTGTAAGCTCAAAAAATTTGCTTGAGACGGCAAAGGGCTTACGGCTCGGAAAAATTCGCACGATGGGACTCTTTCTTTCGCAGAATAAGGCGTCGCTGCTTTCTGTTGTGCTGACGGCTTTCGGAAGGTCAATAGCCGAGGTCGGTGCTGTCAGCATCGTCGGTGGAAACATTCAGTGGAAAACAAGAGTTATGACAACAGCGATTATGCTTGAGACAAACAAGGGAAAATTCACTTTTGCACTCGCCTTGGGCATTGTGCTTTTGTGCATTTCATTTGTTGTCAATGTCTTGGCTTCACTTCTTGTCAGACAGGAGGATGAAGATGATTGAAATTAAGCAACTGACGAAAAAATACGGTGAAAATACAGTTTTGAGCATCGAGGAATTGAAAATCCAAAAAGGTGAATGTGTGATTCTTACCGGTCACAACGGAAGCGGAAAGAGTACACTTTTAAAGCTTATTGCAGGTACGCTCAAAGCGACTGACGGAGTGGTTGAAGCCAAAGGCACTGTTTTATATCTTCCTCAGCACAGCCTTCCGTTTAACAAAACAGTCAAAAAAAATATCCTTTATTGTATCCGTGCAGACAGAAAGACAAAAATGCAGATTTGCCGGAAGGTGCTTGAAGAATTGAACCTTACGCAGCTTCAGGATAAAAACGCAAGGGTTCTTTCTGGCGGAGAATGTCAAAGGCTCGCTCTTGCCAGAGTCGTTGCGAAAAAATGTGACATACTGCTTCTTGATGAGCCGACAAGTGCCGCAGACACTCAAAGCAGAGCTTTGATTAACAGAATCATTGCAGAGTATTACAATAAAACCGGTTGCACATTGATTATGACAACTCATATTGACGAGCTTCCGTCGGTTGAAAAAATGAGAGTCATTAAGCTTTGTGACGGAAAAATCGTGGAGGACAAAAATGCTTGAAGTTGTTTCAACATTAACAGCCGATGAAATCATTGAAAGGGAAATTTCTTCTTACATACCTTTGAGCGAATCGGTCAGGCTTGACTGCCTTGAGTCGAGGGTGCTTTCGAATGACATTTTTGCACCCGAAAATGTGCCGCCCTTTGACAGATCGACAGTTGACGGCTATGCCGTTATTTCCTCGGATACCTTCGGCTGTACGGAAAGTATGCCGTGTCAGCTTGAGCTTATCGGTGAAATTCTGATGGGTGAGGATAACAAAAGCAAAATCGAAACCGGACAGTGCATGAGAATTTCCACCGGTGGTATGCTTCCGAAAAATTCCGACAGTGCCGTTATGGTCGAAAATACCGAGGAGTTTTTTGACGGAAGCTGTCTTGTTTATAAATCGGTAAGTCCCTTTGAAAATGTGACAAGAACGGCAGATGATGTGAAAAAAGGTCAGTTGGTTCTCAAAAAGGGGACACTTCTGACCTCAAGGCATATAGGCGTGCTTGCCGCCTTGGGCATCAGCGAAGCAGAATGCTTCAAAAGGCTGAAGGTGGGTATAATTTCAAGCGGTGATGAAGTGGTCGATGTCAGTGCTTCGCCACAATTCGGTCAGGTGAGAGATGTCAACAGCCATATCCTTTCTGCCTTGTGCAAGGAAAACGGGTGCGAGTGTGTGAATTACGGAATTGTGAAGGATTCTTATGAAGCACTGCTTGAACGGGTCAAGAAAGCAGTCTGTGAGTGTGATATTATCTTGCTATCGGGTGGTTCATCGGCAGGCGAGAGGGATATGACGGTTAAGGTTATAAACAGTCTCGGCAAGGTTTTCATTCACGGAATAGCGATGAAGCCGGGAAAACCGACGATTGTGGGAAAAATCAACGGAAAAGCTGTTTTCGGCTTACCCGGACATCCTGCCGCTGCTTATTTTACGGCTGTGCGCTTTGTTGTTCCCCTTGTCAGAAAAATAAGCCTTGTTAATAAGCCGGAATCAAAGCTGAAAGCGACAACGGCATTAAACATTTCCTCAAATCACGGCAGAGAGGAATTTGTTCCCGTTAAGCTTCAAGATGGCAAGGCATATCCGATTTTCAGAAAAAGCGGGGTCATTTCAATGCTCTGCGAGGCTGACGGTTATATTGTTATTGACAGGAACAAAGAGGGCATTAAAAAAGATGAAGAGGTAACGGTAATTCTATTTTGAGGTGAGCTTATGAAACACAATTATCTTGATAATATCCCTCTTGAAGAGGCGAAAAAAAGATTTTTTGAGCTTGTCGATTCAGACTATTCAGCCTTAAAGAGTGAGAGAGTCGAAACACGGCTTGCTTGTTCGAGAGTGACGAAAAATGCAGTTTATGCCAAAATCTGTTCACCGCATTATAATGCCTCTGCCATGGACGGTGTTGCACTCAAGGCTAAGGACACATACGGCGCAAGCGAGAATAATCCCGTTGTTTTAAAAAAGAGTCAGTATACCGTTGTTGACACCGGTGACCCGATACCCGACGGCTGTGATGCGGTTGTGATGATTGAAGATGTTCATGAGCAGGCAGATGAAATTGTTCTTTACAGTGCTGTTTATCCGTGGCAAAATGTCCGTCAGGTCGGTGAGGATATTTGCATGGGGGACATGATCGCTCCGAGCCTTACAAGGCTGACACCGTCACTTTGCGGTGCAATGCTTGCAGGTGGAGTGACAAGCCTTGAGGTTGTCAAAAAGCCGCTTGTTGCCATCATTCCGACGGGTGACGAAATCGTTCCGCCGACGGATAATCCAAAAAAAGGTGACATTATCGACTTCAATTCAACGATTTTTTCTTCAATGCTTGAGCAGTGGGGTGCAAGCAGTAAGGTTTATCCCATTGTAAAGGACAAAAAGCAGCTGTTAAGGTCTGCTGTTGAAATGGCATGTGAGGAATGTGATGCGGTCTTGATTCTTGCAGGCTCTTCTGCCGGACGAGATGACTATACAAGTGAAATTATCGCAAAGCTTGGAACGGTTGCCGTTCACGGAATTGCAATTAAGCCGGGTAAGCCGGCAGTTTTGGGAAAAATCGGCTCTGTGGCTGTTGTCGGACTGCCGGGATATCCCGTGTCGGCAATAATCATAATGGAAAATATTGTGCGTGACCTTGTTTATAAATTGGGAGGAATGGAAGCACCGAAAAAGCCAACGGTCAAGGCAGTGCTTGGAAAAAGAATCGTTTCTTCATTGAAATATCATGAGTTTGTTCGGGTAACTCTCGGCAAAATCAACGGTGCTTTTGTTGCTCTTCCACTTGTGCGTGGGGCAGGTGTTGTCACAAGCTTCACAAAGGCAGACGGCATACTTGAAATACCTCAGAACAGTGAGGGAATTGAGCAGGGTGACGAGGTTGAAATCACGCTTTTGAGGGATATCGCTGAAATCGAAAATTCCTTGCTTGTCACGGGAAGTCATGACCCGATGATTGACGAAATCAAGGACATAATGAAAAAAAGAGGCTGTGGCTTTTCCGTTTCATCGTCTCATCTTGGCAGTATGGGTGCGATAAATGCAGTGAAAAACAAAAATGCCCACCTCGGAGGAATACACCTTCTTGACACGCAAAGCGGAAAATATAACGACAGCTATATTGAAAAATATTTTTCCGATTCCTCTGCAAAGCTTATAAAGGGTGTCGGAAGAACGCAGGGTCTCATGGTGAAAAAGGGTAATCCACTTAAAATTAAGAGCTTTGTTGATATCACACGCTGTGTTTATGTTAACCGTCAGCTCGGTTCGGGAACAAGGCTTCTTTGCGATTATCTTATCAAAAAGCATGGGATTGATAAATCGGCTGTTGAGGGATATAATAACGAGGAATTTACGCATACTGCCGTTGCGGCGCTTATCGCTTCGGGAAATGCCGATTGCGGCTTGGGTATTTATTCGGCTGCAAAGATGTATGACCTTGATTTTATTGCCATTTCAACCGAGGAATATGATTTTTTGCTTAATGCCGCTGAGGAAGATAATGAGGCAGTTAAAGCTTTTTTTGAAATCTTAAAAAGTGATGAGCTGAAACAACGGCTTGAAATGATGGGAGGCTACAGCTTTGAATGACTTTACGCATCTTGACAGCAAGGGACAGGCTGTGATGGTCGATGTCGGAGAGAAAAAGCTCACAAACCGCACTGCAACTGCAAAGGCTACCCTTGAAATGAACCCCGAAACTCTTTCAAAGCTTCTTTCAAGTGAGCTTAAAAAAGGTGACGGACTTGCAGCGGCAAGGATTGCCGGAATAATGGGTGGTAAAAAAACAAGTGAGCTTATCCCTCTTTGTCATAATATTCCGATTGAAAGCATCACGGTTGATTTTGAAAATAACGGCATAAATGAGCTTTATATTATCGCAAAAGCAAAATGCACATATAAAACAGGAATTGAAATGGAGACGCTCACTGCCGTGACTGTTGCGGCACTGACGGTTTACGATATGTGCAAGGCAATTGACAGAAAGATGGTTATCAAGGATGTAAGGCTTGTTGAAAAAACAGGCGGAAAGAGTGATTTTTTCAATGATTGATTCTTATAACAGAAAAATTGATTATCTGAGAGTTTCCGTCACAAAAAGATGCAACCTTAATTGCAGCTATTGCGGGGCAAAGACGGAAAAGGCTTATGAGCTTTCTGCCCATGAAATCGAAACAATCGTCAGAGCCTTTGTCAAGCTCGGAATCACTAAGGTCAGGCTTACCGGAGGTGAGCCGCTTGTCAGAGCCGACATTTGCGATATAGCGCAAAGGCTCGGAAAAATCGACGGGATAAAAAAGCTTGCAATCACAACAAATGGTATTTTGCTGAAAAAATATGCCGCTTTATTGAAAGAAAGCGGTATCAATGCCGTCAACATCAGCCTTGACACAACGGACAGACGGCAATATGAAAAAATTACCGGCTTTGATCTTATTGACAGAGTTTTTGAGGGAATCGACGAGGCAGAGCGAGTCGGGCTTTCTCCGATAAGGCTTAATGCTGTTTTGATAAGAGGAGAGAATGACGGACAGGCAGAAAGCCTTATTTCAATTGCAAGGGACAGAGAAATTGATGTCAGGTTCATTGAGCTTATGCCGTTTTCGGATGACGGAGAAAACGAAAGGCTTGTAATAAAGGGAGAGGAGCTTTTGGAAAAATTCCCTTTTCTTAAAAAAGTCGAAGGCAACGCAAAAAACAGCTTTGAAAAAAGCGTCGCAAGATATTACACGGCAGACGGCTTTAAGGGAAGAATCGGCTTTATTACTCCGGTGAGCGAAAAGTTTTGTTTTTCCTGCAACAGAATCAGACTTTTGAGCGACGGCAAGGTCAGACCGTGCTTGGGAAATGACACGGTTTTTGATTTAAGAGAATATATAAACGATGAACAGCTTCTTTTGCAAAAGGCAAAAGAGGCAATACTTTCAAAGCCCATGGAGCATAAGTTTTCATCTTGCTCTTACGGACACAGTCACGGGCTTAATAAGATAGGAGGTTAAAAAATGAAAGGAAAAATTCTTGCCATCAATATAAGTGAAAAAAAGGGAACACCGAAAAGCTCAATCAATCCGGGTGTGATGATTGAGGATTACGGCTTTGAAAACGATGCTCATGCGGGCAAATGGCACCGTCAGGTGAGTCTGCTTGCAAAAGAGAGCATTGAAAAAAGCAAGGGCATGAGAACAGACGGAATTTGTCACGGCGTTTTTGCTGAAAACCTCACAACCGAGGGTATTATTCTTCACACTCTTGAGGTCGGAACAAGGCTTCAGGTGGGAGAATGTGTCATCGAGATCAGTCAAATCGGCAAGGAGTGTCATGACGGCTGCGCAATCAAAAAGCTTGTCGGTCAGTGCATCATGCCGAAGGAGGGAGTTTTCGCCCGTGTCATCAAGGGCGGAAAGGTCTTTGAGGGCGACGAAATCTCCGTTATCGAATAAAATTTCATCAACACAAAAAAGGCGGTAAAAAGCACTTGCTGTCTGATGCTTGAAAACAGAAATTCTGCTTTGTCATCAAACGGCTTGCGTGATTTTTACTGCCTTGATTTTTTGTTTCGGGTTAATGGAAAGGCTTAGTCGAGAATATAAAGTCCGCTTTTAAGCCAGACAAACTCTCTTCCCATGACATTGATGTATTTATACACCTTTTCGTTGAACACTCTGTAATCTCTTACGGAGTTATTCTGAAGGTTGAGGGTGCGGATTTTCCGTGAAGCCTGATTGCATATATAAAGCACACCGTTGTGAAGTGAAACGGCACAGGGAGCTTCAAAGGCTGTTGCATTTCCGCCACCGACACGAAGAAGTATTCTGCCCTCACGGGGTGAATACTTGATGATGGCATTTTCACCGGGAACGGCACACCAGATGTAAGCACCGTCAACTGCAATGTCACAAACGGGAAGCCCATGATAAGTAAGCTGTGACGAAACATTAAGAGAGCCGTCAACATTGAAAATGTTATATTCGCCGTTGGGGAATATTGCCATTATTCTGTCATCGTTGAGTATTCCGACATCGCAGGAAACATAGTCTCCGAGCTGTTGAGCAATTTCTTCATATTCGTATCCGAATTTGACCTTTAAATAAACGCTTTTTTTAATGTGAGTGAATTTGTCGTTGATTGCATCGTAGCCGTAAAAATTAGCTTTCAGTCTGCCGTCGGGTGCAGTGTCCTTGGTGGCAAAAACAAAACCCTTTTTAAAGGGCGTAATATTTAATATTTCACCAGAAAATACGTTTTCCATAATCCGATGTTCCTTTCATGAATCCTATAT
>CAZBFI010000097.1:0-6726 GCA_964491165.1 uncultured Faecalibacterium sp.
ATTTTTCCGTTTGCGAAGAAACACGTTTTACGTTTTTTCTCTTTCGTTCTCTTCTTGATACAAGCTTCGTTTTTTTCGGAAACGGAACGCACCGCCGTCTTTTACCGATTTATTATAACGCTTTTTTCTTATATTGTCAAGGAGGATAATAATGAAAAAAACTTTCTGCTGCATTTTTTGCATTTTAATGCTGCTGACGGGCTGCACAAGTGTCAAGCCGTTCGGTGACAACACAACAAGTCCGGTCACAATCAGCGACGGATATCTTTTCGGTGAGACGACAACGAGGTCTTACGGACTTCTTTCCTGCGACAACAACGGGGGAAGTGAAAATGACGGCAATGAGGCTAATGGCTTGTTTGACGGAAAGGAAATGCGTGGCGTCTGGCTTAGCTATTATGAAATAAATGTCACAAGCGAAAGGGATACCGCAGAAGAATATACGGCGTATCTTGAAAGCCTTTGCCAAGGTTTTGCACCCTTTGGAATCACCGATGTTTTTGCCCATGTCAGAGCATACGGTGATGCGATTTATCCAAGCGAATTTTTCCCCTCGTCAAAATATTGTGCATCGGTTCAGGGCGGTGAGCTTCCGTTTGACTGCCTTGAGCTTATTTGCAAGGTGATGAACAGCAATGGAATCAGAGTTCATGCGTGGATAAATCCTTACCGTGTTCACAGCACCTCGGACATAAGTCAGTTGAGTGATGACAACAGGGCAAAGCAGTGGTACAGTCCCACATCAAATGCCGATGTTGCGATTGTGGGCGAAAAGATTTATTATAACCCATGCTCAAAAAAAGCACAGAAGCTTGTTGTTGACGGAGTCAATGAAATTCTCGATAAATATGCTGTGGCGGGAATACATATCGACGATTATTTTTATCCGCCCGAATGCAATGATTTCGATTCTGCCGAGTATGAGGCTTACCTTTTAAGTGGTGGCAGTCTTGAAATTGACGACTGGAGAAGAAACAATGTCAGTTGTCTTGTGTCGGAAATTTATCGGGCAGTCAAAAGTCACGGTGAGCAGAAGATTTTTTCAATCAGTCCGGCAGGAAACATCGAAAATAACTACGAAAAGCTTTATGCCGATGTTGAGCTTTGGTGCAAGGGCGGTTATGCCGACTTGATAATTCCGCAGATTTATTTCGGCTTTGAACATTCATCAAAGCCCTTTGCAGAGTGTACGGATGACTGGTTGAGTCTTAAGGGCGATTCGGTTTCAATGGCAGTCGGACTTGCACTTTATAAGTCGGGCAAGGAAGATGAATATGCCGGACAGGGAGAGACGGAATGGATAAATAAAACGGATATTCTTGCCCGTCAGGTGCAATATTTGAGAAGCAGAGCTTGTGACGGGTTTGCGATTTTTTCGGTTGAATATTTCATTGGAGATGGAACAAGTGCCTGCTCGGAGCTTGAAAATCTCAAATCGGTTTTATAAATTTTATCGTAAAAAGGAACATACAGATGAAAAAAACAAGGAATGTATATTTATTGGTCGGCTTGCTTGTTACGGCTGCGGTTTCGCTTATTCTCATTTTCTTTTTCACACAGGAAAAAAGCCGTTCTGTTGAAGCAGTTGAAAGCACGGAGAGTGAGGATTATCTGTTGCAGCACGGACTCGAAAAAGCACCGGATGCTGAAAGCTTGATTTTTCTTTGCGAAAAAAGGGATTGCAGCTTTACTTATACGGCAAAGGATTTGAAAAATGCGACAAAAGAAATATCGGAAAGCTTTTTTGACGGAGTTATATTAAAAAGCGAAAGCCTTTCAAACAAAAACACTGCCGTGCTGAGCGACAGTGAAAAGGAGAAGCTTTCTTTGATTTGCAAGTATTTTTCAAGCAAGGACAAAAAGGCTTATGTTTACTGCACGGCTTATCTTTCAGCCGATTCCGTTAATGAAATTTGCACCTTTGCAGACGGAGTTGTGCTTGACCTTCAAGCGATTCAGGCACAGCAAAAGGACAAGCTTAATTCTAAGCTGTCGGAGATAAGCAAGAGGGTGAATAAGAACAAAATCAGCCTTATTTTCGGAAAAAACACCGAGTATATAAATGAAATCGACAAAAAATATTTCTCGAACGCTTTTGTGAATCTCAACAGTGAAAGCGATGTTGAGCTGTTTAAAAGGTTGCAGCTTGAGTTTAATGAGAGTGAAAGCCGAATTTCACCGCTGACGGATTTTTCGCTTTACGGTGAAAGCTTAATGAGTGTTGAGGGTCTGAAGGCGCATTATGCAATAAGAGAAAACGGCAATATCGGAAAAAGAGCGTTCTTTTCTTACAGTGATGCAAAAGAAAACAAGGATAATTGCTATTCGGCACTCAAGGCTTATTTTGTCAGGGGTATTTCACCGATACTCGCTTTCCGTGAGCTGAAAATCAAAAATTATGACGAACGGGATATTCCAAAGCTGAGCGAAACCGTTTTTAAGGTCAAGCTTTCCGGCTCTTATCTTTTTCCGATATATGTCAACGGAAAGAGTATAGGAGCTTTGCCAAAGGGTGTCGGTGAGGTGAGCCTCGACCTTGTAATCGGTGAAAACAGCTTCACCTTTGAGCAAAACGGCAACAGCGCAGTGTGTAAGGCTGAATTTGTTTTTGACGGAGACATTGTCAAAAGCGTTGCACCGTCAAAGCAGCTCAAGGTTTCTCCGGGTGAAGAGGTTGTCATCATGGCGGTTGCTTACAGTGAGGCTGATGTTTCCGTCAGACTCGGCACAAAAACCTACACGGCACAAAAACAGGACGATTCAAAGGGCTACACTGCTTTTTATGCGAAAATCAAGATGCCGACGGATATTTCCGAGCTGTCCTCTCTCGGTTCGTTCAGCGTCGTTGCAAACCTCGGTGAAAAAATGCAAAAGCTTGAGGGCGCTGTTATTGTTCCCGTTGAGCTTGTCAATTCTCCCGTGTTCACCTCCTCACTTCAAAGCGATGTGACTTACGGTGTGCAGAATTATAATCCCACATACAGCTCTGCTCAACAGGACATTCTGCCGTCAATCAGTGCTGCCGTAAGCAAGGCGACAACAAATTCTTATTACACGGCTTACACGGGAAATCAGACAGCCGTTGTTGTTTCCGATTATGCGGAAACGATACCGTCATCACAGAGCGATTATGTGCCTTACTTCACACCACTTGCAAAAGGGACAAAGGATTTCGTCATAGGCGAAAGTCAGGTATTCGACGAAGACGAGGGCGACTGGCATTATTATTATGAGCTTGCAAGCGGCATGAAGGTTGTCAGAGACAGTGTTGTTCTTGAGCCTTCAACCGATATGCCCGAAAACACGCTGACGGTCAATTCCGTTTACGGCAGTGACGGTGAAATTACAATCCGTTTGGGTACATCGTGGAAGATTCCCTACACAATGAACATCATCGACCAAAGCTATTTTTCGAGCAATTCGAGACCTTATTATGTTTCACAGTTTAATGCCACTGCTTTTTCGCTGACCTTTTCTTACACAACGGCAACAAATGGAAAAATCGACTGCTCCTCAAGTGAAATCGTTTCAGATGCAGTATGGACATTTTCAGCCGAAAACAAAACGGCTACGCTTTATTTCCCATTCAGACAATCCGGTGTTTATTACGGCTACAGCCTCACCTATGAGGGCGATGAAATGGTCATAACGATAAAAAACAAGCCAAAGGGCTTGGCGGGAAGCGTTGTTGTGCTTGATCCGGGTCATGGCGCAGATGACAGCGGTGCAACCGGACTTTCCGGCTCGGTGAAGGAAAGTGACATCAATATTCTCATAGCTTATCAGGTGAAAGATGCACTTCAACAGCAGGGCGTGACTGTTTATATGACACGATACGCAGATGATGACATAAATCTTGAGGGCAGAAAAATTTTCGCCCGAACAGTAAAGCCCGACCTTTTCGTCAGCATACACTCAAACGCTTCTTCAACAAGCTCCTCAATCGGAACATCGGCTTTTTATTATAAGCCGTTTTCGGTTGATCTTGCGACGAACATTTATGACGAGATCGTTTCGGTTTATAAAAACTATTTATATGCCGGCAGGCAGGAGCTTTATTCGGAAATTTCAAGAGGAGTCAAGTATTATCCGTTTTCGGTCACAAGGCTTGACGAATGTCCGAGTGTGCTTATTGAGGTTGGCTTTATGACAAACGATGAGGAGTGTTATATGCTCACTCAGTCGCAAAATCAACAGCTCATCGGTCAGGCGATAGCGGTCGGAATTTGCAACACCCTCACACAGTAAAGCTCGTCAAAAGCAACGCAACAACTCCGGGTATTCCCGAAAGTGTGCTTACAGCAACAGTGAACACATTCACCGGAAGAGTGATGTGTGTCAGGCACGAAAGAAGCTGCAAGGCAAAAAGACTTCCGGCTCCCGAAAGTGCGGTAAGTAAAACCGATTTGAAAAAATGCTTGCTTTTAAAAGATATGGTGAGTATTATTATAAGAGAAAGAATAAAAGCAGAGACAAAAAGTATTCTGTGAAAAGTCAAAACAAGCCCACCTTTAAAACTTTTTTGTATTATATTTATAGTTATGGGCAGGGCTGAAATATGTATGGGAGAGATAATTATTATGAAAATTTTAAAGCTTACACCTCCGACGAAGGATTATATTTGGGGAGGAACACGCCTTTCAAAAGAATACGGCATACTTTCTTTTGACGACAGACAGGCTGAAGCGTGGATGCTGTCATGCCATCAGGCAGGTCAGTGTGTGATTGAGAACGGCGACTTTAAGGGAAGAACACTTTCCGATGTCCTTGCAAATGAGGGGAAAAATTATCTTGGCACAAACTGTGAAAAATTCTCCGATTTTCCGATTCTCATTAAGCTTATTGATGCGATGGATAACCTTTCCGTTCAGGTGCATCCCGATGATGAATATGCACTGAGGGTTGAGGGTGAGTACGGCAAGACGGAAGCGTGGTATATTGTTGACTGTGAGCCGGATGCCGAAATCATTTATGGCTTCAAGCAGGATATTGACAGAGAAACCTTCAAAAAGAGCATTGAAGAGAACACCTTGCTCGATTATGTCAATCGTGTCAAAGTGAAAAAGGGCGACATATTTTTTATCAAGGCGGGAACACTTCATGCAATCTGCAAGGGTATTTTGATTGCCGAGGTTCAGCAAAACTCCAACACAACTTACCGTGTTTATGACTATGGCAGACTTCAGAACGGCAAACCGAGAGAGCTTCACATTGAAAAGGCCCTCGATGTCACAAACACAAAGGCAATTGATGCAAGCGGTAAGCCACAGGGGGAAACACAGCAGATGGACGGTTACAGTCAGACCTTGCTTACAAGCTGTGAGCTTTTCACCGTCAAAAAAATCGATGTCAAGGAAAAAGCCTTGCTCAATGCCGGAAAGGATTCTTTTGTTTCCCTTGTTGCACTTGACGGCAACGGAGTTGTCATGTACGGTGACAGCTGTGTTACACTTTATAAGGGTGACAGCCTTTTTGTCCCTGCCGGCTTAGGCGAGTTTGAAATTCTCGGTGAGGTCAGCCTGATTGAAACGAGAGTATAAATCTTTGTGCAAAATATATAAACGGATTTGTATATTATTGCATTGACAAATAAAATTCACAGTGCTATCATGAACTAAAGATATCTTCAGGGCGAGGTGAAATTCCTCACCGGCGGTAATGGGCGTGAGCCTTAGCCCGCGAGCAGTTGCAGATTCGGTGCGATTCCGAAGCCGACGGTAAAGTCCGGATGAAAGAAGAAAATACATATTGTATTTTTCGCCTCAGTATATTCATACTGAGGCTTTTTTCTTGAAGCTATTCTTAAATCAATGAAAGAAGGATACTTTAATGAAACGGAAAAACAAAAACAGTCTTGTAATTCTTGCGGTGTGTGCGATGCTTTCGGCAATGAGCTTTGTGCTTTTTCTCCTTGAGTTCCCGATAACACCTCCTGCAATGGGACATCTTAAAATGGATTTCAGTGACATACCCGCACTTTTTGCAGGCATCGTTTTCGGCCCTATGTATTCGGTTGTCGTTGAGCTTGTGAAAAATCTTCTTGAGCTTCTGACAAAGGGCATGGGTACTCAGATGGGCTTTGGCAACTTGATGAATTTCGCTGTCGGATGTGCTTATACAGTGCCGTTTTCTTTGATAATAAGAAGGAATCAGGCAGAGATGAAAAAGACTAAAAACATCGTCATTGCGGCTGTTGTGTCGTTTGTGTCGATAATTGTTATCGGAGTAGCGGGAAATTACTTCATCGCTCCCTTGTATTTTAAATATTTTGTGGGAACTGAAATTGATTCTGCCGGACTGCTGGCGGCTGTCGGCACGGCAACGGTACTGAATGTGTTAAAGGGTGTTATGCTTTCGGTTGTTGCTTTTCCTCTTGTCAAGGCAATGGTGGGTAGGATCAAAAAAATAGCCGGCAAGCTTTAAGATGCGGAGAAAAAAGTTCAGATCACATAAAACAATAATTATATAAACTAAGCTTTCCGTCAGAGTCGTTTGACGGAAAGCTTTTTTTGCTGCCTCAAAGGGATAGACAAAACCTGCGTTTTGTGTTTTATGCTATAAACCAACCTCGCCACTCGGCGTACCTCTGTACGCCGTCGGGTAACTCAAAACAAAGCTATGCTTTATTTTGACTCGGTTTGTTCATTCTGAACATTTTTCTCTCGCATCTTGATGCGGAGAAAAAAGTTCAGATCACATAAAACAATAATTATATAAACTAAGCTT
>CAZBFI010000098.1:0-6635 GCA_964491165.1 uncultured Faecalibacterium sp.
TATAAATGTTATACTATCGCTATGGCATTTTTATGTTTTTACTTTTTTTGCTTTTCAGGCAAATAAGTCAAGAAAAATCATTAAGAAGGAGTCGTAAAAAAATGGCGAAAACTCAAACACTCGATGCAAATCAAAAGCATGTAAAAACGAGCGAATTTATCCTCTACCTCATTGGCGTATTTTTCTACACCAACATGACGGGTATGGTCGGTTCATACAGAAACGCATATCTTGTCAATGTATTGAGACTTCCCGAGGATCAGACCTCGCTTTTCAACACACTTGTAAGCATCATCAGCTTTGCACTTAATTTCTTCATCGTTATGTACATCGACGGAAGAAAAATGGGTAAGGGCGGAAAATTCAAGCCCCTTGCAATGCTTGTTGCTGTTCCGATGGGCATCCTGCTCATGCTTACATTCTGGACACCGTCAGGATTAAGCGGAACACTTTTGTTGATTTATGTTGTTACCATCGCTGTCCTTTGGGGTGCAATGTGTAACTTCGGTAATTCAATAAACATGGTTGCAAATGTTATGACACCCAACATGAAGGAAAGAGATAATGTTCTTTCTTTCAGAAGTATTTCCTCTGCTGTCGGCAACTCAGCACCCCTTGTTATCGTTCTTGTCATCGGTCTTATCTGGAAGGATGAGGGAACACAGTATATCATCGGTGCAGGTCTTTGCGGTGCAGTCGGTGTTTTAACAGTGCTTCTCGGCATGAACGCAGTCAAGGAAAGAGTTACATACACTGCCGAAAAGAAGAATCCCCTTATCGGCTTTGGTGACATTCTCAAGAATAAGTACGGCTGGGTAATCATCATCTCCGAATTCCTCAAGAGCTTCAGAGGTATCTCGACCTACATGGGTCCGTTCCTTGCTGCTGCTCTTCTCGGTTCAACATCGAAATATCTCCTTTTCGGTCTTCCCACAGGTATCGGTACGGCAGTCGGTATGCTTATCATCAACTTCCTGCTCAAAAAATTCAACTCAAAGGTGCTTTACATCGCAAGCGGTATTTACTCAATCATCGCAAACACAGCAGCTTTTGCAGTCGGATACATTTACTTCAAAAATCCCAGCACTGTTTTGCAGATTATCTTTATCGTTTTCCTCTTCCTTATCGGCTTACAGTTCGGTGCTTCAAATCTTCTTCCGTCAATGTTCCAGGCCGATGTTCTTGAGGACATTGAAGCAAAAACAGGCAAGCGCCTTGACGCTTCACTTCCCTTTGTCATTTCAATCGGTTCTCTCATAAGCGGAACGATTGCAAGCGCCCTCGCACCCTTGGCACTTTATGGTGACAACTCAATCATTCAATACATTCAGCCCTCCGATGCAGATCCGAATCCCACACAGAGTCTGAAAACAAAGGTTCTCATGCTGTTCTTCTACACAATCGTACACGGCATCATGATGTTCCTTGCAGGTGTTCCGTTCTTCTTCTATAAGCTGACCGGCAAAACAAAGCAAGAGGTTCATGAAAAAGTGCTTGAAATGAGAAAGAAGAATCAAGAAGCATAAGTTCCCGATTCATTCTGTATCCTTTTCAAAAAAGTACAGACCTCATAAGGTATAATTAAACCACCGGCTTTACCGCCGGTGGTTTGCTATTTTAAAGAATTTTTTACAGCAAAATAGTTTAAGTCATGGTAATTGTCCGGATCTCTCCGTTTTCAAACTCCAGCTTATCAATGCACAAAACTCTGTGTCCTGCCTCACTGTCACCGATAAGTCTCCGATGGTAAACTATACGCCATTCATCTGTGCCGTCGATATTTATGTAACCGTTATGTCCCGGTCCGTTTGCGATTTCCGACGATTCGAGTATGGTTCTTCCCTTTTTGTTGATTAGATCGGGCTTTTCGGAAACGCTCGTGCGAATGCGATAAGTTCCGTTTGTCCAATTTCCGTCGGACCACATGAAGTGATATTTCCCGTCTCTTTTGAGCATACAAGGCCCTTCCGTATAATTTTCGGGGGTTATTTCCTTAAAAAGCTCACCGTCATCAAACGGCAAAAATCCGTTCATTTCATCGTTCATGACGGCAACATTGCAATGTCCCCACCCTCCGTAATAAAGATAAACCCTTGAGTCATCATCTTTAAAAAGATGTGCATCAATGGGTTGAGCAAGGTTAATGAACCTGTCAACAAGAGGCTTACCGAGAAGGCTTACGAACGGGCCTGCGGGCGAATCAGAAGCTGCAATTTCAAGTCCGCCGACCTGTGAATCGGATTGAATGTCATTGCTTGCGAAAATCAAATAATATCTGCCGTTTTTTTCAATCACCGTCGGCGCCCAAACAGCTTTTTCTATATAAGGAAAGCCGCTCATATCAATAATATTTTCATGCTTTTTCCAGTGAATCAAGTCCTCTGACGAAAACGCATCGAGGTTCATCTGATCCTCATATTTTGTGAAAGACTTTGTGACATAAATATAATATCTGCCCTCATAATATCTTGCCTCAGGATCGGCATACCAGCCTTTAACAATTGGATTCATATTATCTCTCCCTTATTTTTTTCTTTAGTTTATCATACACTGTGTGCCTTAAATTTTCAACGGTTTTCGCTTAAAAAGTGCAACTTCTTAATTTTAAAGACGGCATTCATTTTAAAGCGAAGCTTTTTAAGCATCACAGGGCAATCCAAGCAAGCTTTTTGCCGTCACTTAATGAGTTTTTTTCAAACACATCGCTTTTCTATTGCATTTGGCGCTCAAATATTATATAATCGAGTAAAATTCAAACATAGGAGAAACACTCATGCATTTACTTAAAGTTGACAAGGAGCATTATGTCGGTCAGGCTGACCCCTACATTTTAAAAAGCTCAGGCAGATATTATATCTATGTTACAGGTCATGATGCAGTCTACGCCTATCATTCGGATTCCCTCTTTGACGGCTGGGAATACTACGGAAAGGTTATGACGATGGAAAATCACGACTCCTTCTGGGCACCGAGCGTCATTGAGCTCGACGGAAAATTTTACATGTATAACTCCATCGAAATTTACAACGACACACCCGACAAGGGCGGTCACCGTGGAGCAATGCATGTCAGTGTTGCCGACAATCCCTTAGGGCCGTTCGGAAACACAAAGCAGATTTTACACCCCTTTTCAATTGACTCACACATTGTCAAAAATGAAGCAGGTCTTTTCCTTTTTTACTCTTCAAACAGGTTTGAAGGTGACAGAATCGGCACTTGCATCTATGTTGACAAAATGCTCGACCCTTACACCGTGCAGGGTAATCCGGTTCTTGTTCTTGAGCCGACTCTCGACGAGGATATCTATCGCCGTGACAGATATAAAAAAGGTCAGCATTGGCACACAATAGAGGGCGCTTTCTATTTTAAAGAGGGTGACTGGCATTACCTCATGTATTCCGGAAACTGCTTTGAACAGCCCACTTATTATATAGGCTACGCGAGGGCAAAGACCGACGAAACCGACCTTACAAAAATCAAATTTGAAAAGTACCCCGATCCGAACACCTACCATCCGGTGCTTAATGCAAACGAATTTGAAGAGGGAACGGGTCATCATTCGATGATAAAGCAAGACGGTCAGTGGTATGCCGTCTATCACGCAAGAGACTATCAGAACAGCACTGAAAATGCCTTTGATGCAAGAAATGCAAGAATTTGCAAGCTTCATGTCAAAGACGGAATCATCACCGCAGAAAGATATGAAGATCATCTGTAAGCATTAAAGTGTAAGTGCAAACACAAATCGTATAATATTAAACAAGAGGCTGAAAAGATTTTTCAGCCTCTTTATTATTATATGATATGAATTTTTTGAAAAAAGCTTAACTCAACTGAAACGGCATATTTCCGGCACTTCACCGATTAAGCCTGCTATAAGGTGACAGCCTTACTTTCTGCCGGTTGAACCGAAGCCGCCCTCACCTCTCTCGGTATCATCCAAGCTTTGTGCAAGGACAAAATTTGCCGTTAAATAAGGTGCAATCACCATTTGAGCAATTCTCTCCGACGGCTCGATTTTCTGCGGTGCGTTGCTGTGATTGTGAAGTGCAACCATCACTTCTCCTCTGTAATCAGAGTCAATAACACCGACCTTGTTTGCAGGAGCAAGCCCTCTTTTGCTTGCAAGTCCGCTTCTTGCATAAACGAAGCCGGCATATCCGACGGGAATCTCAAAGGCGAAGCCCGTGGGTATAAGCTTTGTTTCACCGGCTTCAATCGTAACCGCTTCATCAACTGCGGCATAAAGATCGGCACCGGCTGCAAAGCTGCTGCCGTAAGTCGGCACAACCGCATTATCTCTGAGCTTTTTTATTCTGACATCACACTGCATTCGTGTCGCCCTCCCACAAAACAATACTGTTTTCTTTCAAAGATTTTTTCACATCAATTATACGCTGATTCTCCGAGCCTTTGAATCTCAGCTTGAGATTTTTCAGCTCTTCAACAAACTTTCCGTCAACCAAAATATCAATGCAGGAAAGCATCTTCATTGTTACCTCTTTGTCACAAAGTCTGCCCGAAAGCAAATCCTTGTCAAAAGTGTAACCGGTATAGCACCAGATATCCTTATTGGGATACCTTTCTTTTATTCTGACAAGAAAATCGGCAAGAACCAACTGATTGACAGGCTCAAAGGGCTCACCGCCCAAAAGTGAAAAGCCCTTTATATAATCGGGAGACAAAGCCTCAAGAATTTCTTGCTGCTGCTTTTCGGTGAAGCTTTCACCGAAAGAAAAATCCCATGCCTCCTGATTAAAACAACCCTTGCAATGATGAGTGCAACCGGAAACGAAAAGCGATACTCTCACTCCGGGGCCGTTTGCAACATCAAAAGGCTTTATTGTAGCATAATTCATAAAGACCTCCGAAAAATACGGCGTTAAAGCTCACCGTATAAGCTCTTATTATAAATGCAGAACTCTTGCCTTAATTTCCTTGGTTTTGCCCACATTCCAGAAATTCTCTCCGAGATAACCGCAGGTTCTTCTTGTGACATTCATCTTACGCTGATCCTTGTTTCCGCAGGAAGGACATTCCCACTCAAGATTATCGTTGATTTTGATTTCACCGTCAAAGCCGCAGCAATGACAGTAGTCACTCTTTGTGTTGAACTCTGCGTACTGTATGTTGTCATAAATGAACTTAACAAGCTCTTCAAGTGCTTCAAGGTTATGTCTCATGTTCGGAATTTCAACATAAGAGATAGCACCACCGGAAGAAATAGTCTGGAACTGACTTTCAAAGGAGAATTTCTTGAACGCATCAATGTTCTCACGCACATCAACATGATATGAGTTTGTGTAATAGCCCTTATCGGTGACATCCTTGATTGTGCCGAAACGCTCCTTGTCAACCCTTGCAAAGCGGTAGCAAAGTGACTCTGCCGGTGTTCCGTAAAGTCCGAAGCCGAGACCTGTTTCCTTTTTCCACTTTTCGCAGTGATCACGCAAGCTTGTCATAACTCTTAATGCAAACTCCGTTCCAACGGGATCGGTGTGGCTGACGCCCTTCATCAGCTTTGTAAGCTCATAAAGTCCGATATAACCCAGAGAAATGGTGCTGTAACCGTCATGCAGGAAACGTTCAATGCTCTCTCCCTTTTCGAGCCTTGCGATTGCACCGTAGCGCCAATGAACAGGGCTTGTGTCGGAAATAACCTTGTGCAAGGCTTCATGACGGCACATGAGTGCTTCAAAGCAAAGTGAGAGTCTGTCCTCCAGAAGCTCCCAGAATTTTTCCTCGTCACCCTTTGCGAGAATGCCGAGCTGAGGCAGATTGATTGAAACAACGCCCTGATTGAAGCGTCCTTCAAATTTATAATTACCGTTTTCATCCTTCCACGGTGAAAGGAAAGAACGGCAACCCATCGGTGAGAAAACATTTCCCTCATAATTTTCACGCATCTTCTTTGCGGAAATATAGTCGGGGTAAAGTCTCTTTGCCGAGCATTTAACGGCAAGCTTTGTGATGTAGTCGTATTTTCCGCCCTTGAGACAGTTGTGTTCGTCAAGAACATAAACAAGCTTCGGGAATGCCGGTGTAACATATACACCCTTTTCGTTTTTGATTCCCTCATATCTCTGACGCAGAATTTCCTCGATTATCATTGCATTTTCGTCGATGTATTCGTCACCCTCCTTCAAATTAAGGAAGATAGTAACGAACGGAGACTGACCGTTTGTTGTCATGAGGGTGTTGATCTGATACTGAATTGTCTGAACACCCGAACGCAATTCATCCTGAAGTCTGTCAGTGACGATTTTGTCGATTTCCTCTTTTGTGAACTGGTCACCGAAGGCCTCCGTCATGTGCTTTGTGAACTTGTCACGGCTCTTTCTCAGATATTTTCCGAGGTGGCTGATGTCAACCGACTGACCGCCGTACTGACTCGAAGCAACCGACGCGATAATCTGAGTCATGACATTACAGGCAACCTGAAAGCTCTTGGGGCTTTCAATGAGCTTTGCGTTCATGACAGTGCCGTTATCGAGCATATCACCGATATTGATAAGGCAGCAGTTGAAAATGGGCTGCAAGAAATAATCGGCATCGTGGAAATGAATTGCACCCTCGTCATGAGCCTTTGAGATATGCTCAGGCAAAAGCATTCTTCTTGTCAGGTCCTTGCTGAC
>CAZBFI010000099.1:0-6586 GCA_964491165.1 uncultured Faecalibacterium sp.
GTCTGATATTTTATTTTAAAATATTTTATTCAATTTTTTGTATCCTCTTATTCACTGTGTCATCTTTCTTTAAACATTTTCGTTTCGGTAAGCTTGCTTACGGGCTAAGATGAATTTATTTTTATTATTTTTTATTTCTATCCCGTTAAGTATTTCTTTACCCTTTATATGATCTTGTGTGAATGCCGTGATTCGTTTCGCTTAAACCCCGTTTAAGCGTTCGGATAAGCCCACATCGTTATCCGTTCAGCTTTGAATCATTTCTCCTTTGGCTACAGGATACTGTTTTGTTTTCTTCATCTCTGCATAAGTTCATGCAGAGCTTAAATCTTATTTTCTCTTTGATGATTGATTACACGGAATCGTAGCGATTTGATAATCTGAGTTGAATTTGCTGCAAAACACTACAACAATCAATTTGCTTCTTCTTTTTGTTTTAAGCACAAGTTTTTTTACTAAGGCTTGTATGTTATCAAATCGTACAGTTTACATTAAACAGTACATTGGTAACACCCCTTTCTTTGTTTTTGCACCTTTATTATAAGCATTACAACACTAAATGTCAATAGTTATCAACAAAATAACTTTATTTTATTAACATTGCACAAATAAAGAGGATAAAAGAGTCCGTAAAAAGCTTTAAACATCGTCTCTGTTACATTGAAAAAACGCCTCTTTTTTGTGCGTTTTGACAAGAAAGAGGCGTTTTAAATTTTGCTTTAAGGATTATAATCTTGTGATTTCAATGATTATTGTCCACAAAAGAGAGCTTTTAAGAGCAAAGAGAATCTTTTTGATGAAAGCGTTGATGCCTGTTTCTTCTGCGAAAACAAGGTTTTCTTCATCTCTTTCGATTTTGAGAGCCTGAGTCAAGCATACGCCACCCTCACCGTAAAGCTCTGCTCTTATGTATGTGAAGTTCTCAGCACCCTCAATTTCATCAAGGTCAATTGAAGCTTCACCGTTTGTGATGTCGGTTACGGCAATAACCTTGCCGTCGGCAATCCATTGGAGCTTGTCGGCATTCTCTGCTGTGACATTTACAGTGTGATTTTCAACATCAACCCTTGTGAAAACAGGGTAAGGAAGATTCTGATTTCTCACATCAATGTCGGCTTCAGGGCCGATGATGTCATTTGAGCGAAGAATTCTTGTAACTGCAAAGAATGTGCCGTCCTGCATTGCCTGCTTGATGTTGTCTGTTGTGTTTGACGGCATCATGAACACGCTGAATGAGGTGTCGATGTTTTCAAGGTCATGTGCATCGCTGTTACTAAAGCCGATGACATTTTTTCCGTAAGGTAAGCAGGACATCAGAAGATTATCCCAAAGTATGCGGTCATAAGGTGTTGTGCTGTTTCTGTCGTTGAAAACCTCGATGCCGAGACAGCTCTGATATTTCAAAAGAATGTCGGCAAAATATTTGACATTTTCCGGATCGCTTACTGCCTGAATGTTTTTGTTTGACTCAAGGAAGTCACCGGGATGGTTGATGTGTGAAAGACCGCCACTCTTTTCAACAAAGGCAACAGCGATTTCGTGACCGTTTTCTTTTCCGCCGAAGCCGTCACCTACGCCCTTGGGAAGGAAGAAGCCATTGACATGGCATTTTGTCAGGGTGAGGTTGTTAAGCTCGTTTGCACCGGTTACGCAGGTCATCTTAGTGCCTCTGATTGTTCCGTCGTAAAGAGGATAAGTGCCGGTGGTGATGCCAAGGAATTCCTCGTCTGTCAAGGATTGAACCTTGTTTCCGAGAAGAGCCTGATAAGAATACAGGGGGAGGAAGGTCTGCTTTTTGTTCCATTCCGTTCCTGTGATGCCGTGGTCTGAATTTGCGAGGAAATCGTAGCCTTGATTGTAATATTCCTTAACCATGGTTGCAAGGTCAACATCGGCATCGCTGTAAGTTGAATGTGAGTGAAGATTTCCCTTGTAAGCGCCCCAGGCATTTTCTCCGTCCCAGACAACATCCTCATAGGGTGAGACGATGGTGTAGCTTACATCTTGTGCCAAAGCCACAACTGTGCCGGAGAAAATCAGAGTGAGAGAAATGATAAGTGCAATGATTTTTTTGGTTGTTTTCTTCATTTTTATTTCCGCCTTTCTGAAATATTGCAGTTATATTTAATCATAAAGTTAACAAAGTGTCAATAAGCTTGACTTAAAGTTTTTCAACATCTTGAATTTTATTGAGAAAAGGGATATAATGATTGGGTAGAATGAAGCACTCAAGCTGACGGGAGTCGAACACAATAGTTTGCAAGCAAGTATTTATCGTAGAAATACTTGAGGTTGTGTGAGGTGTTGCGTTTTTTTGATATTATCATGTCAGCTTAAACGGAAGGATGATTTAAATGAGTTTTTACAAGATGACAATCGCAGGTCTTGAAAGAGAATTGCCGATTTGTAAGGTCAATGACAAGCTTGATATCGCAGGCTTTGTTATTTTCGGAGATGTTGAAATGACGGTTGCCGCCGCAGGTGAGCTTATTAAAAAATGTCCCGAATTTGATGCAATCGTTGCACCCGAAGCAAAGGCAATCCCGCTTGCACATGAAATGTCAAGACAAAGCGGTAAGCCGTATTACATTTGCCGTAAGGACGCCAAGCTTTACATGAAAGAGCCTGTGTGTGTCCATGTCCGTTCAATCACAACCGATAAGGTTCAGACACTGTTCCTTGATTCACTTGAGGGCGAAAAGCTGACGGGCAAAAATGTTATCATTCTTGACGATGTTATCAGCACCGGCGAGTCACTTCTCGCAGTTGAAAAGCTTTTGGAAAAATTCAACACAAACATTGTTGCAAAGGCTGCGATTCTCGCTGAGGGCGATGCAGCTAAGAGAGACGATATTATTTTCCTTGAGGAGCTTCCTCTGTTTTTCCATGACTGATTGAAATGAAGCGACCCTTTGCTTTAATCGGTTTGACTTGCTTTGCCGTTGCATTTTTGACTGCCTCAATCGGACGAAACGATATCAGCTTTTGTCTTTTTGCCGTTTTTGCGGTTGGGGCTGTTATTTCTATTGCTATAAAGAAATTCAGACAGGAATTTGTGCTGCCGTTGATTCTCATCTCTGCGGCATTTTCCTGTCTTTTAGTTTTGTGCTTTTGCAGTGATAAGACACAAGTGCAGAGCATGGCGGGAAACGGTGTGAGGGTTGAAGCGACTGTCTGTCAGTCACCGTACCGTAACAGCAAAACCTCAAGATATTATGCCGTCTGTAAGCTTAAAGCCGTTGACGGAAAGAGTGCCGATGGAGAAATTCGCCTTTCGTTCCTGCCGTCAAAGGATGAGCTTAATGCCGATGAGCTTGAAATCGGTGACAAAATAAGCTTCAACGCAACAGTTTATATAATCGGTAAGGGTGAAAAAAGCATTGAGCGTTATTTTTTCAGTGAGAATATTTTGCTCGGTGCTTATTCACCGGAAAATGTTGTTATCGTCAAGCCTGCCGTAAGACCTGTTGAGTTTTATTTTGACATTATCAGGTCGTATGTGAAAAGAACCTTTTCGTCAAGCTTTTCCGACGAGGTTGCCGGCTTGCTTACGGCAGTTCTCATCGGTGACAAATCAGGGCTTGACAGTGAGCTTTACGGTGCTTTTCGTGCTTCGGGCGTTGCACATCTGATGGCTGTTTCCGGACTTCATTTGTCGGTGTGGGTGCTGTTTTTAAGCTCGGTGATACCCGAAAACCGCAGATATTCGGCTCTCAAATATTCGCTTTTGATTCTCACGGTTTTGTTTATAATGCTGCTTGCAGGCATGAGCGAATCGGTGAAAAGAGCAGGCTTCATGTCTGTTATTCAGCTTTTGGGCAAGCTCGGAAAAAGAAAAAGCGACAGCTTGAACAATCTCGGACTTTCCGTGTTTTTGATGATCGCTTATAATCCTGCGTGTGTGCTTAGCGTTTCATTACAGCTTTCGTTTCTTTCGACGCTTTCGATTCTGACCCTCGGCAAGCTTTATATTGAAAAAATATCGGAAAGACTGAAATTGCAAAAGCTGCCAAAGACAGCGAAAAAGGCTGTAAGGGCTTGCTGTGAGAGCTTATGCATCAGCATTGGCGTGACGATTTTCACTTCTCCCGTTTTGATTTTAACCTTCAAGGGAATTTCAACCGTTTCAGCATTGACAAACATTGTGCTGATTCCGGTCATTACTCCTCTTGTTGTTCTTTCGGGAATATATTTGATTTTCTCTCCGTTTAAATTCATCGGCTTTTTATTGGGAAGTGCAATCAAGCTCGTTTCGGGCTATACGATATTTGCCGTAAAGCTTCTTTCCTCCGTCAAAAACGCATTTTTGCCGTTTGAAAGAGAAAACCTCGCCTTGTATCTTGCAGGTGTAATTTTAATTTCGGCTTTTACCTTTGTTGTTTTGAAAAGAGAATCGGTAAGAAAGGGTGTTGTCACGGCAATTTCACTTTTGTGCTGCTTTGCTTTGATTTTCATTTATGAACAAGGTGACGGGAGAGTCAGAATATATCTTAGAAACACAAATTCGGTTGTTTCGGTTGTTTTTGAAAAAGACGGAAAAGCGGCTCTTATCGGTGAAATGCCCACATACGAAAAGGGCTTACTAAGCTCGGAGCTTGAAAACAGAGGAGTAAGGCTCAGTCAATGGCTCGATGAAGAAAGCTTAATGACTTACGGATTTTCAAGCGGAAGGTTCGTAAACGAAAAGGGTGACAACAGACTGCTCGATGTCATTGAGGTTCAAGAACACGGGCAGGGTATTCTGTTTTCGCTTTTTACAAAAAGTGTCGGTATTTTTCCTAACGGTGATTTACAACAGACAGCTGAATGTGATATAATTATCAAAACAGAAAAGCAGGATATTATCGTTTTAGCTCACGGTCGGGAGCTTTCTTTAAGTGAGCAGGGCAGTTTGATTATTTTCTTTAAGGAAAACGGAGATTATTATATAAGAGGTGAAAATTCATGGCGGAATTTGATGAAAAGCAATTAAAGGCTCATATAAGAAGCGGTGAATTTCTGCCGGCTTATATTTTTTACGGCGATGAGGATTATTTAAAAAAGAGCTATGCCGATTTGCTTTGTGAAAAAGCTGTTGCAAAGGATTTTTTTGATTTTAACTTTCAGTCCTTTGACGGAAAAAGCCTTGATTTTAAGGATGTTTTCGACTCGGCGCTCACAATGCCCTTGATGAGTGAAAGACGCTGTGTTTTTGTGAGAGATGCTCTGATTGAAAAAATCAGTGAGTCCGACCTTGAACTTTTTAAGAATTATTTTCAGAATCCCTCTAAAAGCACTGTTATTGTTTTTTTGCAGTCAAATAAGGACTTTTCGCCTTTAAAGGCTAAAAATGTAATCAATATAATCAAAAAGGTCGGGGCAGCCTGTGTGCTTAATAAGAGGCGTGGAAGTGAGCTTATCAGACCTCTTATTTCCTCGGCGGCAAAACAGGGCTGTGAGCTTTCAACTCAGGCGGCAAGCTATCTTGTGAGTGTCGTCGGAGATGATTTCAACACTCTTATAAACGAGGTCAACAAGCTTTGCAGCTATGTCGGTGACGGTGAAATCACAAAAGCTCACATTGACAGCCTTGCAACAAAATGCGATGCCGCAAAGGTATATGACCTTACAAAATATTTGCTTCAAAAGAACTTTGACAAGGCTTATGAGGTGCTGTCGGTTCTGATAAGACAAAAAACGGAGCCGGAGTTTATACTCGGAACGATTATAAGCACTTATGTTGATATGTATCGTGCGAAGGTGTCGCTTGCCTGCGGAAAAACGGCTGATGAATTGAGTGAAGCTTATTCTTACGGAAAAACGGCTTTCCGCCTCAGCAATGCCGCAAGGGATTCGTCGAGGCTTGAACAGGAGACTTTAAGAAAATGCCTTGATGAGCTTTCAAATGCCGACATGAAAATAAAAACCTCAAGGGATAATCCGACAGTTGTCCTTGAACAGCTTATGGTTAAGCTTTTTCTTATAACGGGCGGTGAAAAGGTATGATTAAGCTTTCAATGCCCGTCATTGTCGAGGGAAAGTATGACATAATCAAGCTGTCCAATATGATTGACGGACTGATTATCAAAACCGATGGCTTCGGCATTTTTAAGGATAAGGAAAAGCAAAGGCTTATAAGACGGCTTGCAAAGGAAAAGGGGATAATTATTCTCACCGACAGTGATTCTGCCGGCTTTATGATAAGAAGCTTCATTTCAAATGTTGTGAAAAAAGAAAACATAATCAATGTCTATGTGCCTGATGTCTACGGCAAGGAAAAGCGAAAGACCACCGCAGGCAAAGAGGGGAAGATAGGCGTTGAGGGAATGAGTGAACAGGTGCTTTTGGAGGCATTTGAAAAAGCAGGTGTTTTTTGCTCGAAAAGTGAGCAGGAGCAAAGACGGCTTATCACGAATGTTGACCTTTTTGAATGGGGCTTTTCAGGCCGTGCAGACAGCAAGCAAAAGCGTCGGCTTCTTCTGAAAAAGCTTGAGCTTCCGGAAAGACTGTCAACCTCGTCACTTGTGAAAATATTGAACACTTTTGTTCTGTATGAAGAATTTATTGAAATTGCAAAGGAGATAAGCTTATGAGAATCGGTCATGGT
>CAZBFI010000100.1:0-6547 GCA_964491165.1 uncultured Faecalibacterium sp.
CGAAATAAAGCTGACGCTTTATTTTGACTCGGTTGATTCATTCTGCATCTTTTTTTCAAGCTCCTGACAGCAGATTGTGAAAACACAAGTTTTTTTACATTGGCTTTTTTTGTACCGTCTGCACTTTTCGGTCTATATATCTCTTTGCTTGTCAATAATATTGTCGGTGGTTAAAATGGTTTTGATTTTTATTGTTTTGGCTTTGAAAAGCGGAGCTGACAGGTATTATTTCAAAAAAGCTCAGGGGAGTGTTGTCAAGGGCAGTGAGGTTTTTTATTATTTGAAGCCAAAGAGCTTTCTTTCGGTTTTTGCGTTTTATTTTAATTATTATCTGAGAAAGCTCGGAATAATCATTCTGTGCTTTTTGCCGACTTTTACGGTTATTGCGGTCTTGACCTTTCTTATTAAAAATACAAGTGCATCGTTTAATGTTGCAAGGATACTTTTTGCGTTTGCGATTTTTCTTTTTTTGAACGGAGTATTTTTCTTTTTACGCTTAAATTCCTTTCTTTTTCTTTCAAGGTATTATTTTGTGTCGGGAAGATTTTTTAATTACAGTCAGCTTTTCAGCTTCTCTTACGGCTGTATCGAGGGCAAAAGGGGATTAGTGTTCAAAAAAAGGCTCAGCTTTATCGGTTGGTTCATTGCTTGCCTGCTTATCGTTCCGGCTTTTTTCGTTCAGGCTTATTACAGAGAAAGCCTTGCAGAGCTTGCAAAGGATTTATTGGAGAATTAGTATTTACAAAATTGTCGGAATTTGTTATTATAAACGGCAGAAGAAAAAAGATGAAAGATAAAGGAAGAATTTGAAATGGAAAATAAAGAAATTGTTGTTCCTCTTATGTCATGGCTTATAGGCGGTTCCCGTATCGGCGGCACTTATAATGTTTACACCGCATCTCTGGGGACAGATCCATTAAAGGGTGCAATCGGTCAGAAAATTTTTAATTATCGCATCGGAATCGAAAAAAAGGACGAGGAAGAATATATCAGAACATCTGTTTATTACGGAATGCTTTCATTTGACTGTCAGAATGAGGACGAAATTGAAACAGATATTTTTGAGCTGAGCGAAAACGGCATTGAACAGATAAAACAGTATCTTCAAAATAAAGCAGATGCATTTTTCGGCTCTTGAAATTCAGAAAAAAATTTTGTCAGCATTTTTGAGAAAAAAAGAGAAAAACAAAGAAAAATCAAGTTTTATAACAGATGCTTTGAAAATGGCATCTGTTTTTGCCGAAAAATGCAAAAAAACTGTTGACATTTGCATTAAATTGATTTATATTTTGTCTTATAAAGAAATTGGTGGAACGGCTTTGCGTTCTGCTTTTTTCTTGTTAATTCGAGCGAGCATGATTTTCATGCAGGGAAAGGGGTTTATACATGGGAACTGATGTAATTATTAAGTTGCAGAATATTTCCAAAAAATATGACGAGGATGTTATTCTTGACAACATTAACCTGAGCATAAGAGATAAGGAATTTATAACTTTTCTCGGGCCGTCAGGCTGCGGCAAAACAACGACCTTGCGAATTATCGCAGGATTTCTTGAAGCTGACAGCGGTCAGGTCATCTTTGAGGGAAAGGATATCAACAATCTTCCGCCCCATAAAAGACAGGTCAACACAATTTTCCAGAGATATGCACTTTTTCCGCATTTGAATGTATATGATAACATTGCTTTCGGTCTTCGTGTCAAGAAGATGAAGGAAAAAGATATAAGCCAAAAGGTTCATCAGATGCTTGAGCTTGTCAACCTTAAAGGCTTTCAAAAGAGAAACATCGCTTCTCTTTCTGGCGGTCAGCAGCAGAGAGTTGCAATTGCCCGTGCACTTGCAGTTGAACCGAGAGTCCTGCTTCTCGATGAGCCGCTCGGCGCTCTTGATTTAAAGCTTCGCAAGGATATGCAGGTGGAGCTTAAAAACATACAAAAGAGAATGGGCATCACATTCATTTATGTTACTCACGATCAGCAGGAGGCACTTTCAATGAGTGACACCGTTGTTGTCATGAATGACGGAAAGATTCAGCAAATCGGCTCACCGATTGACATTTACAATGAGCCGAAAAACGCTTTTGTTGCCGACTTCATCGGTGAAAGTAACATTCTTGACGGTGTGATGCTTGATGACTTTAAGGCAAAGTTTTCGGGAGCTGTTTTCCAGTGTCTCGATAAGGGCTTTTCGGTTAATGAGTCGGTTGATATTGTTGTCAGACCCGAGGATGTCGATGTTGTTCCTTACGGTGAGGGAACAATAAGCGGTGTGATTACCTCCAACACCTTTAAGGGTGTTCATTTTGAAATGATTGTTGACATTGACAATTTCAAATGGATGATTCAAACCACGGATTATTACCCTGTCGGCACAAAAATCGGCATTGTTATTGAACCGGATGCAATTCATGTTATGAAAAAGAGTGAGTATTCAGGTATGTTCGGTGATTACAGCTCATTCAGTGATGAGCTTGAAAAGCTTTCCGATGTAACTGAAGAGGAGGAGTAACAAATGAAAATCAACTCCCTTACGAAAAAGCTCATCTCTGCACCTTATCTTGTTTGGGCGGGAATCTTCATTATTGTGCCGTTGGTTTTCGTTGTGCTTTATTCCGTCACCGATTCAAACGGCAATTTTACCCTTGAGTTTATTTCCGACATCGGCAAGTATAAGGACGTTATGCTCAATTCAATTTGGCTTGGCTTCATCGCAACCGTAATAAGTCTTGTCGTGGCTTATCCGTTGGCTTATATCATGGCAAAAACAACGGAAAATGTTCAGCGTACAATGATGGTTCTTGTGATGCTTCCAATGTGGATGAATCTTTTGATAAGAACATATTCAATGATGATTCTTATGCAGGATACAGGTATAATCAACAGTTTGCTTACAGCGTTGAAGCTTCCGAATATACACATGATTAACACGCAGGGGGCAGTCGTTTTCGGTATGGTATATAATTACATACCCTATATGATTCTTCCGCTTTATTCAATCATGGCAAAGATGGACATGAGTCTCATCGAGGCGGCAAATGACCTTGGCGCGAGCAAATTCAAGACCTTTAAGGATGTTATACTTCCTCTCACCTTGCCGGGTATTGCCTCCGGCTTTACGATGGTGTTTGTGCCGTCGGTTTCGACATTTTACATTTCAAAAAAGCTTGGCGGAAACACATTCTCGCTCATCGGTGATGTGATTGAAATGCAGTTTAAATCCGCCAACAATTATAATCTCGGTGCGGCTCTTTCGCTTGTTCTTATGGTGCTTATCCTTATTTGCATGATGATTATGAACCGTTTCACCGGTGATGAAGATGACGGAGGTGTGCTTATATGAAAACAAAGATGCCTCTTTCGTCAAAGCTCTATGTTGCTCTCATAATGCTGTTTTTATATTCACCGATTGTGGTTATGATCTTTTTTTCGTTCAATTCAACCGCAAGCACGGGTGTGTTTACCGGCTTTTCACTTAGGTGGTATGAGTCACTTTTTAACGATGAAGCAACAATGAACGCTTTTCGCAACACCATTATTCTTGCTGTTTGCTCCTCATTTATTGCAACTGTCATGGGTACTGCCGCAGCAGTGGGTATAAACACATTTAAAAACAAATATATAAAAAAGCTCACCATGGGCGTGACAAACCTCCCCATGATGAACCCCGATATAGTCACGGGTATTTCAATGATGCTTCTTTTTATATTTTGTGCAAAGTTTATCGGAATGAAAGATGCTTTGGGCTTTGGCACAATGCTGATTGCCCACATCACCTTTAACCTTCCCTATGTTATTTTATCGGTGCTTCCTAAGCTTCGTCAGCTTGATAAATATCTGCCCGAAGCTGCGATGGATCTTGGCTGCACTCCGGTGCAGAGTTTTTTCAAGGTCGTTTTGCCGTCAATTTCAACCGGTATCATTTCGGGTCTTATGATGAGCTTTACGATGTCGCTTGACGATTTCGTTATAAGCTATTTCACTCAGGGCCCGTCATTTGAAACCTTGCCGATAAGAATTTTCTCAATGACAAAAAAGCGTGTTACACCCGATATGTACGCCCTTTCGACGATTGTCTTTGTTGCGATACTTGTTTTGCTTGTTTTGATAAATCTGTCGCAGATTTACGGCGATAAGAAAATGGAAAACAAGCTTAACAGAAGAAAGGAGGAGGGAAAGTGAAAAAAATCCTTTATCTTTTTTCTTTGCTGGTGATTCTCTGCACAACGGTTTTTGTTGCCGGTGCTTATGAGAATGAAGATTTTTACAAGGGCTGTGAGGGTACAACGATAAATGTCTTTAATTGGGGCGAGTATATTTCCGACACCTATGAAGACGGAATGCTTGATGTCAACTCGGAATTTGAAAAGCTTACGGGTATCAAGGTCAACTATGTTACTTATGAAAGCAACGAGGATATGTATCCGAAAATCAAAAACGGAGGCACGAGCTACGATATAATTATTCCCTCGGATTACATGATCGAAAGAATGATCAACGAGGATATGCTGATGACGATTGATGTCAACAGTCTGCCGAACTATAAGTACATCTCCGAGGATTATAAAAATATGTATTATGATCCGGAGAATAAATATTCTGTGCCGTTCAATGTCGGAATGGTCGGCTTGATTTATAACACAAAGATGGTTGAAGAAAAGCCGACAAGCTGGACAGCCTTATGGGATGAGCGTTATGCGGGAAAGATTCTCATGATTGATAATCCGAGAGATGCTTTCGGAATCGCACAGAAGATTTTGGGCTATTCTCTTAATTCGACCGACGAAAAGGAGCTTTCCGATGTCGCTCAGCTTCTTGTTGAACAAAAGCCGCTTTTGCAGGGTTATGTAATGGACGAAATCTTCAACAAAATGGAAAGCGGAGAGGCAGCAATGGTGCCTTATTATGTCGGAGACTTTGTGCTTATGCAGCAGGTTAATCCCGATCTCGATTTTGTTTATCCCGAAGAGGGTGTCAACATTTTCGTTGATGCTGTCTGCATTCCAAAATGCTCTCAAAATTATGAAGCTGCAGTAAAATACATCAATTTCCTGCTTGATCCGGAAATTGCCATGTGCAACGCTTCATACATCGGCTACGCATCACCGAACACCGGTGTTCTTAACCATGAGGACTATGCCGAAATGAGCGAGAATAAATATCTTTATCCGTCTGATGAGGATATGCCGGAGGTTGAATATTTCCACAATCTTCCTCAGGAAACGCTCACAATGTTTTCTGATCTTTGGAATGAAATCAGAATTTACGGAACGGATAACACGCATATTTATATCGGCTTTTCCGTTGTTGGCATTATTGCCGTCGTTTTCGGCATCAAAAAGATGGTGACAAAAAAGCGCAGAGAATATTGGTATGATTTCCCCGAAGGTTGAATATGAATAAAATAGAAAGGCTTCTTATGAGAGTTAAATCCCATAGGAAGCCTTTTTAGGTAGCTTATGTAGCTTTTCAGTTTTTGAAATATTCTCTGATGGAAATTGCATGACCCTCAAGCTCAAGCTTCTCCTCATAAAGAAGTCGTATGAGCTTATTAAGCTTTGCTGTTTCCGCAAAGTTGTGTGACAGGCGTGCCTGATTAAGCTTGGCACGGTATTCCTCGATGGTCATTTTTTGCTTTTCGATTGCATTTTGATATTGATTATAAAGCTCTTCAAGACTCGTATTCATGGTTTGATCCTCCAATTCAATTTGCATTTTTTCCGAAAATGATGTAATCGGTTGAAACTTTGAACACCCTTGTCATTTTTCCAAGCTCCTGAATTGTTATCAGTGTTCCGTTGCTTTCAATTTCCTCCTGTCTTTTCACTGTAATTCCCGTCAGCTTTTTCAAGTCCTCTTGTGAAAGGCATTGTCTCATCCTTAAATTTCTCAGTCTTTGCGAAATATTTTCGCCGTCAATGGGGCAACAGGCAAAGCGGTTTGAGTTAATCATTTGCATGGAATTTTCCGAAAAGTCCTCACCGAAGCGGTATTCAAGGGCATATTTGAGCTTGTCAAAAATGATGTCGTTGATTTTTTTGTCCTTGCGTGCAACCGTCGATCTGTCAATGCCGAGGATTTCCGAAATCTCATTAAAGCTCTTTTCCTCATACCAGTGCAGTCTCACAATTTCCTGCTGCTGTTGGTCAAGCTCGTTTTTTATCACCTTTCGCACAAGCGCATAAAGCTCAGCCTTTCGTTTTTTCAGGGTGTATTCATCGGCTTGCTCATGCTGTTTGCTTTGCCAGAGTGAAAATGACCGTTCGGCATCGTGGGCTTCATCGAGATTAGCAAATAATTTTGACATATAAAACGCCTCCTTTTTTTGTTTGACTGATTCAAGCATTCACTAAACAAACATTTGTTCGATAATTAAATTTTAGAGAAGAAAAAACTTAATGTCAATAAAAAGCAAAGGAAAAAGCGGTTATTATCCAAATAAAAGGACAATAAACCGCTTTATCGAAAATGACGACAAATTAAGAGCAATTTCTCAAAAAACATTTAACTATTTTTAAATTAGAACGAATATACTTACCGTTACATTATGT
>CAZBFI010000101.1:0-6503 GCA_964491165.1 uncultured Faecalibacterium sp.
ATTACATTTTAATAAAATTTACATTGAGTTAATAAAATTTACTTCTTAAAAATATTGATTGTTGCCTTGCTTTTTTCGTGACAACTAACCTTGCGTTTCTTGACGGAGGCTTTATTCATCCGGGGAAAAAACATTGATACAAAAGCCAATACTTTGTTTGTTTTTTATCAGTTATTCAACGTTTTGTTAACATATTGTCCTTATGATTAACTTGTAATTTTTTTGTAGCTAAAGGAGAGTGCTAACAATGAAAAAAACAGTATCCGTTTTGCTTGCCGTTCTCATGCTCTTTACAGTGGTTTCATTTTCGGCTTCGGCAGCAAATGATTCAGAGGTTGCAAGAATGTGGCTCTGCTCGGAAATAAACAGTGAAACCGGCATTGGTCATATTTTCCTCTATTTTGAAAACCTGACCGACAAGACGCTTACCGTCGGTAAGTATGAGCTTTCACCTTATGCAGATGTTTCCGTCGGCAACTTCGGAACTGAGGGTATTGACGGCTTCGGTGTTTACTACAACCTCGAAAGCTTACTTGATCAGTATTATCAGCTTATCGGTGTTTCAACTGAGCTTACGGAAGCTGAGCTTAAAAGTGTGTCGGATAAGCTTAAAAGCTATGACAGATGGGATCCTATCTTCAACTGCAACTATTTTGCTCTCAGAGCTTGGAATGCCGGCTCGGACAGTGACATCCCGTTTCTTATTTTCCCGCAGTTTACAAGATTCTTCATCAAAATGAGGGGCGGAATTGCAGAGCCTTATGATCCTTTTGTAAGGACTGCCCCCATATTAAAGCAATCCGATTTATAATCTTATAATAAGCAAAAAGGCGATGTAAAAAAGTATTTTACATTGCCTTTTTAAATTTATGTCCTGCAAAAAAGTTTCTGCTGTCCGGATTTATCTTTTTTTACACTTTCTTTTTTGAAATAAAATCGCAGAGTGTTTTTCTCACTTGACTAAGGATAAAATTAAATATATAATGTAAGCAGTAACTAAGGAGAAATAAGCAAAGGAGAAAAAATATGTATACTTTAGCATCAAAAATTAAGGTAAACAATGCACTCATCAGTCATAAGGATTTTGACAATACTCATTTCACCCTTGAGCTTAAAGACGACGGAAAAACCGTCAAGGGTGTGCTTAAAGCAAAAACAACTCTCACCATGCAGAGTCTTTCATTGACAAAGGAAATGTCTTTTGATGATAACTCGCTTTTCTTTGCAAACGGATATCAGTCATGGTCAACCTCAAAGGAATATTCAAAGGGTGAAGCTACAAGCGATATGATCCCGCTTGCAAGAAAAATCGGAGGCTTTGCCGAATATGCCGCAGGAATCATGTCGGACTATTCCTTTGCAACCTACGGAAAAAAGAACTTTTTCAGATCTTATACATACACCTACATTCGCAACAAGGGCGACAATAATATCACTCTTTACGGCTCAAAAAGTGAAAGAAAGGGCTTCACATTTTTTGAGTGTGACATGGAAAACAACCTTTTCACAATCGGTAAGGATATAGAAGGACTTATTCTTTATGCCGGTCAGGAATATGAGGTCTTTGACCTTGCTGTTATAACAGATGAATATGACAAGGCATTTGACAAGTATTTCTTTGATTTCATGGGTGTCAAGGAGCCGAAAATCAAGCACCTTGCCGGCTACACCTCATGGTATAACTATTTTTCAAGCATCAATGAGGAAATATGCCTGCGTGACCTTGACGGCTTGGACAGAGCAAAGGAATGTGTTGACATCTTCCAGATTGACGACGGCTTCCAGACGGCTACGGGCGACTGGCTGAGCGTTGACAAAAAGAAATTCCCTCACGGACTCAAGAGCATTGCTCAAAAGATTCACGCAAAGGGCTATCTTGCTGGAATTTGGCTCGCTCCGTTTTGTGCACAGCTGACAAGTCAGGTCGCAAAGGATCATCCGGATTGGATGATAAAGGACGAAAACGGCAACAATCTGATTCGCCACATCGGTTGGGGAGGAGCTTACGCTCTTGACATTTACAATGACGAGGCAAGGGACTACATCAAAAACTTCTTCGATGTCATTCTCAACGATTGGGGCTTTGACATGGTTAAGCTTGACTTTCTCTTCACTCAATGCATCACTCCGAGATACGGCAAGACTCGTGGTGAAATTATGTGTGATGGTGTTGACCTTTTGCGTGAGGCTTGCGGTGACAAGCTGATTTTGGGCTGCGGTGTACCTCTCGGCTCATGCATGGGCATTTTTGATGCTTGTCGCATAAGCTGTGATGTCAACAAGAGCTTCAAGGGCGATATCTTAAACAAGCTCAAGCTCAACAATGAAATACCCAGCACTCAGGGAGCAATCAACAACACTGTTTTCCGTCGTCATCTTGATTCGAGAGCATTCTGCAACGATCCCGATGTGCTTTTCCTTCGTAACGATAACCTCAAATTTAACGATGAGCAAAAGTACCTGCTCGGTAAAATAAATTCTCTTTGCGGTAATGTCTTATTCGTGTCGGATAATGCCGGCGATTATAACTATAAGGCTCTGACGCTTATGAAAGAATTTTTCACCCAAAAGGAGCATAAGGTAACCTCGGCAGAATATGTTTCCCCGTCGGTTATCAAAATCGACTTTGTTGAAAAGGGTGCTGCAAAGAGCATGAATTTCGACATCAACACCGGTGAAACCTGGGGTCTTGTCTGACAAAAAAACAGAGGGGCGTGTGTGAATAACAGCCTCATGAAATAAAGAAAAACAACAAGGGTTTCTTACGGCTACCAAGTCCGAAGAAACCCTTAAATTGATGGGAGGCGAACACAATATGCTCGAAAAAAACATATTGTGTTCGCCTCCCGTCAGCATTTTTCATTTATTCTTCACAAGCTTGACTGCAACGGCGGTAAGGTCGTCGGCAGTGAACTTGTCTTGCCGTAAGGCTGCAAGCTCAACAATGTGGCAGGCGAGATCCTCCATGTTGTTTGTGCTCCACGAAAGAAGCTCATCGTTGATCCATCCGCAGTCCTCGGCTGTTATTCCGTCGCTGACAAGAAGCACAATATCACCGGCTTTAAGTGTGAAAACCGACTTTTTGAAATGTACCTCACGCAAAATTCCCAAGGGCAGAGAGTTTTCCTCAACAATCATGATTTCTCTGTCACTTCTGATGAAGCTTATCGCCGCACCTGCCTTGTAAAACTCTGCCGTTCCTGTGTAAAGGTTGACGCTCAAGCCGTCCATTGTTGCCATTGATTCGTCTGTTGATTTCATGATGAGGGCTGAATTTACGATTTTGACACTGCTTTCAAAGGAAAAGCCACCGCTTAAAAGCTCCTGCATTAAGCTTACTGCCATCATGCTGTCCAGTGCCGCCGAGCTTCCCGTACCCATTCCGTCGCTTAAAATGACGGCTGTGCTGACATCGTTTCTTCTGCAAAAGGCTAAGCTGTCGCCACAGGGTGCATCCTTTACAAGAGGTCTTTGTGCAGAGCCGACAACAAGTGAAAATGCGGATTTTTCCTCAAAGCTTAGCTGTGTTCCCATTTCGGTGTTGTTTATCTGCGGAGGATCGAAACGACGCTCTGTCGCTTCCTCAAGGATAGTCTGAATCTTTTTGTAATCGGTTTCAAACGGCCTTTCAAGGCAGAGAATCTCAATCCCGATTCTTCCCTCGTCACCGTTATAACAGCTCAGCGAATCAATGTATACCCCTTGGTCTATTATCACTGCTCTTAATGCCGTCGATTTTGCGCAGTCAACGGTACGGCTTTTTGCGATTTTTTCGGAAAGCTCACCGAGAAAATCTCCCATGCCGGAAAACTGCTCAGTAAGTAAGCAACGCATTTCACGGTTTTTTGCTTTTGTGAGCATACTGAGACTGTATTGACCTTTGCCGTGGTTTATCTGCTTTTTCAGCTCATGCAGTCTCGGACAGTGTCTTTCAATCAGAAGCTTGTTTTTTCCTCTTTTTTCGATACCCATTATCATCAGCACATCTTTTGCGGTGGTGTTGAAGTTATCGTTCCAGCAGATACTCTTTTTTATACAGCCGTCGCACACATTCTGCTGCAAGTCGAAAAAGAGTCTGTTGACCTCCGGATTTATTATACGGTCAAGCCTTGTGCTTACCTCGTCAACGGTTTTGCAAAATGAATAAATGTTGCCCGATGCCTTTTTAAGCACCTCGGAAACCTGAAGATTAACATCATCGTCACTGACAACAGAGTTTTTGCGGATAAATTCCGTTATCTTCGTCAGCCATACGGGAGGAAGAAGCATGAAAAAGGCACAGGCTGCCGCACACTCGATAACAGCAGGCAAAAAGCTTTCCTCCAAGCCACCGAGAACACAGCAAAAACAAAAGCTCAGGCATGAGGAAATGCCGACCGCAGTCTGTCCCATGGGGGCAAACACACCGCCCACAAGTCCGCTTAAAGCAAAAGCCGGAAATAAAAATCTGCTTTCGGGCTTAATGCTCAGTGCTATACCAAGGCAGATGCCGACGACACTGCCGAATGAAGTACCCTTGCAATAAGCTGCAATGCACAAAATCACACAGCCGAGCAAAACGGCAGGTGAAAAGCCACCCACGCTGATTCCCGAAAAGCTCATCACAAAAACGCAAAAGCTTATGCCGAGACTGAGCTTGTCTCCTGTGGCGAGATTCATTATCCCCATGTTCATCACAGGCGTTCTGAAGCTTCTTGAAAAAAAGTAACTGCTGCAAAATGAAATGCCGATTTCAACTGCCGATAAAAGATAAGTCGTAAGCTCACCCTTAGTGATGAGGTTTTGCGAGATGTCCGTTATTGCAACGGCAAAAAGTGTGAGCAGCAGCTCAAATCTGCCTCCCTCAAGGCTTGAAATTCGCTTATGCACAAGCAATCTCACAAGGCAGATCAGCAGCAGGCAAAGCAGGCTTTTAACCGTATTTTGCACCGGAAGGCTTACAAGGTAGCCGATGACACTGCCCGTGAAAGCTCCGCTGCAATATTTGAACGGTACAGTTGCGAGAAATGCCGAGGCAAATGGTGAAAGTGTTGAAAAGACATCAACACGGCTCAGGCAAAAACCGATTAAAGCAAAAATCAGCCCCGGAATTGTTTTTTTCAGCTTTTCGGCTTCACCCTTGGTTTCAAGATAATTATCGAGCTTTTCTTCCTGACAGATTTCCGTCACTCGTATCATCCTTTCTTTAACGAAAAACAGCCTTAAACAGCGTTTTCCGACTTCGGTTTAACTTTATAACGCTTATTCAAGACGGATTATACATTTTGATTCCGGAAAAAAATGCCGTATTTTGCCGTTAAGCGAAAGAAAAGCTTGCCGTCGGAATAATATTGTATATGTATTTATGCTATAAAAAAAGAAAGCAGGGCAAAAGCTCTGCTTTCTCACTTTTAAAATACGAATTATGCTTCGGGAGCGTAAAGCTCTTTAAGCTTGAGAAGATGTGCATATCTTGCCTTTGCAACATCCTCGCTCTTCTTGAAGAGTGAATCAGCTCTGTCGGGGAATTCGCGCATAAGTCTTGTGTAACGGGCTTCATTCTTGATGAATGCCTGATATTCTGCGTTCGGCTCCTTGCTGTCGAGAGTGAACGGATTCTTTCCTTCTGCTTTAAGTGCAGGATTGAAACGGAAGAGGTTCCAATAACCGCATTCAACTGCCTTCTTCATCTCTGCCTGACAGTTGACCATACCACCCTTGATTGAGTGCATCTCGCAGGGTGAATAGCCGATGATGAGTGACGGGCCGTCATAAGCCTCTGCCTCTTGGATTGCCTTGAGTGTCTGTGCCATGTTAGCGCCCATAGCGATTTGTGCAACATAAACATAACCGTAGCTCATTGCAATTTCAGCAAGGCTCTTCTTGTTGATTTCCTTACCTGCTGCGGCAAACTGTGCAACCTGTCCGATGTTTGATGCCTTTGAAGCCTGTCCGCCGGTGTTGGAGTAAACCTCAGTGTCGAATACCATTACATTGACATTCTTTCCGGAAGCGAGAACGTGGTCAAGACCGCCGTAACCGATGTCGTATGCCCAACCGTCACCACCGAAGATCCAGATGGATTTCTTTGAAAGATATTCCTTGTTGTCAAGAACATCCTTGCACAAGTCACAGCTTGCACCTGCTGCTTCAATTGCCTGTGCAAGAGCCTTGGATGCCTTTGCATTCTTTTCACCGTCGTTAACGGTTGCAAGATATTCTTCACCGGCAGCTTTAACCTCTGCCGAGCAAGCGTCGGAAGCAAGGATCTGCTCAACATCGCTGATGAGTCTTGATCTGATAGCGTTCTGACCGTAGTACATACCTAAGCCATGCTCTGCGTTATCCTCGAACAGTGAGTTAGCCCAAGCAGGACCGTGACCGTCTTTGTTGACAGTGTAGGGTGATGTTGCTGCGGGACCGCCCCAAATTGATGAACAGCCTGTTGCGTTTGAAATATACATTCTGTCACCGAACAGCTGAGTGATAAGGCGAGCGTATGATGTTTCGGCACAGCCTGCGCA
>CAZBFI010000102.1:0-6431 GCA_964491165.1 uncultured Faecalibacterium sp.
ATAAGATCCAGATCGGCGAGAAGCTGACCCATGGTCAGGGCGCCGGTTCCGACCCCGAGGTGGGCCGCAAGTCCGCTGAGGAGAGCCGCAATCAGATCGCAAAGGCGCTGGAGGACACCGATATGGTGTTCATCACTGCCGGTATGGGCGGCGGTACCGGAACAGGTGCAGCTCCCGTTGTTGCTGAAATCGCAAGAGAGCTTGGCGCACTCACCGTCGGTATTGTCACAAAGCCCTTTAAGTTTGAAGGCAAAAAGCGTATGAAGCAGGCAGAGGACGGCATCAGAGAGCTTGAAAAGCATGTTGACAGCCTTATCGTTATCCCGAATGAGAGACTCAAGCTCCTCGGTGATAAGAGCCTTAGCATGAAGGATGCCTTCGGTCAGGCAAACAATGTTCTTTGGCAGGGTGTTAAGAGCATTTCAGACACAATCAAGGTTCCCGGTTATATCAACCTTGACTTTGCAGATATCAAGAGCGTCATGAAGGATGCAGGTCTTGCCCACATGGGTATCGGACGCGGTAAGGGTGCAGACTGTGCCGCAGAAGCAACAAAGCAGGCAATCACAAGTCCTCTTCTTGAAACAGCTATCGACGGCGCAAGCGGTGTTATTATCAATGTCACTTGCTCATCGGATATGTCACTTGACATGATTGAGCAGGCAGGCTCTCTCATTTCCGATGCAACACATCCCGATGCAAACATCATCTTCGGTTCTGTTTTCGATGAGGAAATGGGCGACGAAATGCTCATCACCGTTATTGCAACGGGCTTTGGTGCAAACAATGCTCCCGAGCAAGCTCCCATTAATCAGCAGACAGCTGCTTCCGAGCAGTATGCTCCGAGAAATCCTGCTCCCGAATTTATCAGTCAGGCTCCGAGATCAACCGTTCAGGCAGGCTTTTCAAGCATGAATCAGGACGCTGTTGATTTTGCTTCAACAAGATTCGGTCAGAGCTTCGTTTCCGTTTTTGAAAAGGCAGCAGCCGCTTCCTCAACTGAAAATAAAGCTCCGACAAGCTTTGCAGACTTCACACCGATTCAGCCGATCGCTCCTCAAAATCCGGCACCGGCTCCTCAGGCTGCACCGGCTCAGCCCTCGGCACCTGCACAGCAGCAGACCTCACAGTCATTTGATGTGATTGAAGCTCCCGCAAAGAAAACAGGCTCAATTTTCGATGATCCTTCTGAGGACGAGAGCGATGTGCTTCCCGTGTTTAAGGGCAGAAACATTTTTGGCAACAACTGATTTTAAATGGCTTTATATAAAATCATAATAGGAGGATCAGAATGAACAGTTTAAAAAACAAGTCAACAATCTTGATTATTGTTGCACTGATTGTTGTTTGCGGTGGTTCATTTCTCGGAATCAGAGCTTTGAACAACAACACCGATGCTCAGACAACGGCTCAGTCATACAGTTATCAGTCTGAGTATACAAGCACAACAAAGCCTCTGTATACATCACAGCCACAGCAGGTTGTTGACATTGATCTGGATGTTCCGACAACTAAGCCCACAGCAACAACAAACGGCTCTGTTACAACATCCTATGCTTCAAACCTCATCACAACCTTCCCCATGGTTCCGGGCGGAACGACAACAACTGCGCCTGTGCAAACAACCACCACAACACCGACACTCGTTGCCGACGGACAGACAACCACAAGAAACATCACAACAACCTCAGCAACAACACAAAAGCAGAATACCGTCATTGAGGACAAGGGTCTTGCAGGATATCTGTTTGATGATGAGGGAAATTTCTTTTTCACAAGTGATGACCCTTGGCAGAGAAACTTCGGTTACAATGAAGCATTTGACATTGCAGCTCCTTTTGCCGTCTTTTATTATGACACGATGAGATGCAAATTCAAGTATGACAATAAGGATTGGATGATTCAGTTCTGGAAGGGTCAGTACGGTCTTGCCTTTGTCGGCGTTGAGATCGGTGTTTACACAAAGCCGTTTGACAGAGATGTGAATCATTACGATGCCGCAAGCGATGAAGATGCACTTTATATGTCAATGACAGGGTACCGTCACAATCAGGTCATTTTCTCAAGAGAGTATTCTAAATATTGGTGGTGTACCGGATTTATCCCCGGTCAGCTCGAAAAGTTCTCCGACCGTTCGGAAATTGCAGTTAAGTGCAGAATCACAATGAAGGATTCGGATATGCTTTCAGGCTTTGTCACTTCACTTAAAGAAAATAACCTTGTCGAAGGCAGACATTACACCGTCAACGGTCTTGATGTATTTATCACATGGCAGTAATTCGTTTAAATAAAAAATATTGAAAAGGTATTGCTTTTAAACACTGTATATTGTATAATTACATAAAATATGTGTATATTTACGGCTTTTGCTGTTTATATAAATATTATGAAAGGATTGATTAGAGATGAAAAAGTTTATTGGTGTGCTTCTTACCGTAGTTCTCTGCGCTTGTCTGACAGTTCCCGTTGCATTCGCTTCTGCTGAAGAAGAAGTTGCAGGCGGAATCGCTGATCTTATCGGCGGAATTGTTTCAGGTGACGGCTCACTTGATTCACTTGATCTCGGAAGCTTCGATATTGGCGGAATCGTCGGCTCATTCATTGAAGAAGAAGAGGCAAATGAACAAATTGACGCACAGGTTAAGGTTGAACAGGCTCTTCAGGATGCAAAAGATAAAGTCACAGCATCAACCGGTATGGATCTCAGCTGGTTGACAACAATTCTCGGTGAAGATGTTGATGCCGAGGTTGTTAACGAAGTTTTTGCAGACTTTGACAGTGCTGAAATGCCCGACCTCCTCACCCTTATTGCTAACGCTTTCAGTGGTGCAGGTATCGACATGACAACCTTTAGCGTAAACGAATTAGGTAACTTTGACATTGCAAAGCTTCTCGGCGGTGCAGACAGTGATGCAACATTCACCGGTACTGCAACTGAGGTTGTTCCCTCTGACATGGCATCAAATGCAACTGATCTTATGACCGGTATCATTGATACATTAAAGGGTGGACTCGGCTCACTCGGAATCGACACAAATGCACTTCTCGGTTCAATGAGCGACAGCAAGTTGATTAACTTCTTTGCTAACATGTACATCGGTTTTGTCGGCTCTGTAGAAGATGAGTCTTCAACTACAGCCACTACCACAACAACTGCTCAGCCTGAAACAGGTGACACAGCTTCAGCAGTGATCGCTGTTGCTACTCTTCTCACAGCAACCGCAGCAGCAGGTGTATGCCTCAAGAAAAAGGAAGACTGATATCTTCCGGAAATTCAGTCTTCCGAATTATTTAACTTTTTTATAAAAAAGCTATATAAATGAGCTGTAAAAGCATAACGCTTTTACAGCTCATTTTTTCGTTTTCTTAAAGCCTTAGTTGACTGTATTTATCGGCTTGCCGGAAATGAAGCCTTTGATATTTTCTTTGAAAATGTCCATCAGTCTTGCTCTTGTTTCAATGCTTGCCCAAGCGATGTGGGGAGTGATGACTGTTTTTGAACTGCTTATAAGAGGGTTGTTTTCAGCGGGAGGCTCGGTGGAAAGCACATCTGCTGCAACACCTGCCAATAAGCCCTCATCAAGAGCCTTTCTGACATCGGCTTCATTTAAAACAGGACCTCTTGCCGTGTTGATGATATATGCACTCTTTTTCATTTTTTTGATAAAGTCCATGTTGACAAGACCTTTAGTGCTTTCGGTGAGCGGACAGTGGAGTGATATGACATCGGAACGCTCAATAACTTCATCGAGTGGCAAAAATTCGACACTTCCAAAGCCGTCGTAGCTCCTTGTGTTCGGTGAATACGCAATAACCCTCATCTTAAAAGCATTCGCAATGGCGGCAACGGCTGAACCGATTTTTCCAAAGCCGATGATGCCAAAGGTTTTGCCAGCAAGCTCGCTTAACGGAGTTTTCCAATAACAGAAATGCTCGCATGCAGCCCAATCGCCGTTTTTAACACTTTGGTTGTGAACGGCAACATTGTTTGTCATTTCAAGCAGTAAGGCGAAAACAAGCTGTGCAACACCGTCAGTGCTGTAAGACGGAATGTTTGAAACGGTAATGCCGAGCTGTGTTGCCGCGTCAATGTCAATCACATTATATCCGGTTGCGAGGGTTGAAATATATCTGAGCTTTTTCAACTTTGAAAGAGTATCTTTTGTCAGCGGTGTTTTGTTTGTGACAAGAATATCTGCATCAAGTGACCTTTCGATTATCAGCTCATCGGGTGTTTTGTCGTACACTTTATATTCGTCAACGAAATCTTCAAGCCAATCCCAACTCAGATCACCCGGATTTTCGGCATAGCCGTCAAGAATTACAAGTTTCATATTTTTCCTCCAAAGTATATATTCTTAATAAGATTCTAACATATAATTATCTGTTTGTCATCTTTTAAGAGAAAATTCGTAATGATTCATATAAATTTGTTGTATAATTTTCCAAAAATCGTTGACGATTAGATTCTTTTATTATACAATAATGATGTCTAACTATAAATAAAACGGAGATTTTGCTTTGAAAAGAAATAAATCATGGTCACAAACCTTCAAATTCATGTCATTTATTTGCTTTTTGACGGTTTTGATTCTTTTACTTTTGCTCAGAATCTTTAATACCGAGCGTTTTTTAGATTGGTATGCAAGATACACCGACTCGCTTGTAAGGTTTGAAGTTTGGATAGAAAACTATGGGGCAACACCGCTTACTGTGGCAATTATACTTTTGAATTATACCTTAAAAGCATTTATTCCGTGGTTTCCGGTCTCATGCATCTGTGTTTCGAGTGCCGTTCTTTTTAAATGGTATTATGCACTTGCCATTAACCTTACTGGGCTTGCGATTCTGTTCATGCTGAAGTTTTTTTGGGGAAGACTTTACGGCGGCGGAAATGCCGAAAAGCTTTTGATGAAATACGATTCGGCTCACAGATTTGTTGAAGAGGGTAAGCATGGGTCTGCGGTTGTCCTTTTTCTTGCAAGACTGCTTCCAAGCATTCCGATAAATTCAGTCAGCTGCTTATACGGAGCGACTGCCATGTCACCGATAAAATATCTCATTATTTCGGAGCTTGGCTTTCTTTATAAGGCTGTAACCTATATCATTATCGGAAGAAATGTTTTTGATCCGGCTTCAACAAGCTTTATTGTGCCTTTCATTCCGTTGATTCTGTTTTCCGGAATGATATTCCTGAGCCTGAGCGGAGCTTTCGGAGGCGTCGAGGAACATAAAAAACAAACAAATAAATAACAACATAAAGAGAGGTTGATAAAAATGGCGACATTAAATCAAATTAAGGAAAAATTAAAAAATAAAGAGCTTGATGCACAGTTTTCGGCAGTTTATAAAAAGGAAAGTTTCGATTCGGCTTATGAAAGATACCTTAGCGTAGTTTCCGATTTTCAAGAGCTTTTTCCCGATTCTCAGGAAAGAGAGGCTTCATTGTTTTCTGCTCCCGGCAGATCGGAAATCGGCGGAAATCACACAGACCACAATCACGGTCTTGTGCTTGCTGCCGGTATCAGCCTTGATGCGATTGCAGTCGCTTCAAAAAATGATGACGGCATTGTCAGAATCAAGTCGGCAGGTTATCCGATAGATATCGTTGACTGCAATGAGCTTGAGCCAAGCAGCAGCGAATACGGAAAAAGTCAGGCAATCATCAGAGGAATCATTGCACGCTTCAAACAGCTCGGCTACAATGTCGGAGGCTTTGATGCGACAACGGCTTCACAGGTGCTTTCGGGCTCGGGACTTTCATCATCGGCAGCTTTTGAGGTGCTTGTCGGAACAATGCTCAGCTACCTTTATAACGACGGAAAAGTGCCGATGCCGGAAATTGCAAAAATTTCACAGTACAGTGAAAATGTTTATTTCGGCAAGCCCTGCGGACTTCTCGATCAGATGGCTTGTGCTGTCGGAGGATTTGTTTCAATTGATTTTGAGGATACATCAAAGCCCGTGATAAATGCAATTGATTTTGATTTTGAAAAATCGGGTCACAGTCTTGTTATTGTTGACACCAAGGGAAGTCATTCAAATTTGACAGACGATTATGCCGCAGTCAGAAGTGAAATGGAAAGCGTTGCAGAGTTTTTTGGAAAAAAAGTGCTTCGTGAAATTGATAAAAAATCCGTTCTTGAAAATGCCGCCGAGCTTTCAAAAAAGCTTGGTGAAAGAGCAGTTTTGCGTGCAATGCATTTCTTCGGTGAAAATGAAAAGGTTCTTGCTTTGACAGAGGCTCTTGAAAAAAATGATTTTGAAGATTTCAAAAAGCTTATCATAGCAAGCGGCCGTTCGTCATATATGTATAACCAGAATGTATATACTTGTAAAGAGCCTTTGAATCAGCCTCTTTCGCTTGCTCTTTGCATCAGCGAACAGCTTCTTGCCGGCAAGGGTGCATGGAGAGTACACGGAGGTGGATT
>CAZBFI010000103.1:0-6015 GCA_964491165.1 uncultured Faecalibacterium sp.
CTTTTCCTTACCCTCAATAATGAGGTCGAAAAGCTCATTGCTCATCTCTTCACCGTCACCCAGCATGAAAAAATCAAAGAAATCTGCCATAGGCTCAGGATTGCAGGCACACGGGCCTCCACCGACCACAAAGGGATAGCTTTCGTCTCTGTCGGCACTTCTGATGGGCATTCCCGCAAGGTCAAGAACATTAAGCACATTTGTGAAAGAAAGCTCATACTGAAGCGTAAAGCCTATAAGATCAAAATCCGTTAAAGGATCACCGCTTTCAAGTGCGTAAAGCGGAATGTTTCTCTTACGCATTTCCTTTTCCATGTCGTGCCAGGGTGCAAAAACTCTTTCACACCAGACATCGTCTCTTGCATTTGCCGCAGAATAAAGGATTTTTATTCCGAGATGCGACATTCCTATTTCATAGCAATCGGGAAAGCAAAACGCATAACGAAGCTTTACCTTGCTTTTGTCCTTGATAACGCTGTTTAATTCTCCACCGGTATAACGACCCGGCTTTTGAACAAGAGGCAAAATTTTTTGAACTTCTTTACTTATCATCTTTAAGCTCCTTAAAAGTTGAAATTAAAATCAGATATAATGTGACAGCAACGAGGCTGATATTAAATCTGAAAAATATATTATATAAAATGCACACCGTTGCAAGCAGAAAGAGTGTGACGGCTGAAACCGTTTTTAAAATTCTTTCACTGTCCTTCCCGTTAAAGCTGTTGAGCAAAAGACATTCAAGGCAGTGTCCGAAGTCAAGCTGTTTTATCGGCAACAGATTAAAGGCGGCAATGAACAGGTTCACAACCAAAAGCTCCATTGACCATGCACTGTGTGACAAAAGATAAAACACTGCTCCGACAAGCATTAAAAGAAAATTGCCGAAAACACCGCCGAGAGCAATGAGTGCTTCTTTTTTATAGCCGAGAAGCTTGTTATCCTCTCTTTCAATGCGAATGCCGAAAGCTCCGAAAAGTATAAGTGACGGCTTAACGGAAAACAAAAGCATAAGCATCAGATGTCCGCATTCGTGAAAGAAAGAAGAAAGCAAGGAAACAATGACGATGTCCTGTCGGCACAAAAGCAGCATCAGAGTGATCACTGCGGCAAAAGGAAATGTCAGTGAAATTTTTGTTTTACCTAAATCAAGAAGCATTTTCCAATAAGGGCACCGGGTCGATGCTTTCTCCGTCAACTCTGATTTCAAAATGAAGATGCGGGCCGGTTGCATATCCGGTTGAGCCGACAAGTGCAATAGTTTCGCCCTGCCTTATAACAGAACCCTCTTTTGCCAAAATTTCACTGCAATGGCAATAAAATGTGACATAACCGTTGTCATGTGTAAGAAAAATATAGTTGCCGGACCGACTGTCATAGCCCACAGAGCTGACCCTTCCGTCAAAAGCCGCTTTAATTTTATCGCCCTCATCCGCACCGATATCGACGCCCTTATGATAATCCTCGCCCTCGCTTATGGGGTCTGTACGCTCACCGAAAAGTGATGTATACCGCCCCTCATTCAAAGGGAAAATGATATTTTCTCCGTCACGGCTGCTGTCGGTTAAGCTTTCCTTTTCATACTTTAAGCCCATTTCCGACACCTTATCGGCTTTAAAATTGGTGAAGGGTTCACTCGGACTTGCTGAAGATGTTGTTTCCGTCGTTTTTTCCGTTACCGTTTCCGTCGTTTCCGAATAAGGCTCAACTCTGTTGTTGAAAACCGCATAAGAGCTTTTTTCATTCGATATATAATCCGTTAAAGTTGAAACGGCAGAAGCGAACTCCTTTGAAAAAAAGTCCTCCTTGAGCAAATAGGTGTAATCCTCCTTTAAGCCTTGCCAATGTGAGCTTGCCCTGACACAAAAGAAAATTGCAACAATAAGTCCGCAGCATAACAATTGGCTGAAAAGCACGGAAGAATAATAGTCTTTATTGATTTTAGATTGTTCTTTTTTGTTTTCTTTCATAATAACCACCCTGTAATTATTATGAAAAGCAAGCAAAGAAAATGCCAAAAATCAACCGAGTATGATTTTGCCCTCATGCTGAACGGCTTGAGGCTTATCACGACTGCCAGAAGAAAGAGCGAGAACAAACGCAACGGGCCCTACCCTACCTATAAGCATGGCAAAAATGATTGCGATTAAGCCGATGGCACTCGCATTCGCTGTAACTCCCACCGTAAAGCCCGCAGTTGAAAACACCGACACGGCTTCAAAAACTATATTGACAGGCTCTAAATTCGGGCAATCGACAAAAAGAATGCACGAAAGGAGAAAAACAAACGAAAAGGAAAGAAAGACTATCGCCATAGATTTTGTTACGGTCTTATTATCTATCCTATGAGAAAAAACAGTTGTTTCACTGTCACCCTTGATAACACTCTTGATGGAAAGCAAAATGACGGAAAAGGTTGTGATTTTAACTCCACCTCCGGTTGAACCGCTTCCCGAACCGATAAACATAAGAAGCATCATTATCATTTTTGTAAGCGGTCTTGTTGCAGCAATGTCAACGCCCGAAAAGCCTGCCGTTCTCGACGACACCGACTGAAAAAGCGACAGCATTATTTTTTCCTTCAAATCAAATCCCAAAAGCGTTTTTTCGTTATCGTATTCGCAAAGGAGAAACGCAACCAAGCCGAACAATATGAGAAAAACAGTGAAAATCAAAACTATCCTTGTGTGCAGGGTTAGATGCTTGTTTTTCTTACATGTGATAATGTCATAAAAGACAAAAAAGCCTATTCCTCCGACAATAACAAGTCCCATGACCGTAAGCATCACAAGAGGGTCTGCGGTGAAATTTGAAAAAGAGCCGAATTCACCCGACGGTGAAAAAAGGTCAAAGCCGGCATTGCAATAAGCCGAAACGGCAGTAAAAACAGAAAGCCAGAGTCCCTTTAAGCCGTATTTGGGAACAAAGCGTGCCGAAAATATACACGCACCGATAAGCTGACACATTACAGCCGTAAAAACAACGGTACGCACAAGGGATTTCACCTTTGAAAAATCGTCGATATTCGTGTATTCCTTTGCAAGACGAACACTGCGAAGAGGACTCTTTTTTCTGAAAGAAAACATGAAAAAGGTGACAAAGGTAACCATGCTTATTCCACCGATTTCAACAAGTAGGCACATTAACATCTGTCCTGACAAGCTGAGCGTTACGGCAGGCTCAAAGAGTGAAAGTCCGGTCACGCAAACGCTTGAGGTTGCCGTGAACAAGGCAGTAAAAAAAGGCAGACCCTTTGCGTCCTTCGTCATAATCGGCAGAGTGAACAAGGCTGTGCCTATTATTATAAGTGAAATGAAGCTTAAAATAATGGTAACAGCGGCAGGGAAAGATTTTCTCCTGCTTTTATAAAAGCCCTTTTTCAAAGCCTCACTCCTTATACACTTAATACACAAGCTATTATAACCGCTAATAAACACATTGTCAAAGTTTTTTTATTAACATTTACTCAATTTATTGACTAATTCACTTTGGAATGATATCATATTACAAATAATTGTTGAAAAACATTATAATTAAAAACGGAGGTAAAAAAATGTTTGAAAAGCTTTTCTCAGACTTCAAATCAGACGGATTTATGTATCTGATCATTCTCGCAGTTATAATTTTCGTCTGTGCACAGGCAGGTTTCTTCATGAACAAGGCATGGAAAAGGGGTAAGGAGCTCGGCATTGGAACGGATAAGTTGAAAAATGCGGTAACCTCAAGTGCTATTTTCTCTTTTGCTCCCGCAATCGGTATTGCCGTTACAGTCATTACGCTTTCGGTTGCTCTCGGCTATGTTCTTCCCTGGATCAGACTCACTGTTATCGGTGCTATCCAATATGAAACAACCGCCGCAATCGCAGCTCTTGAAGCTGCCGGAATGACAGGTGGTATCGCTTCACCGGTAACGGATCCGCAGATTTTCTCCGAAATAGCCATTGTTATGACAATCGGTAGCTCTCTTCCGCTTATTTTGATCCCCATCGTTCTGAAAAAGATTCAAAAGGGTGTTTCAAATGTCGCATCGAAGAATACGGCTTGGGTTGATGTTATGACCGCCGCCGCTTTCATCGGTCTGATTGCCGCTTTCATCGGAAGAGGTCTTGCAGGAACAGGCTCAAAGAGTGAAAACATCATCGGTGACGGTGCAGGTGTCCTTTCACTTACCGCACTCGTTTCTTCAATCAGCTTCATGCTGATATTCACACTTCTGAACAAGAAGCTCAAAAAGAACTGGATAGATGCTCTTGCAATGCCGTTGAGCATGGTTCTTGCAATGGTCGTTGTCGTTCTTGTTAACCAATTCATGCCGGAAATCGCAGCTATTGAATGGCGTTACTAATGAAAGGTGGTCACGGATATGAAAACTTATATGGATAAAGTACATACTTGGGGTCGTATTTGGATTATTGCGGCACTGATTTTCTTTTTGAGTATTCCTGTTGCTATCTGCCTTCACTTCAATGTTACTCCGAGAATGGAGGTTGTCGGAAAGGGTCTGGCTTCAATCGCCTTCTTCTTTGTTACGGGTATTGTTGAAGTCATCGCTTATGCTCCCATGCTCGGTTCGGCAGGTACTTACCTTTCATTCGTCACGGGTAACATCATGAATCTCAAGATGCCCTGCGCACTTAACGCACTTGAAAATGCAAAGGTTAAGGCAAACACAGAGGAGGGCGAGGTTATCACAACAATCGCCATTTGCTCCTCAATCATCGTTACAACAATTGTTATTGCAGTTTGCGTTATCATCTTTGCATTTAACCCCTCGTTCTCGGAAAAGATGTCAAGCCCTGCCTTTGCTCCCGCATTCCAGCAGGTTACTTACACAATTTTCGGCTCACTCGCAGCAACATATTTTGTAAAGCACTGGAAAATTTCCATTTTCCCCATTGCCGCTATTACAATTCTTCTTCTCTTTGTTGATCCGGGTATCGGCGTTCTCATTCCCGTCGGTGTTGTTCTTTCAATGCTCGGCGCACATGTTATGTATAAGAAGAAAATGCTCTGATAAAACCGGAAAAATGCTTAAATGAATAGTAAAAGGGATTCCATAGCGAAAAGCTTAGTGGAATCCCTTTTGAACTTTAACGCAGATGTTTTGATATTAACAAAGCCTGCGTTTTTCTTTTTTTCAGGCTATAATAAACGGCTTTTAAAGGCAAAGGCTTAAAGTGTACTTCCAATGAAAAGATGTAAAAATTAAACCGCCGACCTCTTGAAAAAGCAAGAAAGACGGCGGTATTTTATTTTTTCAAGTTGATAATAAAAAGCGGCTGCAATAAAAGACTGAGAAAATCACTCTCCGTAAGGGCAAACCTTCATGCAAATTCCGCAAACCGCACCTCTGCCGATATGCTTAAAATGCTGCTTCATGTAGGTACTGCACTTTTCGGCGTCGAAAATATCCTCACGCTCACAATCGGGTGTCCACATGTTTCCGCTGATAGCGCCACTCGGACAAGCCTTGACGCAGGCATTACAGTTTTCGCAGGGTGAAACGGGAAGCGTGTTTTCAACCTCAAATTCGCAATTTGTGAAAACTGTTCCGAGTCTCGCACTTGCACCGTACTTGCTGTGAAGAAACATTGAGCTTTTTCCAACTGTTCCAAGTCCGGAAAGAGCCGCAATTTTCTTGTGAGAATATCTGCCTTTGTAATTCCAGCCATCCTTATTTATTGATTGAGAAGCGGCAACGGTGATATACTCATAGCCTCTTTTTTGAAGAAACAAGCCGGCTTTAAGCAAAAGAGAGTCGATGAAAGCGTTAACGCTTCTGTAATGATTGAAGTAAGTGTGTGTCGGTTCTGCACCGATTTCATCGACAATCGCCTTTGAAAGTGCAACGACAACGCTCACAGCGTATCTGCATTCACCGAAATCTCCGTCGTCAATGCTGCAAAATCCGACATCGCTCGCTCCTTGCGAGATAAGATATTCTTTAAGTCCATCCTGTATTCGCAATTTCATCATCCTTTATAAAAAAACATCTTTTTGCAAAGCTCGATTTTATCT
>CAZBFI010000104.1:0-6000 GCA_964491165.1 uncultured Faecalibacterium sp.
TATTATATTTTTCCATGACTGTCGGAAGATCATTGATAATATCACGACAGGCATAAGGATTAACAAGGTTTGCAGCACCGACCTGAACGGCAGTTGCACCTGCAAGCATCATTTCAATCACATCTTTTGCACTTGAAACTCCACCGATGCCGATAATCGGAACATTTACTTTTTCGTAGACCTGATAAACAGCTCTGAGAGCAACAGGAAAAATTGCAGGGCCGGAAAAACCACCCATTTTGTTTGCAATAACAGGCTTTTTTGTTTTCAGGTCAATTCTCATTCCCAAAAGTGTGTTTATCAAGCTTATGGCGTCTGCTCCAGCCTCTTGACAGGCAATTGCAATTTCGGTTATATCCGTAACATTCGGAGTAAGCTTTGCGATGACCGGTTTTGTCACAGTTTCCTTAACGGCTTTTATAACCTTTGCCGCATTCTGAGCATCGGTGCCGAAATTCACACCGCCTGCGTGGACATTAGGACAGCTGATATTAACCTCAAACCAGCCGATTTGCTCCTGCTTATCGAGCAAACGACAGCATTCAACATATTCGTCAACGGAAAATCCGCCCACATTCGCCATAACCTTTTTGTCGAATACCTTTTTAAGCTTGGGCAATTCCTCGTTGATAACATTATGTACACCCGGATTTTGCAAGCCGACCGAATTTATCATTCCGGCTGTGCATTCGGCAATTCTTGGTGTGGGATTACCGAAACGGCTTTCAAGCGTTGTACCCTTAAAAGAAAATGTACCCAGACAGTTAATATCATAAATATCGGCAAATTCATAACCGAAGCCGAATGTTCCGCTTGCCGGAATAATGGGATTGTCAAGAGTAATTCCGCAAAGCTCAACTTTTGTGTTTACCATATTATCTCCTCCCTTGTTAAAACGGGGCCGTCCTTACAAATTCTTTTTGAACCGTATTTTGTCTTGCAGCTGCAGCCCATGCAAGCACCGAATCCACAGCCCATTCTTTCCTCGAAGCTGTATTCTCCGTCACCGACAGCTGTTTTTTCAATCGCTCTGAACATAGGCATAGGACCGCAGGTATAAAAATATGAATACTCAAGATTTTTCATTGCATCTGTGACAAAGCCTTTTATACCAACAGAGCCGTCAACGGTTGTGATAATTGTTTTGACACCGAGATTTTCAAAATCCGACTTGCAGAATATCTCATTTTCCGCATTGAAGCCGAGTATAACCGTCGGCTCTTTGCCTTGACTTATAAGAGCTTTGCAAAGAGCGAAGAGAGGAGGTATTCCGACACCGCCTCCGATTAAAAGAGGCTTGTCTCCACTTCTTTCGGGTGAAAAGCCGTTACCGAGTCCGACAAGGCAGTCACATTCTTTTCCGACGCACCATTTGCTCATCTTCTCCGTACCCTCACCGACAACCTTATAAATGATTGAAATCGTGCTTTCGTTCCAATCAAAAACGGAAATCGGTCTTTTCAGATAACAGCCGTCAACAGTTATATTTATAAACTGACCCGGAGCAGTCAGTGACGATGTGTCACCCTCAAGCACCATTTTGAAAACGCTCTGGGTAAGCTGAATATTTTCCTTGATTTTATAAATACCTTGATACAAGTCGGTTCCTCCTTATTAAAATATCTTTTGTCCTTTATGATAGGTATGTATTACTTTTCCTTTAACCTTATAGCCCTCAAAGGGTGTCGATTTTCCCATTGAATAGAACTTTTCGGAATCTATCGTATATTCCGCATCAAGATCAACAACGCAAAAATCTGCCTGCTGACCCAAATCAGTACCGCCTTTGATTTTAAAACGCTTTTTGGGGTTGATGCTCAAAAGCTCCACAAGCCTTTCGAGAGATATGATTCCATTAAGAACAAGGTGTGTATAAAGCAAAGGAAATGCCGTCTCAATGCCCACAACACCCATAAGACTCTTTTCAAGACCGTGGCTTTTTTCCTCTGCACTGTGAGGAGCGTGGTCGGTGGCAATCATGTCAATCGTGCCGTCTTTTATTCCCTGAATAAGAGCAAGTCTGTCCTGCTGTGAGCGTAAGGGAGGATTCATTTTAAAGCGTCCGTCCTCCTGCAAGCACATATCGTCAAGTATCAGGTAATGAGGCCCTGTCTCACAAGTGATATCGACCCCGTCTACCTTAGCTTTACGGATAAGCTCGACACTCTCTTTTGTTGAAATGTGACAGACATGGTAAGAACAGCCTGTTTCCTTGACAAGCTCAATATCTCTTTCGATTTGCTCCCACTCACTGCGACTGCAAATTCCCTTATGGCCGTGAGCCCTTGCATACTCTCCATCGTGAATGTAGCCGCCTTTTAAAAGCTCATTGACTTCACAGTGTGCAACAATAATTTTTCCAAGCTCCTTAGCCTTACACATAGCCGTTTTCATGATTTCCCTATTCTGAACACCTCTTCCGTCATCGGAAAAAGCAACAACAGCACCAGCCATGCCATCCATGTCGGAAAGGCTTTCACCTTTTTCACCGACAGTGATTGAGCCGTAAGGATACACATCAATGCAAGCATCACTTTCAATAATTTTCAGTTGCTTATTAAGATTATCCACGCTGTCCGGCACGGGATTAAGGTTCGGCATTGAGCAAACTGCCGTATATCCTCCGTGAGCCGCAGCCAAGGTTCCGGTTTTGATTGTTTCTTTATAAGAAAAGCCCGGCTCTCTCAGATGCACATGAACATCTGTAAAACCGGGAAAAATATAACAATTATTATAATCAACTGTTTCAGCATTTTCAATGTCATTAGAAACAATAATACCATTTTCAACGGCTAACGGACAAGAAGATAATTCGTGATTTTGATAAACGTTCTTACATTTAAATAAGCTTTTCATCTTCAACCTCCGATATATTCAGTCATAAAAAAAGTCTAACGGAAAACCGCGAGACTGAAAGGAAGCTACATATTTCTCGCTCCTCTTATTTCGTACAATTTTATCACAGACGCCTTAAATTGTCAATGGTAAAAACAATAATTTTAAATATTATTTTTTGAGCATTTCTGCTTACAAGTAACTTGATTTATGATATAATGTTTTTGTATATTGAAGTTAAATTTGAAACTTACAAAATGAAATATTTTCGTCCCTTTAAAGCTCTGTTCGTTTTAAGTCGAAGAATTTGTTTCAGAAAAAGCTGATACAGACACAAGGCGAAAAACAAAACCTAAAAAAGCAGCTGCACTGCATAAGACAAAGGAGAAATAAAATGATTATCACCGTAAAGGCTTACGCAAAAATAAATTTGATGCTTGATATATTAAGCCGACTCGATAACGGCTATCACGATCTTTTCATGATAATGCAATCGGTTGACCTGTTTGACTCGGTCACGGTTGAAACAACCCATTCGGGAAAAATCGAAATAAAATGCAATGTTCCCGAGATTCCGACGGACAGAAAAAATGTCGCTTATCAGGCAGCGGAAGAATTTTTCACATACACAAAAATTGTAAACGACGGAGTCATTATAAGCATCGACAAGAAAATTCCTCACGCAGCAGGACTTGCAGGCGGAAGTGCCGATGCAGCCGCTGTTATTGTCGCTTTGAATGAGCTATATAAGACAGCGCTTAAAGAAAAGGACATTATCAGAATCGGCTCAAAAATCGGTGCAGATGTTCCTTTTTGTGCCATCGGCGGAACAATGCTTGCTCAATACACCGGCACTGTTCTGTCTCATCTTCCGGAGCTGAGTGAAAAATATGTAATCATTGTAAAGCCCGATCAAAGCGTTTCAACAAAAAGTGCTTATTCAGCCTTTGACACGGCAGAAAGAGTCAGACATCTGGACAACAAGGGAATGCTCATCGCCTGCGTCAACAACGATTGGGAGACTATATGCGAAAAGGTTGGCAATGTGTTTGAGCAGTTCATTGAGGTTACCGACAGAACCGTCATCAAGGGTATAATGCGTAAGCACGGCTGTCTTGCCTGCTGTATGAGTGGCAGTGGGCCGAGCATTTTCGGAATTTACAACGATGAAAGCAGTGCAAATGCTTGCTGTGATGAGCTGAAAAAACAGTTTGCAAATTCATTCGTTTGCAAAACAGTGAAAAACGGCTGTGAAATTGTTTAACAACCGTATATGAGATTATTTAAGGGCTTCTTTTGGCAGTTAAGTCAAAAGAAGCCCTTTGTGTTTTTTTACCTTTCATCTTCAAGAACGGCATGAGCACATTTAATGCCATCAACAGCAGCCGAAACAATGCCACCTGCGTAGCCGGCACCCTCACCACATGGAAAAAGTCCACGCACATTTGTCTGAAAAATATCGTCACGCAGAATACGAACCGGTGAAGAGCTTCTTGTTTCCGGAGCAGTCAAAACCGCATCGGGAAGTGCGAAGCCATTAAGCTTTTTGTCCATACGGACAATCGCATCTGCCATTGTGTCGGTAACCTTTTTTGGAAGCACTTGTCTAATGTCCGAGGGGGTTATGCCTGTTGGACAGCTTGGGTTGACAAAAGAAAGGTGTGTCGATTTTCTTTCATTCAAGAAATCCCCGACAAGCTGACAAGGTGCTTTATAGTCACCACCCCCGAGAATGAATGCCTTTTGCTCCATTTGTCTTTGAAGCTCAAAGCCCGAAAGCACATCTTCACTTGGAAAATCCTCCGGATATACATTGACAAGCAAAGCCGAATTTGAATTTTCGGCATTTCTTGCCCATTCACTCATACCGTTGACAACAACACCGCCTTTTTCGCTTGTGGCGGCAACAACAGTTCCACCGGGGCACATACAAAATGTATACGCTCCCCTTTCATGCTCACCGTGACAAGCCATTTTATAATCGGCCGCGCCCAGTGCCTTATGGCCTGCAAATGAACCGTATTGTGCTTTGTCAATCATCTCTCTCGGATGCTCGATTCTTGCACCGACAGAAAACGGCTTTTGTATCATTTGCACACCTTTTCGGTAAAGCATTCTGATTGTATCTCTTGCGGAATGACCTACGGCAAGAATAACCGTGTCAGTTTCAAGGTCGTATGCTTTTCCTTTTTCCTCATAGGTCACACCTTGAACATAGCTGTTATAGACAATAACATCCGTAAGCTTTGCCTCAAAATGAACCTCTCCGCCAAGAGAAATAATTTCCTGTCTCATGTTCTTAACAACACCGGCAAGCTTATCCGTTCCAATGTGCGGTTTACCCGAATAGAGAATTTCTTCCGGTGCGCCATGTTCAAAAAATTCAAGAAAAACCTTTCTGCAAAGTGTATTTTTAATTCCTGTTGTCAGCTTTCCGTCGGAAAAAGTTCCTGCACCGCCTTCACCGAACTGAACATTCGATGTTTCATCGAGTATGCTTTTTGTAAAGAAGCGCTTGACATCTTCGGTTCTTGTGTCAACATCTCTGCCCCTTTCAAGAACAATAGGCTTTAAGCCTGCTCTTGCGAGAATAAGTGAGGCAAAAATACCTGCCGGTCCAAAGCCGACAACAACAGGACGAAAATCGGATTTTCTTTTATTTTCCGGCATTTCATATTTATAAGGCTCGACAATTTGAAGCTTATTGGAATTTATCCTCTTTAAAAGCTTCTCTTCATCACCGTTAATTTCAACATCGACCGTATAACAAAAAAAGATATTGTCCTTTTTTCTGCTGTCCACACTCATTCTCATGATTGTGAGATTCAAAATCTGCTCTCGCTTAATTCTCAATATCTTAATACAAGAGGAATACAAATCCTCCTTTGTGCTGTCAAGACTTAACTTAATTTCATTGATTCTTATCATTTTCCCTTTAACCCTTTCGGTTCAACTGTTCGTTTATTATACTCTCTGCACAAAGCCTGCCACTGCTCCATGCCCAATTAAGATTATATCCGCCGCAAAGTCCGTCAACATCAAGAAGCTCTCCGATGCAATACAGTCCGTTTATCTTTTTGGACTGCATAGTTTTCGGATTGAAAAAGGCTGTATCAGCTCCGCCTGCCGTAACCTGTGCATCATCAAAGGCTCTGAGTGCCGAAA
>CAZBFI010000105.1:0-5836 GCA_964491165.1 uncultured Faecalibacterium sp.
ATATATACTATCTTAATGTATTATTATAATACATTATTTTCGGTTAAGCAACATTAAAATGTTTGATTTTTTGACTATTTTTTTAATTTTTCATGCAAAGGAAATGCTTACTTGACAATAATATGCACGGAATATATAATTTAACAAAATAATTTTAATGGGGAATCACTAATGAGCAAGAAAGTAATGCTTGGAATGAGTGGTGGCATTGACAGTGCCATGTCTGCTCTTTTGCTGAAAGAAGCAGGATATGATGTAACGGGCGTGAACTGCTGTTTTTATAAAAACGCCGATGACAACGGTGAGGCAGTAAGAGATGCACAAAAAGTCGCACAAAGGCTTGAGCTTGATTTTGAGGTTTTTGATTTCAGACAGGCTTTTCGTGAAAAGGTCATCAAAAACTTCATTGACACTTACACAAACGGTGCAACACCCAATCCGTGCATCGTTTGCAACAAAAATTTAAAATTCGGTCTCTTGCTTGAGCTTGCAGCCGAAAAAGGCTTTGACTTCATCGCAACGGGTCACTATGCCCGCATTGAAAAGGATGAAGCCACGGGAAGATATATTCTCAAAAAAGGTCTTGACCCTCAAAAAGATCAGAGCTATGTTCTTTACTGCCTTAATCAGTATCAGCTTTCACACACGCTGTTTCCCTTGGGTGAAATGACAAAGCAAGAGGTTAAGGAAAAGGCTTACAGCATCGACCTTATCCGTCAAAAAGGCGAAAGTCAGGATATATGCTTCATTCCCGACGGAGATTATGCCTCTTTCATCGAACGAGAAGCAAAAACAGTTTTTCCCAACGGCGACTTTGTTGACACAGATGGAAAGGTTCTCGGCACACACAAGGGCATTATCCGTTATACAGTCGGTCAGAGAAAGGGTCTCGGTCTTGCTCTGCCTGCCCCGATGTATGTCAAAGAAAAGGATGTTGAAAACAACCGTGTCATTCTCTGTGACAATGCGGGCTTGTTTTCAAAAAGCCTTTATGCGAATGAAATCAATCTTATCACCTGCGAAAAAATCACCGAGCCGTTGAGGGTTAAGGCTAAGGTGCGTTATAAGCATCAGGAGCAGTGGGCAACGGTTACTCAGGTTGATGAGGATCTCATTCATGTTGTGTTTGACGAGCCTCAGCGAGCCATTGCAAAGGGTCAGGCTGTCGTTTTTTACGACGGCGATGCAGTTGTCGGCGGAGGAACGATTCTTTAAAAAAATGGGGGTTTTTCCGTCTCAAAGGCGAAAAAGCTCCCATTTCTTAGCAGAAGAACACAAAAAACTGTTGTGCATTTCGTATAAAAATCACATTGACTTTTGATTTTTTTTAATATACAATATTCGTAATATCATTTTGGAGATTTATAGAAGGGTAAAGTGATGTCGGATTATTCCGTTTTAGAAGATGAAGAATTGGTCATTCTTTCAAAAGAAAATGATGTGAAAGCTTTTTCGATTCTCGCAGAAAGATATCTTTCTGCGGCTGAATATCATGCATCACGGTTTTGTGTTCCGCAAACGGAAAAGGAGGATCTCGCACAAGACGGTATGTTAGGCTTCATCTCAGCCGTTTATGCATACAGCAGCGATCAAGGTGCTTCCTTTTCAACCTTTGCAAACCACTGCATAAGAAATCGGATTGTCAGCTCTGTCAGAGCAACAAGTGCAAAAAAGAATATTCCCAGTGAGCTGGTTGTTCCGCTTGATGAACAATGCCATTCTTATGCCAAGGGAAATTCACCGGAAGATGATTTGATCTCTCAATCGGAATCCGAAAGAATTTATCAGCTTATCAAGCTCACACTGACAGAGAAAGAAAAACGAGTTTTCTTGCTTTTTATTGCCGGTAAAAGCTATGAGCAAATTGCAAAAGAAGAAGGTTGCACGACCAAAAGCATTGACGGTACCCTTCAAAGAGTACGAAAAAAGCTGAGAGAAAAGCTCAGTTGAAATATGCCCATAGCTCAAAGCAGAGCGTTGGTTTCAAAGAGTCGGTGCAATTCCGATAAGGGCAACTAAAATTCAAGCGAGGTAAAAAATCATGTACGAAGACAAAACACTCAAATGCAAAGAATGCGGAGCAGACTTTATCTTCTCAGCCGGTGAACAGGAATTCTATGCTGAAAAAGGTTTTCAGAACGAGCCTCAGCGTTGCAAGGAATGCCGTAACGCTCGCAAAAACGCTGCAAGACCCGCACGCGAGCTTTTCACTGCAACTTGTGCAAGCTGCGGTGGTGAAGCAAAGGTTCCTTTCCAGCCCACAGAAGGCAGAGATGTTTACTGCAGCGAATGCTTTGCAAAGATGAAGGAGTCAGAAGAAGCATAATTTATATTTGAAAGTTTTTGTTTAATTACTTTATAAATACTCTTTATGCGAATCCGCCGTTAACGGCGGATTTATTCTTTGAGCGTTATTGTACAGATAAAAACATGAAGGTGCTGTAAAAAACGGAAGTTTTTTCGGCACCTGTTTTGTTTTTTGCCCAACCGCACGCAAATAAAATCGAAAGGCAGAAAAGCGACGCTTTTCTGCCCTACCACACTTATTACTTCTTACCTCGGCTACCGCCTATTACTTCTTACTTCAAACATTCTCTGTTATTCAAAAATCTTTGCGATTTCTTCATCTTCTTCGTCGGCTTGAGCAAGGTCGTCATAAGCCTCATCTTGAGAATCCGAATAATCCTCTTCCTCCTGCTGTTGTGCATCAAGCTCGTAAAGGCTCTGTTCTTCCTGTCCGTCATCAATGACAGCAGCTCTTTCGGACTTTCTCGAAGAGAAGAAAACAAGAAGAACCAACAGCGCACAAATGAGAAGCAGCAAGGCGATTATCGGAAGAAAATAATCCGACATAATGGCAAACACCGAACCGAGAACAGGCACGGTTTTTGTCACCACACCTCTGAATTCACTGTCAAGCACAACGATTTGTTCACCGTTATCATTTGCGATGATGCTTTCGGAATTCAAAACGGATTCAAACCTTGCAAAGCCGTAAACATTTTCGGCAACCTTATAAGCGACTGTATCGTTTGGCGACGGATGAGCATTTTCAACAATAACAAGATCGCCTTTTTTCACCTGCGACCCGTCACAAGTGCTTTGTGCGGAATAAAGCTGATATTTATCCATAAAAGGATTATCTTCATTGATTCCCGAAAAAGCCTTAATGCAGCCCACTGTCACCGAAAACATGAGAACAACAAAGAGAAGTGCCATGAATAAAATCTGCACGCCCGGATTTTTCTTTTCAGTGCTTACGCTCTCGACCTCAGTTTCCTCCGGCTTATCTTCACTGAGAATGTCAAAATCCTCACTGATTATGCCTTCCGGCTGAGCCTTACCGGTGTTTTCATCTTTGGTGTCAGCTTTGAGAATGAAGTTCAGACTGTCGGCATCAAGCTTCTGTTCAACGGTACTCTCCTTTTGGATTTCCGCTTCGAGAACCGAATTTAAGCCGTCGGCGCCGAATGCCTCTTCAACGGCTTGCTGAACGCTTGCGTCTGAATCAGCCTTTTTCGAGCTTTTGTTTCTCTTGCCCTTGCCCTTATCTTTTTCAGGCTCGGCAAAATTATAATCATCTTCATCGTTCATAACCTTTTTGTAATTTTCAAAAAGCTTAGAGCGTTCCGAATTTCTCACAAGCTTAGGCTTAGCACTTTCCTTTGCCTCGTTTTCATTCTTTTCGCCGGACTTTGCTTCATCGGTCTTTTTCTTTTGCTGTCTCGGTCTTGACTGAACGGTTGCAATCGTAATGGGGTTCTTGTTAACCTCCGACTTGCCAAAGCTCTTTGCAAAGCTGTCCACCTTTTCGGCAAGCTCATCTGCTGCAAGCTGTTCGGGTGTTTTTTTCACCATTACACTGCTTTCCTCCTGCTCGGAAAAAGCAGAATCAACCGTTTGCTCATCCTCTTCAAGCTTTGATGAGCTTTTTTTGATTTCATTTTCAGCTTCAAGAGATTTATCATATAAATTGTTTAATTCATTAAGACTCTTAGGTCTGTAATTTGCCAATTATTCCACTTCCTTTAGCCTTTTATATCACTGAATACCTTTTTCAAGAATGACATCTATCATCTCACCGATGCTTTTAAGGTTACGCATAATGGTAATATTCTGCGTTCTGATCTCAACAGAATTTTCTTTTGCTCTTCTTACAATAAGATTGGCTTCCTCTTTCGCCTGAGCAACCATTTCATCTGCCCTTTGTCTTGCATCGGACTTAACCTTTTCAAGAGATGCCGTAAGCTTATCGAAAACCTCTTTTACAACCTCGTTTTGATTGTCTTGATCTATGGTGAAATAAACGCCCTGCTCCTGCATGGCAGTTCTCAAGGCATTAAGCTCACGCTCCATTTCCTCGCCCCAAGCAATTGCGTTTTCATATTCAAGATGGATCATTTCAATATACTTATTTACCTCTTCAATGTTATATCCGTTATTTTCAAGGCTGAAAGTTATATTTGCCAATTATATCACTCCTGAAATAAATTTTTGCGTATAAGAACTCTTATAAATTATACTCTATTGCAAAATAAAATTCAACCTAATTAACATAATTTTTACAGCCTTTTTCTCAACTTTATTTCGCTCATTCAACCGTGACCGATTTTGCCAGATTTCTCGGCTTATCAATGTCACAATCCCGTTTTTTTGCCATGTAATAGGCGAAAAGCTGTAAGGCTATACTCTCATAAATTCCGCTGAAAATTCCATGCTTACAAGCAGGTATTTCAAGAAGCCTGTCAAATTCGTCAATGGCTTCACCGTCAAGTGTAACACTGTCTGCAACGCCTATGACCCTCGCTCCCCTTGATTTGACCTCCTTTATATTGCTCAGTGTTTTCATTGAAAGCTCTCTGTTTCCCAAAAGAGCGACAACCGGCGTACCTTTTTCGATAAGCGATATTGTGCCGTGCTTCAGCTCGCCTGCCGCATAAGCCTCACAGGGAATATAGCTGATTTCCTTTAATTTCAACGCCCCCTCCATCGCAGTCGCATATCCGGTGTTTCTGCCGATGAAATAAATCTGCCTTGATGTGAAAAGCTCATCAGCCAGCTTTTCCGCCTTTGCCGACAGTCTTTCAAGCAAAAGTGAAATGCCCGACGGAGCATTTTTAATTTCGGAAAGAAAGCTTAAATATATCTCATCTTCGATTTTTCCGTATAGCTTGCCGATTTTCAGTGCAAGCAAATAAGCCAAAACAAGCTGAGCAGTATACGCCTTAGTTGTTGCAACGGCAATTTCCGGACCTGCTCTTGTGTAAAGCACACAGTCACTTTCACAGGCAACGGAGCTTGAAATGACATTCACAATGCCGAGTGTCATCGCTCCTGCCTTTTTCGCCTTGCGCAAGGCTGCAAGAGTATCAGCTGTCTCACCGCTTTGACTGATGAACACTGCAAGACAATCCTCGCTTACGGGAGAGTCACTATACCTCCACTCACTTGCTATTTCAGCCGAGCAATATATCCCCGTAAGCTTTTCGGTGACATATTTTGCCGTCAAGCCGACATTATAAGCAGAGCCGCAACCGATGAATAAAATCCGCTTGATTTTTTCCGTTGTGTCAAATATTTTTTCCGTTTTGGGAAACACTATATCGTTTCCGTTGACATATTCTGACAGAGTTTTTTGCACCGTTTCACTTTGCTCGAAAATCTCTTTGAGCATGAAATGTTCAAAGCCGCTTTTTTCGGCATCGGCAACTGTCCATGTGATTTTTTCTGCTTTCTTTTCGATTCTTTTCATCTCTTTGTCAAAAAATTCAACTGTTTCCTCATCTGCAAGAGCACTCTCGCCCCCTCCGAGACGAAACTACTCATTGCTGTATTT
>CAZBFI010000106.1:0-5797 GCA_964491165.1 uncultured Faecalibacterium sp.
GATTTTATATTTTGGTAATTTGATTAAAAAGTTACTCAATATGAGTGAATTATTCATAAAATTTGCATTAAAACTCACAATCATCAAAATAACGCTTACCTTTTAATTTATGATGTTTTTTGTAAAATATTACCAAAATAGCGGTGAGTTTCCGCTCACACGGATATTTCTTTAGGAAATATTGCAACAAATTGTCGGCAAAGTACAAAAAATGAATATATGCACAAATTTTTATAAATATGCAATATTTTAGCATAATGTTTATATTTTGTAAATTGCTCCCAAATGTAAAAAAAGACTTGATTTTCTCAGCGTTTTATATTATAATATTTCGAGTTAGAGTAAGATACATTGTTTTGGTCATGCAGTGCGGGTCCTGTGCGACAGAACACCCCGAACCATGTCAGGCGGGAGACCGAGCAGCATTAAGGGGAATGTCTGTGCGACACAGCAACGCCTGCACTGTATGACCGAGAAAAGGTGTCTTACTCTTTTCTAATCTAAAAAAGCTTTTTTTAAGTTGTGAGGAGGGGAAAGATGTATCAGGTTTTATACAGAAAATACAGGCCTCGTGTTTTTGATGATGTTGTTGGACAGGACCATATCACCGAAACACTTTCAAAGGAAATTGAATCGGGCAAGATTTCCCATGCTTATCTTTTCACGGGTTCACGGGGAACGGGAAAAACAAGCTGTGCGAAGATTCTCGCAAAGGCTGTCAACTGTCTCAATCCCGTCAACGGAAACCCTTGCAACGAATGTGAAATTTGTCGTGGAATCGATGACGGTACAATTGTTGATGTTGCCGAAATTGATGCTGCAAGCAACAACAGTGTTGAAAATATCCGTGATATACGCGAGGAAATCAACTTTACTCCCGCTTCCTGCAAATATCGTGTTTATATCATCGATGAGGTTCACATGCTTTCCATCGGTGCTTTCAATGCTCTTTTGAAGACACTTGAAGAACCGCCTGCTCATGTTAAGTTTATTCTTGCAACAACGGAGGTTCAAAAACTTCCCGTCACCATCGTTTCACGCTGTCAGCGTTTTGATTTCAGGCGTGTTTCTCCCGAAGCTATGATTGCCAGAATGAAGAAAATCGCAGAATTGGAGGGCTTTACGGCTGACGATGAAGCCTTGACCTTGATTTCCAGAATTGCAGACGGTGGCATGAGAGATGCACTTTCACTGCTTGATCAATGTACGGGTCACGGTGACTCTATAACCGCTGATATTGTCTGCTCGGTGGCAGGCATGGCAGGAAAGGATCATCTTTTTGAGCTTGCGAACACGGTCAGCAGCTGCAATTCTGCCGAAGCGTTGAGGCTCATAAGCGATTTACATTCAAATTCGGTTGACATGGAACGCCTTTGCTCCGATATGATAAATCATTTCCGTAATCTTATGATAGTCAAGGTTGTTTCAAAGCCGGAGAGTCTGTTGGTATGCACCGACAGTGAAATGGAGCAGTTTAAAAAACAAAGTGCCGGCTTTAACCTTGAGGGGATTTTAAAAGCAATTTCCGTTTTACAGGAATGCATGGCAAATATTAAGCGAGGAGTTAACCGACGGACTGAAATGGAAATGACCTTTATCCGTCTTGCTTCCCCAAAGCTTGACAGCGATAATGAGGCTGTTTTGAGAAGAATTGCCGACCTTGAGCTTGCCGTTAAGAGCAAAGCCGTTGTTTATTCCGATTCCCATGAGCAAAGCAGCGATGACGGTCAGCTTATCTCTCAATATGTAAAGCCACAGGAAAGAAAGCCTGAGCAAAAGCCGGAAGCATCGCAACCTGAAAAGAAAGAAGCTCAGGCTGAGTCGCAGGAAACAAAAAAGCCGATTGTTTCAACAGCTTTCGATGCATATATGAATGCCAACGACTCTGCTTACAGTGAAAATCAGTTTTACACTCAGGAAGCTCCCGAACCGGCTTATGCAAATGAGCCTCAATATTCCGATGCGCCGACCCCGTCAAAACAGGACGGCGAGGAATATTTGCCTTGGGCAGAGGTGCTTTCGGAGCTGACAAAAATCAATATGCCACTTTGGGGTGTGCTTCACGATTCCGAGGCATATATAAGCGGAGATTTTGTTTTGATAAAAAGCAGTAATCCGACCCTTAGCGCATTCATAAGAACAGGCTCAAATTCAAGAGATGTCAAGCAAGCTGTTTTCAGAGTCACAGGCAAAAAATACCGTCTGGGACTGAGCGCTCCTAAGGGAGACGGCAATTCAACGGCTGATTCAAAAAAAGCGAGAGATCCGTTGGAGGATTTGATAAGTCAAGCCAGAACAATGGATATAAATGTTGACATTAAACCGTAACAAATGTATAATTTATTGAAAATAAAAACACAATTAAAGGAGTTATAAATAATGAAAGCAAGAATTCCGGGAATGCCCAACGGTGGCGGACAGATGAACATGATGAAGAAAATTCAGGAAATGCAAGCTCAGATGGAGCAAAAACAGGCTGAAATTGAAGGCAGTGATTTTGTTGCATCGGCAGGTGGCGGAGCAGTTGAGGTTACTGTTTCCGGCGCACATGAGGTTAAAGAAATTAAGCTTCAGCCTGATGTTGTTGATCCCGAAGACATTGAAATGCTCACCGACCTCATCATTGCCGCAACAAATGAAGCAATGCGTAAGGCTGACGATGCGATGAATCAGGCAATGCAGGCTGCTCAGGGTGGTCTTGCAGGTCTCAACCTTCCGTTCTGATGGCAGGCTACGGAGTAAATTCACTTTCCCGACTCATCGAGAAGTTTGAGCAGATGCCCGGCATAGGGCATAAAAGTGCGCAAAGACTCGCTTTTTATGTGCTTAACATGAAAAAAGAAGAGGCTGAGGATTTTGCAAAGGTGATTCTCGACTCTCACCAAAAAATCAAAAAATGCGCTTGTTGCTGTAATTTATCGGAAGATGAGCTTTGCCATATCTGTAAAAATCCGTCAAGGGATCACAGTATAATCTGTGTTGTTGAAGATCCGAGAGATGTGATGGCTTTCGAGCGTACCAAGGAATTTGACGGTACATATCATGTGCTTCACGGTGTAATTTCGCCGATGAACGGTGTCGGGCCGGAGGATATAAGTGTCAAGGAACTTCTTAAAAGGATGGGCGACGGCACTGTAAAAGAGGTTATCATGGCGACTAATCCCACTGTTGAGGGAGAGGCGACAGCCATGTATATATCGAGACTCTTAAAGCCGATGGGCGTTTCGGTTACCCGTCTTGCTTATGGCGTTCCCGTTGGTTCCGATTTGGAGTATGCCGATGAGGTTACGCTGACAAGGGCGCTCGAGGGAAGAAGAAATATTTAAAAAAATACAGCCGTCGATAAGATCGGCTGTTTGTTGTGAAAGGTGGTGCTGTGCTTGAATGTAACAGCAGATGAAAAACAGGTTGTCGCTCAAAACAAAAAGGCACGGCACGATTATTTTGTTCTTGAAGCTTATGAGGCAGGGATTGAGCTTTTCGGAACAGAAGTGAAATCAATCAGAAAGGGCAGGCTCAATCTGAAAGATTCATGGTGCAGCATTGACAATGGAGAAATTTTTGTCAACGGAATGCACATAAGTCCTTATGAGCAGGGAAATATTTTTAACCGTGACCCGATGCGTGTACGCAGACTTTTGATGCACAAGCGTGAAATCAATCGTCTTTTGGGAGTCACAAAGCAGCAGGGCTTGACACTCATTCCCTTATCTGTCTATTTTCTTAAAGGCAGAGCTAAGCTTGAGGTGGGTCTTTGCAAGGGTAAGAAGCTTTACGATAAGCGTGAAGTTGCTGCGGAAAAGTCTGCAAAAAGAGATATGGAGCGTAATTTTAAGGAACGATACTGATAGGGCTGTAAAAAAAGCTAACGCTCAATTTTGCTCGGCTGATTCATTCTGTATCTTTTTATATTCTTTAACAGAATATTCAACCATAGGTTGAGCTTGTTTTGGTCGATATCAACTGTTGGTTTAGCTCATTTAACTGTCAGTCGCTTCATTTCAACTGCATTATGCTGTAAGCTGTAAGCGTCAAACAGAGTCGGGTTCTTGTCTGCTGTCCGTTGTCGGAGAGCTGAGCTGCCTTAGGCACACTGTTTGGTAATTCAGTTAAAAAGGAGAAAAAAATAATGCTTAACAACAATAACACTTCAAATGAAAATGAGGAAACTCTCGGCTTCAGAATATCAAAAAGACGCAAGCAGTTGAATTATACGCAGGAGGAGTTTTCACAGCTTCTTGGAGTTACGCCGCAAGCGGTGTCAAAATGGGAAAACGGAGCTTCTTGTCCCGATATAATGCTTTTGCCGAAAATATCCGAGGTTTTGGATATAAGCATAGATGAGCTTATGGGCAGTCGGAGAGTTCAACAAAAAAATGAACAGCTGACCGAAGTTGTCAGCCACGAATCCTACGGCGGTGAAAGAAAAAACGCAGATATTTCTAAGCTGAAATTGAGGATTGTCGTTCACGACAGCAAGAAAGACAAGCCGGTGAACATAACCTTACCGTTGCCGTTCATAGCAAGAATAGCAGATACGGGGGTTAAAATTTCGAGTGTTCTGGGAACGAATCATTTGAAGGATTCACAAGTCGAAAAGATTCTGGAGCTTATCAAAAACGGAGTTTCGGGCGAGATCTTAGATCTTGTTGCTGATGACAACACAAGAGTCAGGATTGAAATAAGCTAAGTCAGGATAAAATTTCTATTGAAAATTTTCGGAAAACGGATATAATATAAATGTAGTATATAAATGTCCGTTTTCCTTGAATCTTATATGGGGATGAAAGGATTTCGACGGGGATTTTGAAACATAATAAGCGGGTAGTGGAGTGGCACCACTTTAAAAGTCACAAACTTAAAAATAAACGACAATACTACAGTATTAAAGGCTGCTTAATGCGGCCCGTCTAAGTTCGGATTACTGCGGCTGAACTAAAGGCGTCGACTTAGCAGTGAACGTGAACGGTAAAGTGCCTTGAGTGCCGTCATGAATTAAAGGCTACCGAACCGTTAAGCCTGTCGACCGGCGTTACGGCAAGGGAATTTTAAAAGATTGACTGCACCCGGAGAAAGTTGTGCGGATTGATTTTCGGACGCGGTTTCGATTACCGCCATCTCCACCAAAAAATAAAATGGGATGTGAAAGACAAGAACCTTTCGCATCCCAATTTTAATTCTGAAAAAATCAAGAACAGTGAAACACAAAAAAATAAAGAATTTAAAATTTCAGGGATTCTTCAAGCTGTTATAAGCCGGAGAATCCCTTTCTTTATCCTGCTTCGGTGTGTTTGGAAGAAGTGTTAATCAAGCCTTGCTTTCTAAATAGAAATCACTGTCAACTCGCCAGGCTTCATCTTTCTTTTTCATCTGCAAATACGCTATTACAGAATTTTCGTTTTCGATATAATAAAGCTCGACTTCAGCTACCGAATCAGAAATATAGCATATATCGATAATATCAAGCTCTAATGGTGCGAGTGCTGTTCCTTGATCCAAACAGCTATCAAACCTATGAATCCGATACCGATTATAAAGAGAAATACACATATTACGGTTGCAATAATTTTAGCAATACCCTTCTTTTTCTCTCCTAAGTTGAATTCATGAATTCCGAGATGTCCCAAAAAGATTGCCAGAAGTCCGGCTATCATTTTTGATTTTTCACCGGTAACTCCTGTGCCTGCCGCACCGTTTCCCTTGAGAGCAACACCACACTTAACACATACGGCAGCGTTGTCAGACATTTCACTTCCGCAATTTCTACAATACATTTTAACCACTCCGTTTTCTCAAA
>CAZBFI010000107.1:0-5717 GCA_964491165.1 uncultured Faecalibacterium sp.
CAAAATATAAAATCTTCATTATTTTTTCTTGCAATTTGTTACACAGAGGTATAAAATATTACACCGTAACAAGTATTTTTTATATTTTAATGAATGAGAAACGCTTGCGATTCTACCGAAAAGGAATGATTACCATGAATTATGTACAAAGAGTAATTGACAGCGTTGCAAAGAAGCACGCAATTGAGCCTGAATTTGTTCAGACTGTAACTGAAGTTTACACTTCACTTGTTCCCGTCATTGAACAGCATCCCGAATACGAAAAGGCTGCACTTCTCGAAAGAATGGCTGAGCCGGAAAGACAGATAACTTTCCGTGTCACATGGATTGACGACAACGGTGTTGTTAATGTTAACACCGGATACAGAGTTCAGTTCAACGGAGCAATCGGCCCTTACAAGGGCGGTCTTAGATTCCACCCCTCAGTTTATATCGGTATCATGAAATTCCTCGGCTTCGAGCAAACCTTTAAAAACAGTCTCACCGGTCTGCCCATAGGCGGTGCTAAGGGCGGTTCGGACTTTGACCCCAGAGGCAAGAGCGACGGAGAAATTCTCCGCTTCTGTCAAGCATTCATGACAGAGCTTTACAGACATATCGGCCCTGATGTAGACGTCCCCGCAGGCGATATCGGTGTCGGTGCTAAGGAAGTTGCTTACCTTTACGGTCAGTACAGACGCATTAAGGGTTGTTTTGAAAACGGCGTACTTACAGGAAAGGGTCTTTCCTTTGGCGGTTCACTGATAAGACCCGAAGCAACCGGTTACGGTGCATCATATTATACAGTTGAGGTTCTCAAGCACTTTGGTGAAGAAATCAAGGGCAAAACAGTTGCAATTTCCGGTTTTGGCAATGTTGCTTGGGGTACAGCTAAAAAGATCGCAGAGCTTGGCGGTAAGGTTGTCACCATCTCCGGCCCCGACGGCTATGTATACGATCCCGACGGCATTGTAACAGAAGAAAAAATCAATTATCTTCTTGAAATGCGTGCATCGGGCAGAGACAAGGCTCAGGATTATGCCGATAAATTCGGTGTTCAGTTCTTCCCCGGCGAGAAGCCCTGGAATGTTAAGGTTGACATTGCAATGCCCTGTGCAACACAGAATGAAATCGGCATGAAGGAAGCAGAGCAGCTCGTTGCAAACGGTGTACCCTACTACATTGAGGTTGCCAATATGCCCACAACAAACGAAGCTCTCGAATACTTGCAGAAGCACTGCAAAGCAGTTGCACCCTCAAAGGCAGTCAACGCAGGTGGTGTAGCAGTTTCGGCACTTGAAATGAGCCAGAACTCAATGAGATATAACTGGACAGCAGAAGAGGTTGATCAGAAGCTCAGAAGAATCATGAAGGACATTCACGATAACTCGGCAAGTGCATCCGAGAAATACGGTCTCGGTTACAACCTCGTTGCAGGTGCAAACATTGCAGGCTTCATCAAGGTTGCAGACGCTATGATGGCTCAAGGCATATTCTAAAAAAAGGTGCGATTGCACAAAATAACAGCATTAAGGGATTCCTTTCGGCGAAAGCTTAAAGGGATCCTTTTTGAGCTTTAAAGTAGGTTATGTGAGTAAAATAAAGTTTTTTTGTGTTATGCTGTAAAAACGGAATCGCAGATGATAACACTGTAAGTGCTAAAATTGATGTCCGGCAAACCAGTGTGGCAAGGGTGTACAAATAAAATAAGTGTATGCAGATTCACAGTATTTGAATTGTCAGTCAGACAGTGAGCGTCTGCATAAAACTCAAGGGCAGAAAAACTGCGTTTTTCTGCCCTAACTCACTTTTTATCTGTTACTTTGCCAATCGCCCATTTTTGTTTAAAATATTCTTTCTCAGTCTCAATCCCACTCAAGGCCCGTGACGGTATCCATATCTATACCCTTTGTTTCATGAGTCTTTTTTGCCATGGTAATAAGTGCGCCGATAAAGCCCGGAACAGTGAGAGCAAAGCAAATAATGCCGATTGCACTGTTGCCGAAAATATAAGTAAGCGGAAAGCTTATCACATAAGAAATTGCCACACCGACAGCCACAACTATAAACTCGGCGGACATTGTTGACGAACGCAGATTTGTCGGTGACGATTCACCGATCATCATAATAATTACATCGTTTGTCGAATAATAGCTACCTATACAAGCACCGCATAAAAAGCCTACAAGATAAGGATTCCAGCCCATATTCGCTCCGAGATAATAAGCCACAAATGTCACAAGACAGTTGAAAGCAGTAAGCATTGCGGCAGATTTTCTTCCCTTTGTGTCGGAAACAAAGCCCATTACAAGCTGAGCCACCGAACAGCCGACGGGGAAAAGAAACAGTGCCTTAGTGATACTGCCCGTGCTTACTAAGTTCATAAGCTCTTGCGTGAAATCGGAAAATAAGCCACTGTTAATAAGATTCTGTGCGTACCCGTACGACATGATGACCTGATAATTGATTGAGCCTAAAAAACCGATATTCGCAATTGCCGCCGAAATATAAAGCCAACGAAGCTGCTTGTGCTTCATGGCAAACTTCAACGCCGGAATAAGTCCACCCTGTGCATTTTCCTGACTCTTTTTTTCCTTTTCGGCTGCCCTTTCTTCATCGGTCAAGCGAAGATATCTTAATCGGGAATCAATGAATGCATCGGTTTCCCTTGCAAAAAGAAGAGCAATGAAACAGGTTATAACTCCGACAACAGCCGGAACAAAATAAACTATGCGCCACTGTGAATCCTCATGCATAAGCAAACGCCTTAAAAGAGGAACAAGCATAACACCTAAATTGGCAAAGAACTTTATGGTCGAATATATTCTTGCCCTATTCTTAGGCGATGATGTTTCCATGATGTAGACCACATGCATATCATGTGGAACGAAGAACTGAACAAGTGCAGCTCCCACAAAATAAAGAAAAAGATTATTTGAAAGGAAAATTACAAGCATTGAAAAGCTCATTCCGAAAGTGTTTATGACAAGGAAAAGCTTTCTGCCGTATTTGTCGGCAAGAGGTCGGTACAAAAGACCTAATGCTTGAAACGGCACAACAAGAACCGAAAGAATATCAAGTATACTGACAGAGCTGTCTCCGAATTTCATGAAAAGATCGTTTGCAATCTCCGTTTTCATGAGTGTGCCGATTTGTGAAGCAATTTCATCCGTTGCATAAATTATCGTGATGATAAAAACGAGATAAACAAAGTACATATTCCGCTTTGGTCTGGCTTTTTGTTTTTCCCATTTGGCAATTTCTTTTTCACGGCGAAGCTGTTTTTTGCTGACTGTATCAGTTGTCATTTTGCTTTCTCCTTTTCTCATGTTTTCTCCTCAATTATTATATTGCAATTATTTTGATGTGTCAAGACAGCAATTACTTTCACAAAAAAAGAGGCTGAAAAAACAACGTCTTTTCGCCTCTTAATGTTATTCAATTTTGTCAGCCGAAAAGCAATACCCTTTAAGCTGTCGCAAAAAACTTATTGCTCATCACTGTCGGTTTCTTCCTCTGCTGTTCCTTCAATGAATTCTTCATCGTAGCTGCGGTGCTTTTTGGTTATGAAGTAACCCATAAACGAAAATGCTGCAAGTAAGCTTGACGGCACAGCAACAACCTCAGGACTCTCCTTGACTGTATTTGTAACCTTTTGGATAATGCTCTGCTCATTGTCGTCTTTATCGTTGTCGTAAAGCGACTTTGTTGTAACTATATTTCCCTTAGCATCTGTAACATAAACTCCGTCAATCAACTGCTCAAGGTAATCAAAATCAAAGCGGTCACCACTTGCCGTTGCAGTTGTCTGAGCTGTTGTCTGAACATCATAGCCCTCAAGCAAGCTCTTGTCATTATTTGAAGCAGTGCTTTCATTCATGCCGTAGGTGGTGAGAAGATTGGAGTCAATTCCGTCTGCTACACTCGAAAAAGCAGAATCAATCGACGAGAAAATTTGGTCAACCTTTTCATTTGCCACCGTGTTAGAGTTTGGAATTATTGTGCCGATGAATTGCTCAACCTGTCCGACCATATCATTTTCCGAAACAGTGGTATTTTCCTTGTCGAGAGCCGCACTCTTCATAACCTTGAATGAATATACGGCAACCTGTTGCGGATTCACACCATCATCATAAACCACTTTAAGCTCAACATTCTCCTGTGCCTTTGACGGATTCAATGGTGTGCTTACTGTTGAATTGACAGCCATCTGAACGCCGTTAAGGAAAACAGAGAGATAAGCATCGTTACCACCCTCAAGCTGTGAAGCAAGCCCGAAGGGCGTAAACCAAACCTTTTCGCAAGAAGCCGGAACTGTAAAGGAATAATCGAATATATCGGTATAAAAATCATCCTCGAGAGCAAAATAACCGTTTTTACAAGCAAGGTCAAAAAGCTCCTCACAGCTTACACCGGAATCATACGAAACACCTTTTTCCTCAAGCATCTCCTTCAAAATGAATCTTTGAAGTGCCTTGTCCTCACCGCTTTGCATGGCAAGAATAAGATAAACCGGGTCAACATTCACATCATAAACAGTGTTGATTATTGATGCATAATAAAGGTAATCAACATATTCCTTTTGAGCCCTTGTCGCCTCCTGAAAGGATACAACGGGCACTTGATAATTGTTTTCACTCGCAGTTATTACCTTTGCCCAATGAAAAATTTCATCGGCTTCGGGATTGTCGCTTATCGGAAGTTCCTCAAACTGCGTAATATAATTCTTAATTGTCAGCAAGCCGAAACCGGAATAGCTGTCAATTCCCGACGGAAGAACAGTTCCCGTAACAGCGGAAAGAATAACTATAAGTGCCTGATCAACACTTGTACCGACAGGAATTTCAACCTCTTTTTCATAAAGCACATAAACTGCATTATATTTTAAAGCGGCATAAACAACGGCAACTGCCACTGCATTGTCAACGGCATTATTTCTCGAAAGAGTTATCCCCTGACTTTGAACATAAGCACACATGGTTTCATAATCGCTGGTAAAGCCCATTGCCGTAACAGTATAATAAATCAATGAGGATATTTTGCTGTAAGCCTCACCGACAGTTTCCTCATCAAGCTTAAAAAGCAGGCTGTAATTATCGACCTCTTGCACAAAATCGTCAAAGGTTTGCTCATATTGATAATCCTTTGGAATCGGTGTATAAGCCACTGATGTGACTGCACTCGGATCATATCTGACGATGATGTTATCCAACCACGCATAGCTGTATTCCGGCTTGTCCGCACGTGGATTACCGGGTTGTACCTTTAAATCAGCAGTATAGAAAGCCTCAAGCGGACTTGCACAAGCCGGCAAAGCCATTGCCCACAGCATTATAAACACAAGAGCGAAAGCAAGAATTTTCTTCATTTGAAAATGCTCCTTATTATTTTATTCCGGACACACATATCCATTTTTACTATTATTCATAGTATATGATACAACTTTATCCTTTTCTTGTCAACCAAAAGTGAAATTATTCAAAAAACTTTTCATACATGAAAAATATTTTCGGAAAACTCTTGACAACTTTATATAATTATGTTAATATAGTTGGGCATTCATGGAGAGATACCGAAGTGGTCATAACGGAACGGTCTTGAAAACCGTCGTACGTCCTGCGTACCGTGGGTTCGAATCCCACTCTCTCCGCCATTTTTTTATAATCGTTTTTTAACGGTACCAATGGAGAAGTACTCAAGTTGGTGACGAGGCGCCCCTGCTAAGGGCGTAGGTCGGG
>CAZBFI010000108.1:0-5710 GCA_964491165.1 uncultured Faecalibacterium sp.
AAGGGCGTAGGTCGGGTAACCGGCGCAGGAGTTCGAGTCTCCTCTTCTCCGCCAACAAAAAAGGCTCTTTTGTCCAACAGACAAAAGAGCCTTTTTTGAATGTTGTTTTCCTTTGTCATGTTTTATGGCAAGCATCGTATCAATGAATAACTTTTTCTTTTATGAAGAAAGCTTTATGAAAGAGAATAATCTTGCAGAGCTTTCCATGAATTTTTCTAACCTTCTTTCTGAAAAATGCACTTCTTTGCGAGTAATTCCGATTACCTCATGCAAAAGCTCAAAATGACATCTGACAGTGAAATACAAGCTAAAAACACTCTTTTGCCTATCAAAACAAAAGAGTGTTTTTTATTAAAATAAATTCTTGTGGAATTTGTTAAATACGCTCAATATAACCTACTCCACATTATCCCAAAGCAACATCAAGACTCATCATGATCACAAAGCCCAATGCGAAAAACAACATTCCTCGCCATTTCCCTTTTTCATATTTCATTTCCTCGGAAAGCTCATTGATGACAACAAACACCATAGCTCCTGCCGCAAAAGAAAGTAAATACGGCATCAAAGGTGAAAACTGTTTGGCGAAAAACAAAGTCAGAACAGCACCCAAGGGTTCAACCGCACCCGAAAGCACTCCGTAAAGAAAAGCCTTTCCTTTTCCGATTCGCTCAGATAACAACGGCAGAGAAACTATCGCACCCTCGGGGATATTCTGAATGGCGATTCCCAAGCTTAAAGAAATGGCAGCTGAAAGGGAAATCGAATCCGGAAATGTGAGCAAAGCCGCATAAACCAAGCCGACAGCAAGACCCTCTGGAAAATTATGAACCGTGATTGCAAAAGCCGTCACAGCCTTTCCCCTCTTTTTGTTCTGCTTACCCTTGAAAAACAGTTTTTCCAAAAGCACTTCACATATTATCATGAACACTGTTCCAAGGAAAAAGCCGACAGCAGAGGGCAAAAAGGCTATACTTCCCAAGCCTTCACTTCTGCTCAACGCCGGCAAAAGCAAGCTCCATACGGAAGCGGCAAGCATGACCCCTCCGGCAAAGCCCGACATACAGTCAGTCAATGCATTTCTCCTGTTTTTCTTCATGAATAATACGGTAACACTTCCCAAAGCCGTACCGATAAAAGGCAGCATTATACCTGTTACAACTGTTGAAAGCATCAGCTTCACCCCTTAATTGTCAGTTGTTTTCAGTATATGCTGCCTTTATTTTTTTGTTATTTTATGTTTTTCATAAGCTGAGTGTAGAACTCAATCATCTTCAAATAATCATCAACCGGAAGTCTCTCGTTTGCAGAGTGCACGGTTGAGAAAATATCGTCATTAAGACGGAATGCACCGAAACGGTAAATTTCATCGCAAATTTTAGCAAAGTGGCGTGAATCTGTTCCTGCGTTAAGAATAAACGGTGAAACTCCGACATCGGGGAAAACATTTTTGATGGTTTGCTTGATAAATTCAAACGATTCGGTTTTATGGTCGGAAATCTTCGGCGGCTCTGAGCGTTCGGTTATCTCAATAGTGATATCCTTTCCGACAACCTTTTTAATGTGCTGAACAATTTCTTCAAGTGTATCCTGAGGAGCAATTCTCACCTTAACGGTTGCAGTTGCAATTTCAGGTGTTGCACCGTCAACGGGTGTTGCCTCATAACCGTTGATAATGATTGCAGAGCGAATCATTGCGGCAGTGTCGGCATTACTCTCCATTGCCTTTTTGATAATCGGTTTAAGATAAGCGACATTTTCAAAGACCTTATTGAGCGGACTTGAAACATAGGGAGCAAAGCTTTGAAGCATACCCTCAAGAGCAGGTGTGATTGTTGCCTTTGACGGTGATGAATCAAGCTTGCAAAGTGCTCTTACAAGCTTTACCGGTGCGGAAACCTTATCACCTGTTGAGGTGGCCTTTGCACCATGTGCCGCACTTTTGGATTTTGCAGTCAGTTTAAGCACTGCCCAGCCCTTTTCCGAAAGAGCAACCATTGCAAACGGTGTCTTGATGCCCATGGGTAAGCTTGTCATGATAGCTCCGCCCTCATCAAGAACAAAGCTCGGCTTTATTCCTCTTTCAATAAAGGTGTCAACGATTTTCGGCATTGTGTCACCGGCAACCTCTTCACAGTTGCTTGAAGCAAAATAAATATCCCTTTCAGGCACAAAGCCCTCTGCTGCAAGATTGTTGATGCTTTCAAGAATGGCAGCTATAATGCACTTAGTGTCAATCGTGCCTCTGCCCCAAACATAACCGTCATGTATTTCAGCCTCGAACGCAGGATATTTCCAATCCTGTCCCTCATCTGAAACAACATCATGATGTGCCATAAGCACAACAGGTTTTTCACTGATCTTACCCTTCCAACGCAAAAGAATACCGAATTCATTGATAAGCTCAGCCTCAACAGCCTCAAAAGCCTTGGGATAAAGCTCCTTTAAAAGCGGAAGAAATTTTGAAAATTCTTCCTTGTCAAAATTACCGTCCTTTGCCGAAACGGTCTTGACTCTTATAATCTGTTGAAAGCGTGAAACTGCCTCATTTTCTGCAAGTACAGACATTTTATCTAACTCCTCTTTCACTGAAAATATTTTGTATATTGTAACACTTTATAAAAGTTTTGTCTACTGCGAAAGCTAAAAAAGCACCGCCCCCGTTTTCACAAAGGCGGTAAATTCATTATTCGTCGATATGAGCAAAGAAGAATTCTTTTCTTTCATCTGTGTTTATAACCGTAACCGGCTTGATCTGGTTAAGAACTCTGCCCTGCTTTTTAAGCATATCCTTGTAGTCGTTGTATGTATTCTTTTTAAGTAAAACGACCTTAGGCTCACCGATCATGCCCCAACGGCGATACTTGAAATATTTTTCATTGCTTTCACTGAGCCATTTGTCAAGACACTTTTCGATTTCGGGTATTTTATCCTTGGAAATCTCGCCTTCCGGCTCTGCGAGCATCATGTAACGAACCGGATCATTTGCCTTGTCGTCATAGAAGCTGTAACCCTTTAAGGAAATGCCAAGCTCCTCCTGAACCTTTGCAGCAGCCCAGTCAACCATTTGAGTTGTTGTCTTTTCATTTGCAATGTTCATTGCAAGGTTGTTTCTGTAAAGGAACTCAATCTTAGGAGTCTTGTTGAAATAGCCTGTAATGCGAACAACGTCCTCGATTTTATAACGGTAAAGACCTGAGAAGTTTGTTACAACAAGCTCATAATCCTTGCCGACCTCAACCTCACCGATGGTGAGAGGTCTCTCGCATTCGGGATCATCAACGGGAATGAACTCGAAGAAAAGTGAACGAGGAAGAAGAACTGCATCATTAACATTAAGCTCAACGGGCATAGCCATGTAGCCTTCTGCGGCAGCATAACCCATGTTGTGAATGGGAGCGTCACCGATGTGCTTACGAAGCTTCTGAACATAGAACTGAAGGTTCGAGCCGATCATACCGTAGGACCATACAAATTTAGGCCAGATTCTCGGAGCGATGGGATCATCAAAGCCCTTTTCGCATTCGCGTCTGATTTCGGCAGCACGCTCGGGCATCGGCTTAAACTTCTTTTCCCACTTTGCACGAAGCTCGGCAGGACACTTGATGCTCTTGTCAATTGTACCCATCTCGATATCCTTGCAGACAAGCTCCCAGTTTTGCTCGAGATAATCAAACATACCGGTAAGAAGTGTAACAACCATTGAACCGAGGAAGGAAACATCTCTTCTTTGAAGAGCGAAACGAAGATGGAAATATGTTGAATCAACTGCATCCTCATTTTCGGGATACATGAAATCATTCGGTGTTGTCATGAAAAACTTTGAAATCGGCTTGAGGTAAGTAAAAGGAATCTGACCTGCGCCGTTACCCATTTTGCCGTCCTTCATCTTATGGCCGGTGAGAATAACAGCAACGGGGCCGATTTGCTTGGGGAACTTCTGACCGTGCTTTTTGAACCAGATTTCAGCACAGGCGGGAGTTGCTGCAAAGCCCATTGACTGCATATTGAAAAGTGCCTTAGCAGACTGCGGCAAAACCTTGGGCTTACCGACTGAGCCTGAGGATGTGCAATATCTTATGCACTTTCTTGCCATCATAAGATTTTCTTCGCCGTTAAGCATACGGTCAACATAATCAGCATAAGTATCATAAGTTGAAAGCGGAACTATTCTCTGAAAATCCTCAACGGAATGAACATCCTTAAAGCCTATTTTTTTACCGTATTCTGTATCTTTGTTCTCATCCATTATTTGAAGAAGAATCTTCTCCTGAGTTTCAACCGGAATGGATGTAAAGTGGTTAACCCCCTTGAAAACCATCTTTCCGAGCATTACACCAAGATCTGACATTGCCATTGGTAATCGACCTCACTTTTTAATCAAATTCTTTTTAATAAATAAATACATTGCGTTTTATATCATAACATTTGTTATTTGCTTTTGTCAATTGGTATGTAAATATTTTATTAAATAAAATTACTTCAAAATTACTTCCATTGGATCTCCCAATTTTCCTCCATATAGCCCTCAAGAGTGCCGTAACCGGACATTCCGAGAGCCTTTGCTTCACCTGTTCCGGTGATGTCAAGATGCTCACGGTAAGCGACAATCTGACCGTCGGGATCAAGAGTGACGGAAATCGTTGCACCCGGATATTCAAAATCTGCCTTAGTAATAGTTGCAACGGGAATATCCACCGATGAAAGATCAAGCGTGTCGGAAGCTGAATTATGGTAAGGTGGTCTCGGATTTTCAAGCGTACTCGTTTCGGCAACAAGCTTCACCGAATAGACCGTATTTTCTCCGACAACCTCCTTTTTCGCACTTGCAACACCGTCTCTTGTGAGAGAAAAAGCCTTATCTACCGGAGGAAATGTGCTGTTTGAGGTGGTAGTTCCTCCGTTTTCGGGGTCTTGTGCAACTCCGTTGGTAAAGTCATAATCGTACACTTCTTCTTTTATAAAAGCAGAAATAATCTTATTAACAAAATCCGTCATCGAGGGCACACTGCAATCTGTAAGCTTCATGTCGATATTTTGCACCTTATGACCGGTAAAGCTTGCGTCTGCGGACTTGAGCTTATTGACTGAGTCATAAACCACCTTGAGAATTTCCTCTGTCTCATCAACCTGTGCCGCAGTTGTTTGCTGTGCAGTTGTCTGCTGAACTGTCGTTTTTTCTTGCTGCGGCATTGAGGAGCTGCTTTCCACAGGCGGATTTGCTGCCGATGTAAGCGTTGTTATGACACCTTCCGTTTGACTTATGCCGGCATTACCCGATGCAGTCGGCACTTCCTTATTAAAAGCCCTCACGCCCAGCACGATAAATACAATCGCAACAACGCTCATACCGATAAGAAGCAGCTTTTCTTTTTTCTGCTGACTGTCTTTTTTGTTTGTTTCCTTCAACATCATCACTCCAATATCCATATAACATAGTCAGTTGTATTTGTGATTATAACATTTAAATTCATAAAATTCAATGTTTTTTAACAACCTATAGTTTAACGGTTTTTTCTTAAGCATCGTAGACTTATCCGAGCCAGCCTTAAACGGCGATTTTTCGGTTATTTCCGGCTTAAATCCAATCGCAAGGGTCAGCCTTACTCTTGTCTTTGCACCATAAATTCCTCGAAAACTCATCCGTTTCAGGTCGGAGAATTTGTTTTGAGAGAAACGAATGCAGATACAAGGCAAAAACGCAACTAAT
>CAZBFI010000109.1:0-5671 GCA_964491165.1 uncultured Faecalibacterium sp.
GCCACAACCGGTGGCAAGCCCATTAAGGTATTGATTAACTTTTTGATTGTCCTTTTGCCTTTAAAATTGCTTGCTGTCAAAAATACACCCAAGGGCATACCGATAAGGCAGGAAATTGATGTTGAGAAAAACGACATTCTCAAGGTGACACCGATTATCTGCAAAATCTCCTCATCGGATGACAAAAGCATTTCAAACGCCTCTATGATTTTATCCAAAATTATTCTTCAATGAGGTAAAACAGTGACTCGCCGTACTCCTGCTGACCGTATTTTGCGATAAGCGCACTTGCTTCATCACCGGTCATCCATTCAATAAGAGCCTTAGCTCCGGCAGTGTTAAGTCCGTCGAGCTTTTCGGGGTTACACTCAATAAGAGAATATGTATTTTTCATATCCTCGCCCTGTGCAAGAAGAATTTCAAGGTCAAGGCTGCCCTTGTTTGAAAGGAAGGTTGCTTTATCCGTAAGACAGTAAGCACCCTCTTCACTTGCCATTGTCAAGCAAGCACCCATGCCCTGTCCTGCACATATATACCATGCAGCAGTCTGAGAATCGGGAGCATTGTCGCCCCAGATTTTAAGCTCTGCCTTATGAGTTCCGCTTTCATCTGCGCGTGAAACAAATTTTGACTCAGTTTGTGCAATCTTTCCGAATGCGTCGGCTGCACTTTCACAGCCCTTGATGCCTGCCGGATCATCCGACGGTCCGACAACTACAAAGTAGTTATACATAAAGGGGATTCTTTCAACGCCGTAGCCGTCATTTACAAAGGTCTCCTCACTTGCCTTGGCATGAACAAGAATGAGATCTGCATTACCGTCAACGGCTTTTTGGATTGCCGCACCCGTACCTGCCGACTGAACCTCAACCTTATAACCGGTTTTTTCCTCAAAATGCACAAGCAGATAAGGCAAAAGTCCCGAATCATTAACCGAGGTTGTTGTTGACATACGGATAACCGTGTTTTTTTGCACATCCGAATCGGTTGCGTTTGAGCTTACAGCGTCATTCGGTGTAACATTGCCATCGGTTGTGTTGCCGCCCTTACAAGCCGCAAAGGCAAAGAGCATGGTCAGTGCAAGAAGCACAGCAAGAAGTTTTTTCATGTTCATTTCTCCTTTTCAATCACGGAAGGCAAACCGGTTTCCCGTTTTACCCTAAGCCGTTAACTGCCCTTTTTCCATCAGGACAGCCGTGTTATTTCGGCTTCGCTCCTTCACCCATATGAATTTTCACTTAGAGCTTGGAGTCGGAAAATGAATCAGGGTGAGACACCCACTTCTCATAAATTGTTAACTAATAAACTACACTTTTCTTTAATTTGTATTGTAAAATACTGTTAACAATGGTATTATTATACTATAAGGTTTCTCTAAATTCCATAGTTTGAGGTGATTTTTTTGAAATTCGGTGTAATTTGTGTCAGTGACCGTTGCAGTCAAGGGTTTTGTGAGGATAAAAGCGGAAAGCTTATAAGCGAAATCGTTTCACAGCTTGGCGAAACAGTTTTTTATCAGGTTGTTCCCGATGAAAAGGTGATTATCTCCTTAGCTCTCATAAAGGGCTGTGACAAAACCGACGCAGACATCATCTTCACCACCGGCGGAACGGGACTTTCCCCAAGAGATGTCACTCCCGAAGCAACTGCCGATGTGATCGAAAAATCCGTTCCGGGAATCAGCGAGGCAATAAGACTCAAGAGCCTTGAAATCACTTCAAAAGCTATGCTTTCAAGGGCAATCAGCGGTATCAGAGGAAACACTCTCATCATCAATCTTCCCGGAAGTCCTAAGGCAGTCAAAGAAGCTCTTGATGTTGTTCTTCCGATTCTTCCTCATGCAGTTGAAACAATGTCATCGAAAACAGTTTCTTGCGGAGGAAATTACTGATTTGGACACTAAAGAAAAAACACAGGGCTTCAGCCTTAAAGATAAAACCGCCGCCGTCATCGGCATGGGCGGACTCGGCTGCAACATTGCCGTTCATCTTGCAGGTGCAGGTTTTAAAAGGATTTTCCTTGTTGACTTTGACACGGTCAGCAAAAGCAATCTTAACAGACAATTTCTCTATAAAGCCGACGACATCGGAAAAAGCAAGGTAAAAACCGCAGGTGAATTTCTCGCTTCCTTCGAACCTGAAACAGAGTTTGTCTGCGTGGAGAAAAAAATCGAGCAAGAAAGCGACCTTTCAGTCCTTAAAGGCTGCGATATCATTTTTTCAGCACTCGACAACAGCAAAGCCCGTTTAACAGTTGAAAAATTCGCGCAAAGCAACAGCATTCCCCTTTCGGTCGGAGGTATTGACGGTTTTTACGGAATGGTATATCTTTATCTGCCGAACAAGAGCCTCCCTCCAAGTCAAACAGGTCTTTGTCAAAAGGGTAAGGCGAGCTTTTCAGTCAGTGCCGTTGCAGGCGTTATAGGCTCAATTCAAGCCTCAACGGGCATCAGCTACCTTTTAAGAGAAGATGAAAGTCTTTCAAAAAAGCTTTTTATTTATGATGAAAATCAAATCAGCACTCTCAATCTCAAATAAAAAACAGAGGTGAATTACCATGAGCAGTAATTTAAAAGCGTATGCAGGTAAGGTTCTTTTTGTTGACATCGGCAAAAAAACATACGAAGAATTTCCGTGGACTGACGAGGACAGAAAGCGTACAATAGGCGGCAAAATCATGGCTGCCGACATTCTCCTCAACCACATCAAGCCCGGCATGAAAGCATTCGACGAGGATAACTGGCTTGTCATCACAACTGGCCCTCTCACCCGTTGCAAATCACCGTCATCAACAAGATTCAACATCTCAACAATTTCTCCGCTGACAAACATTCTCACCTCATCAAACTGTGGCGGAAATTTCGGAAGAAGATTGAAAAAAGCCGGTTGGGACGCAATGATAATCACCGGAAAAGCACAAGAGCTGACTTGGATTGAAATTGTTAACGACAAGGTATTCTTTCACGCTGTGCCGGAAATGAAGGGCATGAAAACCGGCCCTGCTCAAAAGCAGGTTCCCTCGGGAAACGGTATTCTCACAATCGGCCCTGCAGGTGAAAACAAGGTGCTTTATGCCTGCGTTTTCTCCGGTGAAAGAACGGCAGGCCGTGGTGGTGTTGGTGCTGTTTTCGGTGACAAGAACATCAAGCTCATCACTGCCAGGGGTGACAATGAGGTTGAAATATACAACCAAAAGCGTCTTGACAAAATCAACGCTCAATGGAAAAAGACACTGCTCAAGCATCCGATTACGGGCGCTCAGCTTTCCAAGCTCGGCACGGCAGGTCTTGTTGCTCCCATGCAGGCTCACAGAATCCTCGCAACAAAGAATTTCAGCGACGGTCGTTTTGATAATTTTGAAAAGGTTTCCGGTGAGGAGCTCAGAGAAAAGCATCTCATCAAAAACGGCGGTTGTTATTCCTGCCCGATGCGTTGCGAAAGAAGAGTTTCATATAACGGAAAGAACATCAAAGGGCCTGAGCTTGAAACACTCGGACTTTTAGGCCCTAACCTTTTGAATGACGATATTGAAAAAATCATCAAGTGGAATTATGAGCTTGATGAGCTTGGAATTGACACAATTTCCTGTGCCGGTTCAATCGCATTTGCAATGGAGCTTCAAGAAAAGGGCTTGTGGGATTGCGGTCTTGAATTCGGAAAAACAGACAATCTGAGTGAAGTGTTTGAAATGATTGCAAACCGTGAAGGCATTGGCAATGAGCTTGCTGACGGCACAATGCGTATGAGTGAAAAATTCGGTGGCAAGGAATTTGCAATACACGCAAAGGGAATGGAATTGGCAGCGTATGAGCCGAGAGGAGCTGTCGGTCACGGACTCGGATATGCGACGGCAAACCGTGGCGGCTGTCACCTTAATGCAGGCTACCTTGTTGTGCTTGAGGGTCTTGGACTTAACATGAATTCTTACACGACAAGAGGCAAGGCAGGACTTGCTTTCATATTCCAAAACATGATGGAGGGAGCTTCTGCGGCAGGCTTCTGCGTTTTCACTTCCTATGCGATACTCCCCGATTTTATCGTCGGAAAGCCAACAAGCCTGCTGACAAGAGCTGTTCAGCTTGTTTTTGAAGCCGTTGACCCCATTTTCATCCTCTTTGCAAGGCACATTGATCTTCTTGCAATAAATCTTCCTCTTGTACAATACCCCCGTGTCCTTAATGCCGCCGCAGGCACTAAGTTCACGCTCGGTTCATTCCTTAAAACAGCCGACAGAGGCTACAACACCGAAAGACTTGCAAATATCATTCTCGGAATGCCTGTCGGCCCTGATACCGACACTTTGCCTAAGAGGCTCACAGATGAAAATCAGGTTCCCGATGACGATAAGACAAAAGTACCTCTCGAAAAAATGAAAAAGACCTATTATGCCATCAGAGGTTGGAAAGACGGAGCACCGACGATGAAAACCCTCAAGAGTCTCAAAGTAAGGATTCCCGAATGCATAAAGGAGGTTTATCCCTATGGTAAAGGTTAAAATTTTCGGAGTGTTACGCTCGACAATAGGCATGAGCTACATAGAGGTTAACGCTCAATCCGTTGAAGAAGTTTTTGATGAAATTTCCAATGTGATGAAGAAAAATTATTATGCATACTATGCCCGTAAGCAAGAAGAAAAGAATGACCCTAAGCTCAAATTTAAACAGCCCAGAAATGAAGCCTTAATGCCTCACAAAGCCTTGAATTTCAAGGACGCTATCGTGTATGTTTCAGGAGAGCGTTGCATGAAAAAGAAAATGAAGCTTCAAGGTGATGAGGAAATCTGGCTTCTCAGTCCGGCAGCCGGCGGTTAACGGCAAAATTTGAATGCATTAAAACAAAGGAGTGTAACAATGTCAAAAAAGCTCATTATTTTTGACTGCTTCGGCGTTATTTTTGAAGATATAGCCCCTGCTTTTTTGAAAAGATATCTTGACGATGAAAAGGCTTTGAAAATCAAAGATGAGCTGTTTTCGCCTGCCGATCTGGGCAAAATAAGCTATGAACAGTTGCTTGACAATCTTGCAAAATGTCTCATGCTTGACAAGGAAAAAATGCTCACCGAATGGAACAGTATGCTCCGGCCACGCCTTTCGATAATTCCGACAGTTGAGGCCTTAGGCGAAAAATACGATGTCATATTGCTGTCAAACGCTCCGTCGGATTTGGTTGAGGAAGCCTTTGAAGAGCATAATCTGACCCGACTTTTTAAAAGGCTGTTCATTTCATATAAGCTCGGTCTCGCTAAGCCTGACAAAGAAATTTATCTTCATTGTGTGCGTGAAATGGACACCGATTACGATGAGATATACATGGTTGATGACAACATTGTCAATCTCAAAAAGCTTCATGAGATCGGTATCAATGCAATACACTATCAAGGCGACGATTCGGTTTTTGATTTTCTGCTGTGATTAAAAAACAAAACAAGAAAACCTCTCACTAAAACAAAGTGAGAGGTTTTTTCATTACAAAAGGTTAAATAATAAATTGAATTATTTAAGAGTAGCCTTTGCACCTGCTTCTTCGAACTTCTTAGCAGCAGCTTCAGCGTCATCCTTTGACATTGCTTCCTTGATAACCTTGGGAGCGCCGTCAACAGCTTCCTTAGCTTCCTTAAGGCCAAGACCTGTGATCTCACGAACAACCTTGATAACAGCGATCTTGTTTGCGCC
>CAZBFI010000110.1:0-5642 GCA_964491165.1 uncultured Faecalibacterium sp.
GACATTTATAATAAAGAGCTACGGAGCTGTAAAAAACGAAGGTTTTTTACAGCTCTTTCTTTAAGGTGACATAAGCTCATTTTAATTGATTTAAGCTATTATGCAGCTTTTTTAGCCACTCATAATTGACAAGAAAAAAATTCGTATGTATAATTATAAAAAAACATACTGGAGTGAAATGAGTGACTCTTGAAATTTTAATAACAAAATACAAAGCTCAATTCAAAGCATTGAACCCTAAATACGACAAAATATACACCCTTGAAAGTGAAAACAATCCAATAGAATATCGGGACATAGACAAGCTCAAGCTTTCCTTTGCCTGCATTGCGGACACGCATCTTCCGAACCGTGAAAGTGCCTCTGTCAATCTTCGGAACTTTTTTGATGATGCGAAAAAATCCAATGCCGAGTTTGATGCACTGCTGATGGCTGGTGACATTGCCGATTACGGCTTCAAGTCCGAATATGACCGATTTTTCTCTGTCCTTGACAACCAAAAGGTCATATCAAATCTTTTTCTGACAATGGGCAATCATGATGCACGGCTCTTCTTTAAGACCAACAAAAAAATCATCATGGACAAGGTCAGCCGTTATCTTAAAATCGACACTGCCGACAAAAGCTATTATTCCCATGACATAAAGGGCTACACCTTCATTGTTCTTTCAACCGAAAAGCGAGTTACCGAAAAAGCGTACATCTCCCCTGCTCAAATCGACTTTCTTGACAAGCAGCTCAAAAAGGCAACGGAAAACGGAAAACCTGCCTTTGTAATGTGCCATCAGCCATTCAAAGAAACTCACGGACTGCCGGAGGTTTGGAAAAACGGTGACCTTGGAGAGCAATCCGACGAGGTCAGAGCCGTAATGGAAAAATACAAAAATGTTTTCTTTATTAACGGTCATCTTCACGGTGGTATTTTTGAGAAAACCTTTGAAGTGCTCAACAAGCAAAACAATGTTTATTCTCTTTCCGTTCCCGGTTACAGAAAAGAAAACAACTTCGGCATTACCGACTGCGGCACCGGATATTACTGCGAGGTATATTCCGACAAGGTGATTTTCACCGCACGCTGCTTTATAAACGGCAAAAGCATCAACGGTGACTATACTCAATTTGAAATTCCGCTTATATAAGTTAAATTTCAAAATTTACAATATATTTACTCTTAAAGCATACTCTTTTCTTGACACGATATCTGTTTCGTGTTATACTAAGGAGGAATATTTTGAGGCAGACCTTTATCTATTCCGATAAAGGTCTTTTCTTATGCGATAATTTATTACGGAGGAAACTGAAAAATGAAAAAAGATGTTGCAATCATCGGCGCCGGCCCTGCCGGTATCTTCACCGCACTTGAAATGCTCAAAAAAGGTTCAGACAAAAAAATTGTCATTGTCGAAAAGGGTCAGCCCGTTGAAAAAAGGCACTGCCCTAAGGACAAGACTCAAAAATGCGTAAACTGCAAGCCCTACTGTCACATCACCACCGGCTTTTCCGGTGCAGGGGCTTTCTCCGACGGCAAGCTTTCACTTTGCTATGAGGTTGGCGGTGACCTCCCTCAGCTTATCGGTGAAGATCTCGCTCAGGAAACAATCGACTACACCGATAAGATTTATCTCGAATTCGGTGCAGACACACACATCGAGGGCATCAGCAACAGTCAAGAAGTTAAGGAAATCCGCATGAGAGCTATTCAGGCAGGTCTCAAGCTCGTTGACTGCCCCATCAGACACATGGGTACAGAAAAGGCTCAGGATATTTATTATGCCATTGAGCAATATCTTCTCAACAACGGTGTTGAAATGATTTTCGGATATGAATGCTATGACATCATTCTTGAAAACGGAGAATGTAAGGGTGTTCATCTGCGTAACAGCAAGGGCGATTTAATAACAATCGAAGCTGACCACACTGTTATTGCAACAGGCAGAAGAGGTGCAGATTGGCTTGAAAAAATCTGTGCCGAATATGACATCGCTCATCAGCCCGGAACTGTTGACATCGGTGTTCGTGTTGAAGTCAGAAACGAAATCATCGAAAAGGTCAATGAAGTGCTTTACGAGTCAAAGCTCATCGGTTATCCCGGCCCGTTCAAAAACAAGGTTCGTACATTCTGCCAGAATCCCGGCGGCTTTGTAAGTCAGGAAAACTACGACAACGACCTTGCAGTTGTTAACGGTCACAGCTATAAGGATTTAAAGAGCAACAACACAAACCTTGCTATTCTCGTTTCTCACAATTTCAGCTATCCGTTCAACCAGCCGATCGAATATGCCAAAAAGGTCGGTGAATTGACAAATATGCTCGGTGCAGGACACATTCTTGTTCAGCGCTTCGGTGACATTCTCGACGGCAAGAGAACATGGGAAAAGGAGCTTTCACAGTCAAATGTCAAGCCGACTCTCCCCGATGCCGTTGCCGGTGACATCACAGCTGCAATGCCTTACAGAGCAATGATGAACATTATCAACTTCATCAAAGCCATGGATCATGTTGTACCCGGCTTTGCTTCAACCGAAACTCTCCTTTATTCACCTGAGCTGAAGTTCTATTCCAACAGAGTTAAAATGGACGAAAACTTCAACACAAATGTCAAGGGTCTCCACTGTCTCGGTGACTCCTCAGGTTGGACAAGAGGTCTCATGATGGCTTCTGTTATGGGTGTCCTTATGGGAAGAAAGCTTATTTAAGCGTGTTTTTATAAATTCAAAGCAACAAATAACCTCCTTTGATTATGCGATACGCAAGTCAAAGGAGGCTTTTTATTCGTGTTTTTGTCTTAATCTTATTACTTTATGGGGTCTGCACTTTTTTCTTAATGCTCATGCTCCTCAATCTTTCCGACGATGGGAACAGGATCAATGCCCTGACGGGTATAATAGTCGGAAAGAGCTGCCTTAATCGCCTGCTCTGCAAGAACACTGCAATGAATTTTCACTGCGGGAAGTCCGTCAAGAGCCTCAACAACTGCCTTGTTTGTAAGCTTCAATGCTTCGCTTATCGGCTGACCTTTAATGAGATCGGTTGCGATTGAGCTTGTTGCAATAGCACTTGCACAGCCGTAAGTTTTGAACTTAACATCAACGATGATGTCGTTCTCGATTTTAAGATACATTTTCATTATATCTCCGCACTTAGCGTTTCCGATTTCACCGACACCGTTTGCGTCCTCAATCTCACCGACATTGTGAGGATTGGCAAAATGCTCCATAACCTTTTTGCTGTATTCCATTTTAAATTACTCCTTTTCTGCCTTTTCTTTTTCCATAATATGTTCCCAAAGAGGTGACATCTCACGAAGTCTGTTGATAATTCCCGGGAGAACCTCAAGGATATAATCAACATCCTCCTGCGTATTATTCTCACTGAGCGAAAGTCTGAGTGAGCCGTGAGCGACCTCGTGCTTGAGTCCGATTGCAAGAAGAACATGACTCGGATCAAGTGAACCCGATGTGCAAGCCGAACCGCTTGAAGCACAAATACCGTTCATGTCAAGCATCAAAAGTAAGCTTTCACCCTCAACACCTTCAAAGCACATGCTGAAGTTTCCGGGAAGTCTGTTTTCGGTGTCACCGTTGATTCTAGAATGTGAAATTTTGCTTGCACCCTCGAAAAGTCTGTCACGCAAAGCCTTGACCTTAGCTGCATTTTCGTCAATATTTTGGCACATATCGGTTATCGCAACGCCCAAGCCGACAATGCCCGGAACATTCTCTGTGCCTGCTCTCTTGCCTCTTTCCTGAGAACCGCCCTCAATAAGATTGGGAAGAACAATACCCTTTCTGCAATAGAGCGCTCCGACACCCTTAGTGGCGTGGAATTTGTGACCGGAAAGTGAAAGCATATCAATGTTCTGAGCCTTGACATCAATGTTGACATGGCCGACAGCCTGAACAGCATCGGTGTGGAACAAAACGCCCTTCTTTTTGCAAAGTTCACCGATTTGAGCAATCGGCTGTATCGTGCCGATTTCATTGTTGGCATACATAATTGTCACAAGACAGGTTTCGTCTGTGATAGCCTTTTCGACATCTTCAACCTTGACAATACCGTTTTCGTAAACATCAAGGTAAGTCACCTTAAAGCCTTCCTTTTCAAGAGCTGCCATGGTGTGCAAAACAGCGTGATGCTCAATCTTTGTTGTGATAAGGTGCTTCTTTCCTTTTTTTGCACCCAGAGCTGCCGCACCCTTGATTGCCCAGTTGTCTGCCTCACTGCCACCGGAAGTGAAATATATTTCCTTTTCATCAGCACCGAGAGCCTGAGCAACCTGCCGACGAGCCTTTGTGACTGCACGGGAAGCAACCTGTCCAACCTCATAAAGACTTGACGGATTGCCGAAATGCTCTGTCATATAAGGAAGTATAGCTTCAACAACCTTTTTTGAAACAGGAGTTGTTGCCGCATTGTCTGCATATACATGTCTCATTTCAAACACTCCAATTCTGTTTTTTCTATTTGTTGACTTCTTTGAGCAAGGTCCTTGAGAGTGATGCTGCTGACCACTCCGATTGTGGCTTTATAAATCTCAGTCCAGATGAATGAGGTGACACAATCACAATAGTTGACGCATTTTTCACTGTCCTCTGCACAGGCAACGGGAGCAAGAGAGCCTTCCGTCGCCTTGAGAATATCCTCAACGGTGATTTCCTCGGCTGACTTTGTAAGATGATAGCCGCCCTTTGCGCCCCTGAGTGACTTGACAAGACCTGCCCTTGAAAGTAGATTTATTATCTGCTCAAGATACTTTTCGGAAAGATGCTCCCTTTCCGCAATATCCTTCAAGGAAACACAGCCCTCATTTCCGTTGACCGCAAGATCAGTCATGATTCTGAGTCCGTATCGACCCTTTGTTGAAATTTTCATCAAGAAGCACCCCTTTCCAAATAATTCCTACTTTATTAGTAGTATATCACCATTTTTAATTCATAGCAATAGACTATGAATTATTTTTGGTAGAAAAAACCTTGCTTATTCAATATTTTTTTGTTGATAATGATAAAACTTTAGTTTTACGCTGTAAAACAAACGCATACTTTCTGTTCCACAACAAATGGGCTGTAAAAAACCACCGTTTTTTACAGCCCATTGGAAATACAGTTTATTTATGTATTAAATTCATGCCGTTTTGGCACTCAAAATCTCAATCTTCCTTGCCTACAAGCCAATTGAGTGAAACACCGAGAACCTCGGCAATAGCGACAAGCTCATAATCACAAACGCTTCTGATCTGTCCTTCCAGCTTTGAAAGACCCGATGCAGTAAGCTCAACACCCTTAATCTGAAGCTGAGTGAGCAAGTCAATTTGTTTGATTCCCAATTCTTTTCTTTTTGCCTCAATTCTTGAACCGACAATATTGCGATCACCGAGAGGCTGTTTACGAATTCTCATTTTTTCACACCTTTACCCTTTTACAAATACATCTCTGATAAGCTATCGCTTACTATGAGTGATTCTATCACAGTAAGTCTTTTTTGTCAAGGCAGTTTTTTCACATTATTGTTAGAATTGCAACAAAACTGTTGTTAATTTTAACTAATATTCTACACAGCAAATCGACTTAATTCTATGATTTATATTTTGAAAATATCTTTTAATTTTTGTTTTTAAGTAGTATAATAGAACGAATATATAT
>CAZBFI010000111.1:0-5617 GCA_964491165.1 uncultured Faecalibacterium sp.
GTTGCAACCTCTTTAATAAGCTGTGCGCCCATGTTTTCAAAAGCGTCCTCAAGCTCGATTTCCTTTGCGATTGTAACACCGTCGTTTGTTATCAGCGGAGCGCCGTATTTCTTGTCGATTACAACATTTCTGCCCTTAGGTCCGAGTGTGATTTTAACAGTGTCGGCAAGCTTGTCGATACCGCCTTGAAGAGCCTTTCTGGCTTCTTCACCGAAAATAATCTGTTTAGCCATAATAAATTACCTCCAAATAAAATTACTCAACAACTGCGAGAATATCGTTTTGACGGACAATAGTGTATTCTTCACCGTCAATTTTAACTTCTGTTCCCGAATATTTGCCTGTGATAACCTTGTCACCGACCTTAACATTCATGGTGATTTCCTTGCCGTCAACAAGTCCGCCGGGGCCGACTGCGACAACCTCTGAAAATTGGGGCTTTTCCTGTGAAGCCGATGTGAGAATGAAGCCGCTTTTGGTTGTTTCCTCAATTTCGGTTGCTTTCAGGACAACTCTGTCGAAAAGTGGTTTAATAGTCATTGTTTATTCCTCCTTGAATAAAATGTATTAAAATTTAAAGGTTTTGATGTTTTTAGCACTCTCTTTGGTCGAGTGCTAATTATTATTTTAGCAACTTTTTTCAAAAAATCAAGTCTTTTTTAAAAAATAGTATAAATTATTGGAAAAAATTTTGCTGTCGTTATTTGTGAAAAGCGGTAAATAATAAGTTAGGTGATAAAAATGACAAAAACTACGAAAAGAATCCTTTCTCTTTATATGCTTTTTACCGTCTGTTTTATGGCAATTTTTGTGAGAATAATTTACATCAACTTCACTTTTTATTCTTCTGCAAGCCAAAAGCAGTCAACACGAACGGTTGTTGTCGGAACAACAAGGGGAAAAATATATGACAGAAACAAGGAGCTTCTTGTTGACGAAACGAATCGGCTCGTTGCGGCAGTGACGCCTTCTTCCCAAGTGAAGCAATATATAGGTGAGTATTTCTCCGATGAGAGCATAGCCTCAAAAATCGAGAACGGCTATCCCTTTGTTACAACAGTGAAAAAGGAAATCGACAATGAGCTTATCAAGACCTTTTCCGTTCCGATAAGATATAACGAAAACAGCCTTGCAACTCATCTTGTCGGTTACACCGATTCTTCGGGGCGTGGGGTGACGGGAGTTGAAAAATCCTTTGAAAAGCTTTTGAGCGACTGTTCGGGAAAGCTTTCTGTCAGCTTTGAGGTTAACGCATTAGGTCAGGTGCTTGCGGGAATGGATAAAACTGTTATATCGGAAAATTATAATTCTCAGGCAGGTGTGCTTTTGACAATTGACAAGAGAATCCAGAGCATAACCGAGCAGGCACTCGAACAAAGCAGCATAAAAAGTGGTTGTGCCGTTGTGATGCATATTGATTCTGGCGACATAGCGGCACTTGCGAGTGTGCCTGATTTTGACCGTAATAATATTGAAAAAAGTCTCGATGATGACACCTCACCGCTTATGAATAAGGCGCTTTCGTCTTACAGTGCAGGCTCGGTTTTCAAAAGCATTGTTGCGGCTTATGCAATCGAAAGTGGCATAGATGAGGATTTTACAGTTGAATGTGAGGGAACGACGAAAATCGGTGAAAATGAATTTTCCTGCTACGGCTGTACGGCTCACGGTGAGGTGAACATGGCACAGGCTTTGCAAAAATCGTGCAACATTTATTTTATCAATTTAATCAAGAAGCTCGACATTGAAAAATTCATTTCATTTTGCACAAGGCTCGGCTTCGGTCAAAGCATCGCTCTTTGTGATGACATTGTTTCACAGCAGGGGATTTTGCCCGATACAGTCAGCCTTTCAAGTCCTGCCGGATTGGCAAATTTTTCTTTCGGTCAGGGTGATTTGCTTGTGACTCCCTTGCAAATGCTTAAAGCGTATCATGCTCTTGCGATGGGTACGGTTGTTGAACCGAGACTGATTTACGGCTTTTGTGACAGCGAGGGTCTTGTCGGCGCAAATGAGCTTGTGAGGGGGAAAAGAGTTTTAAGTGATGAAACAGTTGAAAAAATGCGTCAGATGCTTTTTGATGTGACTGACAAGGGAATTGCAACAGCTGCAAAAAGTGAGCTTATGCAGCTTGCAGGGAAAACGGGAACGGCACAAAGCGGAGTTTTCGATTCAAACGGACAGGAAATTTTACGCACTTGGTTTGTAGGCTTTTATCCGGCAAACAATCCGCACTACATTGTGGTTGTGATGAATGAAAACGGAGTGGGAGGAAATACGGACTGCGGACCGGTGTTTAAAAACATTTGTCAATGGATAGCTTGTGACAGCTTGAGAAACAACTGAAAACAAAGTGGCTGTAAAAAACGGAAGTTTTTTACAGCCACATACCATACATATTATTAAAAACTCGCTTAATTTATCCGGGATAGCCTTCGGGATTGTTGCTTTGCCATCTCCAAGAGTCGGCACACATTTCTTCAATACCTCTTTCGGCTTTCCAGCCAAGCTCCTCATAAGCCTTTGAGGGATCGGAATAACAAACATCAATGTCACCGGGACGGCGTTCAACGATCTTGTAATTGATCTTAACACCGCTTGCTTTTTCAAAAGCGTGAACGACATCAAGAACACTGTAGCCTACACCGGTTCCAAGGTTGTAAATGTCAAGTCCCGACTTTGAAAGAACTCTGCCGAGAGCCTTAACATGACCCAAAGCAAGATCGACAACATGGATATAGTCTCTTACACCGGTTCCGTCATGAGTGTTATAATCGTCACCGAAAACGCTCAGACATTCACGCTTGCCGATGGCAACCTGAGTGATATAAGGCATGAGGTTGTTGGGGATTCCGTTTGGATCTTCACCGATTCTTCCGCTTTGGTGAGCGCCGATGGGATTGAAATATCTCAAAAGAGAGACAGACCACTCATTATCGGATTGGAAAAGATCGGAAAGTATAATTTCGATCATGTACTTTGTTGTGCCGTAAGGGTTGGTTGTGCCTCCGGTTTTCATTGTCTCTTTCAGCGGAGAGACATTGTTCATGCCGTAAACGGTTGCAGAGGAGCTGAAAACGATTTTTTTGCATCCGTTTTCTTTCATTACCTCGCAAAGACAAACCGTGCCTGCAATGTTATTGTCATAATAAGCAAGAGGTTTTACGCATGATTCACCGACGGCTTTAAGTCCGGCAAAATGAATGACGGCATCAATCTTTTCACTTTTAAAAATTTTGTCAAGTCCCTTTTTGTCACGGATATCACATTCATAAAATGCAAATTCCTTTCCGCTTAATTCTGCAATACGGTTGAGAGACTCTCTTTTGCTGTTGTAAAAGTTATCAACAACAACAATATCATATCCGGCATTGAGAAGCTCAATGCAAGTGTGAGAACCGATATATCCGGCACCGCCTGTTACAAGAATTGACATTATTCTTCACCTCGTTTATAATATATATTACCATTGAATTATACAATGCAAAAATGCAAAAAGCAAGACCTTATTAAACAGGAGACAGTTAAAATGAAAAATTTATCGGATATTTCTGTTGTCAGAGATGTTATGGAAAGGCATGGAATGAGCTTTTCCAAGGCGTTGGGACAAAATTTTCTTATCAATCCGTCGGTTTGTCCGAAAATGGCGCAAATGTGCGGTGCGGATGAAAACACGGGCGTTATCGAGATTGGAGCAGGTGTGGGCGTGTTGACGGCTGAGCTTGCAAAGAGGGCAAAAAAGGTTGTTTGCATTGAGCTTGACAGCCGTCTTTTGCCGGTTCTTGATGAAACGCTTTGTGATTTTGACAATATCGAAATTATCAACGCCGATGTCATGAAAACAGACCTTCATAAGCTCATTGAGGAAAAATTTTCGGGAATGAAGGTTGTCGTTTGCGCAAACCTGCCTTATTACATCACCTCACCAATAATCACAATGCTCCTTGAACAAAAGCTTCCCTTGGAAGCAATAACGGTTATGATTCAAAAGGAAGCGGCAGTAAGACTTTGCACCCCGGTAGGCTCAAGAGATTCCGGTGCAATTACCATCTGTACGAATTATTACTCGATTCCCAAACAGCTTTTTGCTGTTTCGAGGGGATCTTTTATGCCACCGCCTAATGTTGACAGCACTGTTATAAGGCTTGATGTGAGAAAAGAGCCTCCCGTCAAGGTGAGTGATGAGGAAAAGTTTTTCAAAATTGTCAGAGCCGCATTTTCTCAAAGAAGAAAGACGGTTGTCAATTCAATCAGCTCATCTCTTTCAATTCCCAAAGAGCAGATTATTCAAGTGCTGAAGCAAGCGGGAATCAGCGAAAGCATCCGTGCGGAAAAAATGACAATGCAGGATTTTGCTCTTTTGAGTGAAAAGCTTTAAAAGGTGAGAAGAAAGTGAAAAACTTTTTGAATTTGTTTTATACAAGACCTGCAAAGGCTGTTTATATCTTGATTTTTCTGTTTCTTGCTTTGCTTATAGGTGAATATCAAATCGGATATTTTTCCCTTTTTTCAGAGGATAAGGAAAGCTTCATAAATGCGATGACACAGATGGATTCCTTTGATTATGAAAATTCTTATTATTTTACCAACACCGTAAAAAACAGCATAGATGATGTTATCACTCTTTCAATGGATTATAAAGAGGTGTTTGAAAACGGTGACAACAAAAAGAGTATTGATGAGCTTTTGGATTATTACCGTGACATAGGTGATCACACCTTTTTGAAAATTTATGAGAATCTGAGTAAAATGTCGGGTTTCAAATTTGCACTTATAAATTACGGCGACTCAAAGGTTTATTCAAACATAGATGAGCTTAATATTGACGGAACAGAGGAGGAAATAAAGAAGGTTTTCAGTCAGCAGGGAAAAACCTTGCTGATTGCAAGAAGCTGTAAAAATCCTTATTTTGCAACAAATGCTTTCATTGATTTTGCAGAGCATATCCGTAGCTGTGCGGGAAAATATGAGGATAATTTTGACCTATACATCTATTTCGGTTCAGTTGAAAGCTTTGAGATGGATGAGCTTAAATATGAGCAGCTGCATTTTAAGATGCGCAACAGAATCGAAAAGCTCAACGACCAGCTCATTGTCTGCATAGCCTTTGTCGTTTTCATCGGTGCGGTTATTCTGTCGGTTTCGGGAAAGCTTGAGCCGAACGGAAAAACCTATGCCACAGTGATGAACAAAATCCCCAATGATCTGATGCTTCTGATTTGCGCAATAGTGATTTACTGCCTTTCAACGCTTTACCGTTTGGCTGTTTTTATGCTCATAAATCACGGCTCGGAGCTTGATGAATTCTGGTTCACACCTCATGAAGATTTTTACATTGGAAGAATAAGGGTCTGCATTGTGATAATAATGTGCGTCATCTTAAATCTGCTTTGTGTTTTGAAGCGTTCGTATAAGATGGGCAACTTAGTTGAAAACACTTATTTATATCACTTTTATCTTTATATAAAAAATCACTTGAAAATTAAGCGTAAAAAAGATCAAAAAGAAAGCTGAAAAGCTGAAAAAAAGAGTAAAGTAAAAACCTTTACGGCAAATGTTGTGCTGTAAAGGTTTTTACTTTACCGTGTGGAAAACTCGGTCTAAAATGTTTAAAAAG
>CAZBFI010000112.1:0-5600 GCA_964491165.1 uncultured Faecalibacterium sp.
GACAAAACTGTCGTTTTGTGTTTTATGCTATAAACCAACCTCGCTGCACACTTATTCGATTTTCACACCCCTCTGATTTTTTGTTGGATTTTTTTGAGCTTAGGTGTGTTTTTCGGTTGACTTTATATGTCAAAATATTGTAAAATAATAAGAATCGAAGTATTCGTTAATTTTGTTTTTCAGGAGGTGGGTCGCATAATGGATAGTGATGGTAAACCTAACGCGAGTAAACTAAATCAAATGCAGTGCAGACCCACATTTTTGCTGACGGTGCTGCGCTGAGAAAGTCGGTGAAAAAAATGAATGAACAAGATTTTGATTACCTCAGAGGCTTGCTTGAAAGCAACAATTTGAAGCTTCTGAAAGACGAGCTTTCCGACATGGCTTATCCGGATATTGCCGAATTTTTCATGGAATTTGACGACGAGAAAACTGTTGTCAGGCTTTTCCGTATTTTGCCCAAGGATATCTCAGCAGATGTTTTTGCATACCTTGATCTTGACAATCAGCAGGCTATCGTTCAGTCGATAACCGACAGTGAAATTCAGCGCTTGATGGACGACCTTTTTGTTGACGATGCCGTTGATTTTCTTGAAGAGGTTCCGGCAAATATCGTAAGGCGTGTTCTTGCCAACACTGATAAGGAGACGAGAGATACCATCAACCGTTTCCTTAAATATCCGGAAAATTCAGCCGGAAGTGTTATGACGAATGAGATGGTTGAGCTTCACGACAGGCTGACTGTTGCCGAAGCGGTCAAGAGCATCAGAAGAAACGGTGTTGACAAGGAAACGATTTATACCTGCTATGTTATTGATGACGGCCGTCATCTTGTCGGCACAATTCCGTTAAGACGCCTTTTGCTCAATGACGATGACACTCCGCTGACGCAGATCATGAGCGACGATGAGCGACTGATTTTTGTTCGCACGATGGACGACAGAGAAGAGGTTGCATCGGTTGCAAAAAAATATGACCTGCTTTCAGTTCCGGTAACGGATCAGGAGGACAGGCTTGTCGGAATCATCACCATTGACGATATCGTTGACATCATTGACGAGGAAGCCACGGAAGACTTTGAAAAGATGGCTTCACTGACTCCCTCAGAGGATGAATATCTGAAAACGGGAGTTTTCGCACTTGCAAAAAACAGAATCGGCTGGCTTCTTGTGCTGATGATTGCTTCAACCTTTACCGGTCAAATCATTGAGGGCTTTGAAGCACAGCTTGCCGCTGTCGCCGGCCTTACGGCGTGCATCCCGATGCTTATGGGTACGGGAGGTAACTCCGGCAATCAGGTTTCAACACTTATCATACGCGGACTTGCACTCGGAGAGGTCAAGGTCAAGGATTATTTCAAGATACTCTGGAAGGAAATCAGAGTTTCACTCATGGTCGGTATTGTTCTTGCGGTTGCAAATGTGGGAAGAATGTTCCTTGTGCGAATGCTTACCGGAGGAGAGACCACCAACAGCGTTATTCTTGTTGTTTCAATGTCGGTTGCCGCTGTTGTTGTCGTTTCAAAAACTATCGGCTGTACTCTTCCGATTCTTGCAAAAATATTCAAGCTTGATCCGGCACTTATGGCAGGCCCGTTGATTACAACATTGGTTGACACAATTTCACTCATTATTTATTTTGCACTTGCCAAGGCATTCATTCCGATGTAAGCGCAATTCTCAAACGCTCACAAGGGAACGCTTTCGTGTGCAATAAGGAGGTATATTTTGGTTAAGCGATTTTTTTCTTTCACAAAGGGTTACAGGTTGTTGACCTTAATTTGTCCCTTTATGGTTTATCTCGATATTCTTATCGAGCTTGAAATTCCAAAGGCAATGGGTAGGGTTGTCGATGTGCTTTACAGCATTGATCCCAACTCGGAGGCTTCAAAGCAAATCATCGCCGGTGAGCTTTTGCATGAGCTTGTGACGATGTTGCTGCTTTGTGCGGTCACACTTGTTGTCGGTTACATATCCTCCCGTTGCAGTGCGATTGCAAGCATGGGCTTTGGTGCGAACCTCAGAAGAGAGCTTTTCAACAAAACTCAGGATCTTTCCTTTGAAAATATCAACAAGCTTAAAATATCATCTCTTATCACAAGAATGACGAGCGATGTTTCCACGGTGCAAAGCGTTTATAAAAACACGATCGTCACTTTTATCAAAGGACCTATTATGCTTGTCAGTGCGCTTACCTATGCGCTTGAGATCAGCCGTGACCTTTCGGTGATGTTCTATTTTGCACTGCCTGCAATCGTTATAATTCTTACTGCGGTTGGTTTTATTGCCGTTCCCATTTTCAAAAAGATGCTCAAGAAAACCGACGAGTTCAACGGTGTTCTCAGAGGTAACATCAACGGAATCAGAGTTGTCAAGGCTTTTGTCCGTCAGGAGCATGAAAAGGAAAAATTCGGTGCTGTCAACGAGGCTGTCATGAAGCTTAACATCAAGGCTCAGGCTATGATGCTTTATATCAGTCCGCTTATCATGTTCGTCATGTACGGCTGCATGATTTTCGCACTGTGGAACGGAAGCAAGATCATTTCCGGCAATCCTGCCGCGGCACTCGATGAAAGCGGACTTTCCGTCGGTCAGCTTACTGCCTTCATCTCTTACATTTCACAGGTTCTTTCCTCGCTGATGACTGTTTTGCTTGTTTTTGTCAGTATGATTATGGCAAAGGCATCGGTCGGAAGAATCAACGAGGTGTTCAACGAGGAGCCGGCTGTCAAGGAGGATAACGCAGACAGCAATCTCAAGGTTGAAAACGGTGAGATTGAATTTAAAAATGTTTCCTTTAAATATAACAGAGATGCCGATAAGAATATCCTTGAGGACATCAACCTGAAAATCAATTCGGGTGAAACTCTCGGCATTATCGGAGGCACGGGCTCTTCAAAATCAACGCTCATTCAGTTGATTCCGAGACTTTACGATGCCGATGAGGGCGAAATTCTTGTCGGTGGAAGAAATGTTAAGGATTATTCGTTTAAAAATCTCAGAGGGGAAATTTCCGTTGTTCTTCAGCAGAGCCTCCTGTTTTCCGGCTCAATAAGGGACAATATCCTTTGGGGTAAGCTTGACGCAAGCGAGCAAGAGATTATTGATGCTGCAAAATCGGCTCAGGCTCATGAATTCATCAGCGAATTTGAAAACGGATATGACACCGAGCTGGGTCAGGGCGGTAACACCGTATCGGGCGGTCAAAGGCAGAGAATCTGTATTGCCCGTGCACTGATAAAAAAGCCGAAGATTATGATTTTCGACGATTCGACGAGTGCTGTTGACACGGCAACCGATGCGAAGATCCGTAACGCATTAAGAAGCGACGAATATAAGGACAGCACAAAAATTATTATTTCGCAGAGAATCACCTCAATCATGGACGCAGACAGAATCATTGTCATGGATAACGGCAGGATTCATGCAATCGGCACTCATGATGAGCTGAAAGAAAGCAGTGAGATTTATAAGGAAATCTTTGTTTCACAGCAGGAAGGAGTGTTGGCACAGTGAATAACAGCTCCAAAACAAGTCAGGTTAATGCCGAGAACGTTGAAAACACGGCGGTAACTGCTGAAAACGGCAAAGAGGAAAGGAAGCTCACAAAAAAAGAGCTCAGAGAAAAAAGACGGCAGGAGCGTGCAGCCAAAAAAATTCCCGAAAATGAAACGGAAGAGGAAAGAAAGGAACGCGAGAAAAAAGAGGAAGCCAAAAAAAGAGCCAAGCCGAAGGATATCAAGCAGGCAACAAAACGACTTTTCTCTTACATCACAAAATACAAGGCAGTTTTGATTATCGTCACAATTCTTGTTGTGCTGACAACGGTGACGAGCGTTATCGCTTCACTTTTCATGATTCCGATTTACGATGCACTCAAGCAGGTTATTGACGGAAGCATTACGGCCGGTGCTGCGATGAGCGAGGTTACAAAGTGGTTGCTTGTTATGGCAGCTTGTTATATTTTCTCTGCCTTATGCAACCTCACTTACACAAGAATGATGCTTCATGTTTCGGCTCACACGCTGAAAAATATGCGCAGAGATCTTTTCAATCACATTCAGTCTCTGCCACTTGAGTTTTTTGACAAGAGAAAAACCGGCGCGATCATGAGCCACTTCACAAACGATGTCAGCAAGGTCAGTGACCTTGTAAGCAGCAATTTCCCGACCCTTATTTCTTCATCGATTCAAGCTGTTATGACAATAGTTATCATGGTTGTTCTGAGCTGGAAGCTCACCTTGACAATCACGGTTGCAATCGCTTTGATGTTTGCCGTTGTGATGCTGATAACAAGCAAGTGTTCACCCTTGTTCAAAAAACAGCAAAAGGCAATTGCAGAATGCAATGGCTTCATTGAGGAATATGTGCGTGGAATCAAGGTTGTCAAGCTGTTTTCCCGTGAGGACAGCACGAAGGAGCAATTCAGTCAGCTTAATGAAAACTACCGTAAAACAGGCGTTAAGGCTAATATTATCGGTGGTTTCATGGGACCGCTTATGTCGATGATAACGAGAATCAACTATGCCATTGTTGTTTTTCTCGGAGCGTTTTTCGTTGCAAACGGAAGCATGGAGATTTCACATCTCATTTCTTATCTTGACAGATCAAAAAGCTATGCTTCACCGATAGCTTCCCTTGCTTCATGCTACAGCTCCTTGGTTGCGGCTCTTGCAGGTGCAGAGCGTATTTTCGAGGTGCTTGACACCGATCCCGAAACAGATGAGGGCAAGATTACTCTTGTCAAAATCATTGAAGATGCAACGGGAGAAAAGCTTGAAAGCGAAAACGGAAGCTACAGCTGGAAAATCCCCACCGACGACGGAGTGAAATATGTTTCTCTTAAGGGCAACATTGAGCTTAAAGATGTTACATTTTCTTATGTTGAGGGAACAGAGGTTCTCAAAAATATCAGCATAACCGCAAATCAGGGCGAAAAAATAGCCTTTGTCGGTTCGACGGGCGCAGGTAAGACCACGATTACAAATCTTATCAATCGTTTTTATGAGATTGATAAGGGCGAGATCACTTATGACGGAATACCAATTAAGCAGATCAAGAAGGACGATCTGCGTCGCTCGATGGCTATGGTTCTTCAGGACACGAAGCTTTTCACCGGCACGATAAAGGATAATATCCGTTACGGAAAGCTTGACGCAACCGATGAGGAGATTATCGCGGCGGCTAAGCTTGCAAATGCACATTCGTTCATTGAAAAGCTCCCCGACGGCTACGACACGATGATAAAAGCCGATGCGTCAAATCTTTCGGTTGGAGAAGCTCAGCTTATCAATATTGCCCGTGCGGCTGTTGCAAAAGCTCCTCTTTTGATTCTTGATGAAGCGACATCTTCTGTTGACACAAGAACGGAAAGGCTGATTGAAATCGGTATGGACAAGCTGATGGATAACAAGACGGTTTTCGTCATTGCTCACCGACTTTCGACTGTCAGAAATTCGCAGGATATTGTTGTGCTTGAAAAGGGCGAAATCATTGAAGAGGGCGACCATCAAAAGCTCATTGATCAGGGAGGAAAGTATTATCAGCTTTACACCGGCAGCTTTGAGATGAAGTAAAAAAAAGCGCAGATCGCATAAAACG
>CAZBFI010000113.1:0-5600 GCA_964491165.1 uncultured Faecalibacterium sp.
TCTAACGGAAAGCTTATCTAATTTAATTATTGTTTTATCCGGTCTGCGCTTTTTTACAGTCCCTTTTTTAATGCCATTATGTGCTATTTAATCTTACTTCTTATGAGCTTTTTGTATTCGATAAATTCATCGCTTGTGGTTTCAAGCTCGTTTCGTGGCTTGGGAAGCTTGATTTCAATTTCATCGGTGATTTTGCCGGGCTTGCCGGACAGAATGTATACCCTGTCCGAAAGCAGAATCGCTTCATCAATGTCATGAGTTACAAAAACCGTCGAAAGACCGATTTTTTCCATGATGCTCAAATACCAGTCATGCATTGCACCCTTGGTTATCGTGTCAAGTGCGCTGAACGGCTCGTCGAGTAAAACAACCTCGTTCCCTGTCAGATATGTTCGCATTAAGGCGGCTCTCTGTCTCATTCCACCCGAAAGCTCCGACGGGTATTTGTTTTCATAACCGCTTAAGCCGAAAAGTGAAAAATATTCTCTCGCCTTTTCACGGGCAGCCTTTTTCTTTTCACCCCTCATCACAAGAGGGAGGGAGACATTGTCGATTATCGTGTAATGTGCTAACAGCAGATCCTTTTGCAGCATATAGCTGACCTTACCCGTCTGACCGGTGATGTCCTGCCCATCAAGAAAAACCTTGCCCGAATCGGCTTTGATGAGTCCCGCAACAGCATTGAAAAAGGTAGTCTTTCCACAGCCACTCGCTCCGAGCAGGGAAACTATTTCTCCCTTTTTTAGCTCCAGACCGATGTTCTCGATAACTGTCTCGCCCTCATATTTTACGGTTATGCCTTCTGCTTTAAGCTTTGTCATGAATTTATCAGCCCTTATTTAATAAAATCGTTTGTGAAACCGAAATTTTCCGGAATCTCCTTTTCAATCAGACCCTCTCGATAAAGCCAGCTGTAATAGCTGTTCCATCTGTCTGCATCGAAAATGCCCCAGCTTTGCGCATCGTCAATATACTTTTCGCTTATCCACTGCTGACTCTTTGTTACAAAATCGAGCGAATCATTCAGCGAGCCGGTGGTGTCACCCTCAACAAGAATTTTTGCACTTTCCTCGGGATTTTCAACTGCATATTCATATCCCTTTTTTGTTGCGGCAAGAAATGCTTTTGCCGTTTCCGGATTTGACCTGAGAAACTCATCATTTGCAACAATGACCGGCGTGTAATAATCAAAAACGCTGTCGATTTGAGTGAAAGTGAAATAATCAAAATCAAGTCCTGCAGCTTCACAGGCGATTCCCGCCCACGCATAGTAAATCCAGATTGCATCGGTGTCACCGTTTTTCAAAGCCTGAGCTTCGTTTGTGAAAACATTCGGAATCAGCTGAAGCTTGCTGTAATCACCGCCGTCTTTTTCCATGACATATTTCACCGTCGCTTGCTCAATCGGCCAGTCCCAGGTTGAATACCTCTTGTTTTCAAGACCCTTGGGTGAGGTTATGCCGTCGCCCTTTCTCGAAATGATTCCGGAGGTGTTATGCTGTAAAATTGCCGCAACACTCGTAATTTTCGGTGCATCGTTCAACGAAAAAAAGTCGGCAAGAGTGTCCTGAAAGGAAATGCCGAACTGTGCCTGACCAGATGCCGTCATCAGCTCTGCTCCGTTTTCGGGCGGCTGTACGATGCTGACCTTTAAGCCGGCTTGCTCATAATAGCCGAGCTTATCCGCAACAAAAAAGCCTGTGTGGTTTGTGTTCGGTGTCCAGTCAAGGCAGACTGTTATCGGTTTAAGTCCGTCCTGCTCATCTTTTCCCCTTGTGCATCCGACAAAGGCGAGACAAAGAGTAAGAGCAAGCAAAACGCAAATTGCTTTTTTCATATAAAAAACCTCTTTTCTTCTTTTAAAAAACACGGACAGCTATCTTTTTTTGTAACGCAGAGCATAGCTTCTCAAAGCGCTTATAATCAACATGAGAAGAAGTGAGAGAGCAGAAATAAGGATAATGACGGCAAACATCTTGTCAAATGCATAAGCCTTTTTAACCCTCGTCATGTATACACCGAGTCCCTCAAAGCCACCGAGCCATTCGGAGATAACTGCACCGACAACGCTGTAAGATGCCGAAACCTTTAAGCCCGAAAAAAACTGTTCGGTCGCACATGGAAGCTTAACATGACGGAAAATATCAAGCCTGCTTCCCCCTAAGGAGCGAATGAGGTTTATTTCATCGTTATCCGCACTTTTAAAGCCGTCGAGAAGAGAAACTGTTATCGGAAAAAATGTTGTCAGCACAACAAGAGCAATTTTCGGAGCCATTGAAAAGCCCATCCAAAGCACAAGCAACGGTGCAATTGCGATTGTCGGAATGGTCTGACTTATCACAAGAAGCGGATAAAATGCCTTGTAAAGAAAGCTGAATCTGTCCATGATAACAGCGATAACAAAGCCAAGTGCCGTTCCTATTAAAAGTCCGTACACTGCCTCCTTGACGGTGACAACGGCATGGGTAAAGAGTATTTCAATATCCGAAAAAAACGCCTTGATAACCTCGACGGGTGACGGAAGCATATAAGTCGGAACGATTCCGCCCTCACTCAGCACCAGCCATAAAAGCATTACCGCAAAAACGGAAATTATTGGTGCTGTCTTATTTGTGATGCTTTGAAACTTTTTTGTCAATGGTTAAAACACCGCCTTCCGGCTTGAAGCAAATTTTTACATAGGAGGAAACTGCTTTGCAGCCTGCATTTATTGCAACTTTCTGACAGTTTTTCACAATCTCCATCAGCTCGTCATAGCTGTCTCCCTCGATCGTTGTTTCAAAAGGCCCTACATAATAGTTGTAACCGGTTGAAGCTATATATGCGATAACCTCATCAACGATTCTGATAAGCTCGTCATCGTCATGTACATCCGGTAAAACCTGAATTGCTACGCTTGCGTTCATAAAAAAGCTCTCCTTTTTTGATAATATTGACATATCAATATTAAGCGGAACTTATCGGTTTTTCTTTTACGGCGCCTTAAAAAAGAAAAATCCGCCTATTATACTACGGGCGGAAAAGGTTGTTACTTAGCCTACGTCGGTATTATCCGAATCAGGTTATGGGTATAATCTCAGCCGAAAATTCAGCACCCCCAGTAATATTTATATGTCGGAGCTATTATAGCACCGGAAAATTATTTTTGTCAATATGTTGACAAAATAAAATTAACTGCTACACTATACATAGATACTCGATGTATCGAATGTCAAGGTAAAGGAGGAAACAAAAATGAACATCAGCAAGGAGCTTTCAAAGGGAAGCACGGCAATGCTTGTTTTAAGTGTGCTTTCAAAGGAGAATCTGTACGGCTATCAGATAATCCGCATCGTTTCAAATCTGTCAGACGATGTTTTTCAAATGAATGAGGGTACGCTTTATCCGATTCTTCATTCGCTTGAAAAGAACGGCTTTCTTGAGTCATATTGGAGTGAGCCATCGGAAACAGTCAGACGCAGAAAGTATTACAAAATCACCTCAAAGGGCTTAAAAGAGCTTGCTAAGCAGCAAAAGGAATGGAAAGAATATTCAACAGCGGTTTCAAAGGTGTTGGGAGGTGTGGCGCATGTCACAGCCTGATTTTTCGGCTTATCTCGATTCTGTCTGCGGAAAAATCAAAAACAAGGTCAAGCGTGAGGAAATCCGTCAAGAGCTGCTTTGTCATCTTGAGGACAACTACGAAAGAAACATGGCAACCGGTATGACACCGGAGCAGGCAACGGCAAATGCAGTTGAAAAAATGGGCGACAGCGATGTTTTATCCTACCGCTTTGAACAGCTTTATTCCTTTTCACCTGTTAAGGCGATGAGCTCTGCCTTTGTTGGCTTGATTTTCGCTTATATCACTTTCAATTTCATCATCACCGGAACGGTCAAGGAAATTTTGTTTGTTTGTTCTCTTCCACTTTTCTTTTCCGTGCTTTTAAGAATGAGAAAAATGAACAAAACAATGGAAAAGGCGTTTCATTTTTTCAATCTGCACTGTATTTTTTATTTCTTTTCATATTTTTTAAACATGGGAAGAGAAATTCCCACACTTCTTTCGTTTTCCGTGATGATAAGTATTTTCTTGCTGCGGTGTGTTTTCTTGTTTTTTGTTTTCACGGGTCTTAACGGTTTTTGCAAAGAATACATAACACCGGAAAGCAAAAAGCCACATTTGATTGCCTGTGCGGTTTATCATATTATTCAAACAGCTTTTGCCTGCGTGATTTTAATTCTCACCGATGGCAAAAATACAACAATCAACTCATTTGTACTTCCGATTATTTTCCTGTTTTTTTTCTTTTTCTGCATTGCACAGCTCATGCGTGTACGCAGACTCTTGTGGGATGCCGACGGGGAATACAACATTTTGCCCGACGACAAAAAGCATTTCATAACGGTTTCATCGGTTTTTGCGAGTGCCGTTTGCATTGTTTTGGCTTTTAATTATTTTTCGTCGGTTATGTCACCGAAAAAGATGGAATTTGTCATGCATGATACCGAAAGCGAAAAAATAAGTGCGGCTGACGAAACAAGAAAAAAGATGCTTTCGTGGGAAGTTCCCGAAAGTGTTGTCAACGACCTGCCCGACAGTGAAATTTTAAATTATGAAAAAGCCGAATTTCTTCTTTTCAATGCAAGCGGAAAATCATTAGGCAACGAAGCGGAAACAGATGTTTATAACTATTGGTTTTTCATTCCCGAGGAGGGTCATTCGGAGCATTATTCGGTAAGACTTCTTTGTTACATTGAAAATCATTTCACTGAAAAAGCAAGGCTTTACCGTGCCGGGTATTACTTTTCTATATGGGATAATCTTATGCCTTTAAACATGAGCAACACCGAATCGGATTATTTTGTTTCAATCATCACCGATGAGGGCGATAAGAAATATAACGCTTCTCCGTTTATTTTGCACAATTTCGACAGCGAAAATGTTCTTGATTATCCCAAGGGCTTTGAATACCGTGAAGAAAAAGGTCAGCGTATTTACATGGCGATGAACATGGGTATAAATAACATGGAACAGCAGGTCAGCGGTAATTTCGCTGTGATAAGAAAAGATACATTTCTTTCTTTCGGTTACAACAGCACGGCTGTATTTGCCGATTCTATGCTTCATTACGGTTACGTTTCAATAAAAGATTACACTTATCCGTTTGAAGCGTGTGTTCACGGCACTGTTGTCGAGCCTTACGAATACTTGCAGAATGAAAGATAAAAAATTTAAAAGAGACTTTTCGGTGTGGGAGTTTCGTTTCAGTTAAAAAGGAAACAGCATTTTAAAGTAAGTCTCTGTCTGAGGAAACAGCCTAACGGGAAAACAGTTTACACGGCAGGAATACGGTGGGCGTGGGCGAACGGTTTCAAGCTCCGGCTTGAAAGCCCGAGGGAAGCACCCGTGCTTCCCCCGGTGCCTGTACCGCATACGGCACAGGCGTTCGCCCTGCACCTCACCGCCACCTCCACGGCAGCCGGCAATTTCACCCTGTAAAGTCTTAAACACCCATCGCCTTTGCTCGCTTTTCCCGAAAAAGCAGGTTTTGTCCTATTCCTTATATATAACACAAAGCTTTCCGTCAGATTTCTCTAACGGAAAGCTAATTTTATTT
>CAZBFI010000114.1:0-5594 GCA_964491165.1 uncultured Faecalibacterium sp.
TCCTTATAAGGATGCGGCTGCTGAGGGTCAGTTCTATAAGCCCGACATCACAAACGGTATTATTTGCATTGCTTTCTTTTTAGTGGGAATCGCAAGGGAGCTGTTTGTCAAGAAAAACAAGGAAATTGTGAAAAATGCCTTCAAGGAAATTGATTATTATACAATCGTGCTTCTTACGGGACTTTTCATTGTTATCGGCGGAATTAAAAACGCAGGTGTAATTGATGTTATCGGCTCTGCAATCGGCTCACTCGGTTCAGGCTCTGTCTTTGCTGTTTACACGATTATTGTCTGGATATCCGTTATCCTTTCGGCATTCATTGACAATATTCCTTATACCGCAACGATGCTTTCAATCATACCTGTTATTTCCGCAAGCGTCGGAATTGAGAATCCGGCTTTGCTTTATTACGGACTTTTGTGCGGTGCAACACTCGGTGGCAATCTTACACCCATCGGTGCGAGTGCAAATATTGCCGGTATAGGAATTTTGCGCAAAGAGGGCTACGAGGTTAAGTCCACCACATTCATGAAATACGGTGTTCCGTTCACTCTCGCCGCTGTCATCACAGGATATATCCTTCTTTGGCTCATCTGGGCATAAGAAAAAATATAAGCATTACGGTGATTCGTATATACGAGTCGCCGTTTTTTGCCGTAAGACTTGCAAAAGAGCCGGATTTACTGTATAATGTCACGGTAGATTAAAGTGTTTGGAGAATATAAAATGAGCAAAAAAATAATAGTTGTCGGAGCAGGAGCAGCAGGACTTATGGCTTCGGGGGTTGCCGGAGAAGCAGGTTGCGAGGTTCTTGTTATTGAGCGTAACGATAAGGTCGGCAGAAAGGTTATGATTACGGGTAAGGGTCGCTGCAATGTGACGAATAACTGCTCGCTTATCAACGAGCTTATCGGTGCAGTGCCGACTAACGGCAGATTTTTATACGGTGCTTTTTCAAAGTTTATGCCGTCTGATACAATAGAATTTTTTGAAGATATGGGAGTCATGCTCAAGGTTGAAAGGGGAAACCGTGTTTTTCCGGTCAGCGATAAGGCTGTCGATATCGTCGATGCACTTAATGCCTTTAGTCAGGACAGTGGTGCAAAGCGTATCAAGGGCAGAGCTACCGAGCTGATTTTATCCGATGGTGCTGTTAAAGGTGTTGTGCTTGAAAGCGGTGAAAAGCATTATGCCGACTGCGTTATTGTTGCAACGGGAGGAGCGTCTTATCCTTTGACAGGCTCTACGGGTGACGGATACACTCTTGCAAGGCAGGCAGGTCATACAGTAACCGAGCTTAAGCCGTCACTTGTTCCGCTTGTCTGTCATGAGGGCTTTTGTTCGGATTTGCAGGGCTTGTCATTACGCAATGTTGAAATTTCCGTTCTCGACAGTGAAAGCTATAAGGAAATATACAAGGATTTCGGTGAAATGCTCTTTACTCATTTCGGAGTGTCCGGACCGCTTGTTTTAAGCGCAAGCGCTCACATGAAGGACATGAAGCCGAGAAAATATGAAATTCACATTGATTTAAAGCCGGCTCTTTCTTATGAACAGCTGGATAAGCGTATACAAAGAGACTTTTTGGAAAACACAAACAAGAATTTCATCAACGCTCTCGATGCACTTTTGCCCAAAAAGCTTGTTCCTGTTATTGTCAGGCTCTCTGCAATTAAGCCCTCGACAAAGGTTAACCAAATAACAAAGGAGCAAAGAAGCAGACTTGTCAATCTTTTGAAGGATTTCAAGGTGACTGTCAACGGCTTCAGACCCATTGAGGAAGCAATTGTCACATCGGGAGGTGTCAAGACAAGTGAAATTGATCCCAGAACAATGCAGTCAAAGCTTTGCAAGGGACTTTATTTTGCAGGTGAGGTTATTGATGTTGATGCTTACACGGGCGGATATAATCTCCAGATTGCTTTTTCAACAGGCAGACTTGCAGGCGAATGTGCCGGTGAATGATTTTAAAAAAGTATCCTTGATTTTGAAAGGGGAATAATATGAAAGTTATCAATGTTGCAATCGACGGGCCGGCAGGTGCCGGCAAAAGCACAATTTCAAGAAAAGCGGCGGCAGAGCTTGGCTATATTTATATTGACACAGGCGCACTTTACAGAACTGTCGGACTCAACGCTTTGAGAAAGGGTGTTGATATAAATGACAGCTCGGCTGTTTCTTCAACTCTCACCGATGAGCTTAATGTTGAGCTTCGCTTTGTTGACGGTGAGCAGAGAATGTTTCTCAACGGTGAAGATGTTTCCGAGGCTATAAGAACACCGGAGGCATCTATGGCAGCTTCAAAGGTTTCGGCAGTGCCGGATGTGAGAGCATTTCTTTTTGATTTGCAAAAGAATCTTGCCAAAAACAATAATTGTATCATGGACGGCAGAGATATCGGAACGGTTGTGCTTCCTGATGCAGATGTTAAAATTTTCCTTACCGCTTCACCGCAGGCGAGAGCCGAAAGGCGTTACAAGGAGCTTGTCGAAAAAGGCATCGACGCATCTTATCAGAGCGTTCTTGAGGATATGATCAAGCGTGATTATGATGATTCACACAGAGCGATAGCTCCCTTGAAGCAGGCAGAGGACGCAATTTTGTGCGACACGAGTGATATTGATCTTGATCAGTCAATTAAATTGATAATTAAAACAATTAAGGAAAACATATAAGTACAATACTATAAAAAAGAGCTGATTTAATTGTACTTTGATTATTCCAAACAAAAAGACCATAAAACTTATACCGTTGTCAAGCCCGTGCTTAAATTCTTGTCGCACATTGTCTATTCATCTGAATGTATCGGCAGAGAGAATGTGCCGATGAACGGAAAGCTGATCATTGCCTGTAACCATATCGGCACACCCGATCCGGCTTTCATTGTTGCCAACTGTCCGAGAAGGGTTCATTATATGGCAAAAAGCGACCTTTTTGAACGCAGGGAGCTTTCGGCACTTTTCACCTTGATGAATGCTTTTCCGGTGAAAAGACGCTCTGGTGACAGAGATGCCTTAAGATATGCACTTGATATACTCAAAAAAGACCGTGTGCTTGGGATTTTTCCCGAGGGCAGACGGGTAAGACCCGATGAAAGCTTAATGCCGACCGAAGCACTCAGCGGCGTTGGTTATCTGGCAAGAGTGTCCGGTGCAGATGTGCTTCCGGCTTGCCTTTACAGAAAACCGAATTGCAGTCGTTTTCGTCCCGAAATCAAGGTTATTTTCGGCAAGGTGATAAAGAACAGCGATTTAGGCTTTAAGGGACAAAATAAATCCGAAGAGATGAAGCTCGCATCGGCAAAAATCATGAATGCGATAAAACAGCTTTGGAATGATGCGGATTCCGATTTTAACAAGGAGCAAAAATGAAAATTGAAACATAAAAAACTGCCGGCTTCTGCTTTGGTGTTAACAGGGCAGTCAACATTCTTTACAGAAAGCTCGATGAGGGCAAAAAGGTCTGCACTTTAGGACCTATAATACATAACCCTCAGGTGATTGAGGAGCTTGAGGCAAAGGGTGTCGAGATTGTCGAAAACCCATGTGATACTCCCGACGGCTATGAGATAGTTATCCGTGCTCACGGTGTGACAAAGCAGGTGATTGAGGAGCTTGAGGAAAGAAGCATTCCCTTTACGGACGCCACTTGCCCTTATGTAATAAAGATTCACAAAATCGTCAAGGAAAACTCAAGTGAAAGCAATGTGCTTCTCATTGCGGGAGATGAGAGACATCCGGAGGTCTGTGGCTTCAGAAGTCACTGCAAGGGAGAGTCCTTTGTCTTTAAAAACGAAGAAGAGCTGATTGCCATTCTTGAAAAGAACAGTGAATTTTCTGATAAAGAAATAATTGTCGTGGCACAGACAACTTTTTCCGTAAAAGAGTGGAAAAAATGTAGAAAAATTCTTCAAAAAGTATGTACAAATTCGATTTCATTTGATACAATATGTAAAGCTACCCAAAACAGACAGGATGAAGCGGAGCTTCTTTCAAAAAGAAATGATGCGATGCTTGTCATTGGAGGTCATTTCAGCTCAAACACTGTCAAGCTGAAAAATGTCTGCGAAAAAAACTGCCGGACATTTTTGATTGAAAGACCGCAGGAATTGTACCGGATTGATTTTGGAGGATGCGAAAAAATTGGTATAACAGCAGGTGCATCGACACCTGCACGTATAATAAAGGAGGTTGAAGTCATTATGACCGAAAACTTTAATGACACAAAAATTACAAAGGAGACGCAGGATCAGGAGCTGTTCTTTGCAGCCGTAGATAGCATTGATGATACAAGTGATAATCCTAATGTTGTTGGCGTAGTTGTTGGCATTGCCCCTAACGAGATTCAGGTTGACATCGGAAGAAAATATGCCGGCTTTATCCCCGTTGAAGAGTACAGTAACGATCCCACCGCTGATCCGACCAAGGAGCTTAAGATCGGCGATGAGCTTAACCTTATTATCATGAAAACAAATGATAATGAAGGCACAATGAAGCTTTCAAAGCGTCTTTATGACAGAAGAGCTTCATGGACAAACATTGTTGCAGCAAAGGAAAACGATGAAATCATCGAAGCTGTTGTTGCAGAAGCAGTAAGAGGCGGCGTTATTTGCTATCCCATGGGCGCAAGAGTTTTCATTCCCGCTTCACAGACAGGTCTTGCAAAGGACGAGGATCTTGCTCAGCTTGTTAAGACAAGCGTTAAGTTCAGAATCATCGACCTTGACGAGCAGAAGAAGAGAGTTGTCGGTTCAATCCGTGCAGTTCTTCGTGAGGAACGCAAGGCAGCAACAGAGGCTTTCTGGGCTGACATTGCAGAGGGTCAGGAATTTACCGGCACTGTTAAGTCACTCACAAACTACGGTGCATTTGTTGACCTTGGCGGAGTTGACGGCATGATTCACATTTCCGAGCTTTCATGGAAGAGAATCAAGCATCCTTCAGAGGTTGTTAATGTCGGTGACACAGTTAAGGTATTTGTTAAGGCTCTCGACACCGAAAAGAGAAAGATCTCTCTCGGCTATAAGAGAATCGAAGATAATCCCTGGGAAATCCTCAAGAGAGATTATCCTGTTGGTTCAGTTGTTTCAGCAAAGATTGTCGGCTTGACAACATTCGGTGCATTTGCAACTGTTATTGACGGCATCGACGGACTCATCCACATTTCACAGATTGCAGACCGTCACATCGCTTCTCCCAAGGAAGTTCTTTCAATCGGTGAAGAAGTAACCGTTAAGATTACTGAAATCGACTTTGACAAGAAGCGTGTAAGCCTTTCAATCCGCGCTCTTATCGAGCCGACCGAAGAGGCTGAGGAAGCTGTTGAAGAAGCAGCAGAAGAAGCTGCTGAATAATTTTGAGGCATAAAAATTACAGATATTCTCATAGGCGTTGCCGTGAGAATATCTGTTTTTTCTTTGCCATTTTACATGCTTTGTACAATAAAATTCACAAAGTAACAATACTTTAAAAACATTAAAAGACAAAACCCTAATTTCAAATCTTAAAATGCACAAAAAAAGAGTTCTGTTTTTGTTGATAATATAAAAATAATTAAATTCTATTTATTTATGGAAATGTTTAGTGTATAATGT
>CAZBFI010000115.1:0-5538 GCA_964491165.1 uncultured Faecalibacterium sp.
GCTTCCAACGAGTCCGAGATCCCCCGTAAAGATTGCATCATAATCTGACGGCAAGCTGTTTGTGTCACGAAGAAAATCCGAAATGGTCTTTCTTGCAGCCGGTGCCATTGCCGCTCCCATGTTTGTGCTGTCAATGATGCCCAAGTCCTGAACCTTACCCAAATGAGCCGATACTATTCTCGGATTATCCTTACACTTGTCCTCTTTTAAAATTAAAGCTCCTGCCCCTGTAACAGTGCGTTGTGCCGTCGGTGTACGCTGTCCCCCGTATTCAAGAGGAAAGCGAAACTGCTTTTCAGCCGAGCAAAAATGTGAACCCGTTGCAGCCATGCAGACATTCATTCCACCGCTTTCAATTGCAATGCAAGCGTTCAAGGTTGAAAGTGCCATCGTTGAGCAAGCTCCGAACATTCCGCAAAACGCAACATCAAGACTTCTCACCGTAAATGCCGATGAAATGCATTGATTCAAAAGGTCTCCGGCATATACCGCATCAAGCTTTTTTTCATCAAGGTTGATTTTTTTCAAAGCCTTTTGCATTGCAGATGAAAGAAAATCGCTTTCGGCTTTTTCCCAACATTTTTCTCCCATGCTTGTGTCTTGAAAAACAGCGTCAAATGTGTTTTTAAGAGGCCCTTCCCCTTCAATTCTGCCGACAACTGCCGCACTTGAAATTATTCTTATCTCTTTTTCAAAAAAAATCGTTCCGCCTTTTCTTGTTGCCATTTACTCACCTCAAAATCGCTCTGTTATAATGATTCTCAAAATTATCTCAAATATTCCTTTTCTATTGCTTTTTAATAAGATTACATGATATAATTTTTTGACACTTAAAACCAAGGAGAAAAAATGATGACTTTTACAATCGAAAATGATCAATTTATTAAAGACGGAAAACCCATTAAGCTCATTTCAGGTGCTGTTCATTATTTCAGAAACATGCCGGACACATGGAATGATATTTTCCTGAAAATGAAAGCACTCGGTTGCAACTGCGTTGAGACCTACTGTGCGTGGAATATGCATGAAAAAAAGCCCGGCGAATATGACTTTTCGGGCAACCTTGATCTTGCCGCTTTCATCGAAACAGCTCAAAAGCATGACCTCATGGTTATTGTGAGACCGGGACCTTACATCTGCGCCGAATGGGAATTCGGTGGACTTCCTTGGTGGATTCAATGTGATGACAACATGGAAATACGCTGTGCAAACAGCATATACATCAAACACTTTGATTCCTATCTTGATAAAATCTGTCAGCAGATTCTCCCGTATCTTACAACAAACGGCGGAAATGTTATCATGATTCAATGCGAAAACGAATACGGCTATTACGGCGATGACAGGGAATACCTCACTTATCTCAAAAACGGATACAGACAGCGTGGAATTGATGTTCCCCTTTTCACCTCCGACGGCACAAGCAAGGAAAATCTTCTTGACGGAAGCATCGACGGTTGTCTTTCAACACTTAATTTCGGAAGCCGTGTTGAAGAAAATTTCAAGGCACATGACGAGCTGTTTCCTCAAATGCCTAAAATGTGCATGGAAATGTGGAACGGCTGGTTTGATGCATGGGGTGATGAAAAGCATCATACAACCTCGGCAGATGACTACGCTAAGGTTGTTGATGATATGTTAAAGAAAGGCAGTCTGAACATGTATATGTTCATCGGTGGCACGAATTTCGGCTTCACAAGTGGTGCTAATCACTATGAAAAATTTGCCCCAGATGTCACAAGCTACGATTATGATGCACTTTTGAGTGAATGCGGTGATGTTACCGAAAAATACTATGCCGTTCGTAAGGTAATACAAAAATATACCGATTCAGTATTGCCCGATGTTCCTGCCAACAGAGAGAAAAAGGCATACGGCAAGTTTAGGCTCGATGAAAAATGCGGTTTCTTTGATGCAGTTGATATGCTCAGTGAAGCAAGCTTCTCAACAGTGCCTAAATGCATGGAGCATTATAACGCAGGATACGGCTATATCGCATACCGTACAAAGCTTAACCGTGATTACGACAACGCTAAGCTGTCCTTCAGTGAACTTGGCGACAGAGCGCAAATTTACATAAATAAAAAGCTTATCGGCTGTGTCTACATCAACGAAAGCCTTGATATATGCTTTTCGGCAAAAAAAGGAGACACATTAACTGTACTTTGTGAAAACATGGGCAGAGCAAATTTCGGCCCTAAAATGATGAGGAAAAAGGGTATTTCCGGCAGATGTCTTATCGACGGAAAAATCCACTTCAACTGGTTTGTTTCCGTGCTTCCCATGGATAATCTTGAAAAGTTAATTTTCAGCGACTGCGAGGTTGAAGAAAGCTCTGTTTTCTACAAAGGCACTGTCACTGTTGACGGCAAAGCTGAGGACACATTTTTAAGACTCGACAATTTTACTAAGGGATTCGTAACTGTCAACGGATTTAACCTTGGCAGATATTGGGATATCGGGCCTCAAAAAACGCTTTATGTTCCTGCAAGCTTATTGAAAGAGGGAGAAAACGAGCTTATCGTTTTTGAAAGTGATGGGATTAAAGGCGAAGCAGTGGTTGAATTTGTCGATAAACCGGATTTAGGTTAATAAAATAAGCCCTGCTCAACATTTGAACAGGGTTTTATATTTCCGTTTTCAGCTTAAAGGCTTCTTCATGGTTTTTACACTGTGAAGAAGCCGTTTTGTATGTTGTTTTATCCGATCAGGAGCTTTTTAACCGACCTTTGAGGACGAGAGAAAAAGCTTTGGAATGAACAAACCGAGCGAAAATTAAGCCTATTTATTTTCGGTTACCCGACGGCGTACAGTGGTACGCCGAGCGGTGAGGTTGGTTTATAGGATAAAACGCAAAAGCTTGTCTTTACCCTTTAAAACTTACCTCAATGCTCAAAAGGGATTCTTTAAGCTTGCACTAAAAGAACCCCTTTTCTTATCTTGTTTTATCCGATCCGGAGCTTTTTAACTGCCCTCAATTGTTGTTTGCGGCTGCACTGCTCCTTTGCGATTCAAGCACACAGTCAATCGCAAGAACCACCGAAAGTGCAAGCACTTCATTTGCTCCCTCTTCAATGTCAAGCTCATAAGAATCGCCCCAGCTGAACCAAGCCTTTTTAATTCTCACAACGCTCCTGACATTATCTGTTATCTCATAGTCGTGATCAAGGAAATTGCCGTTGACCTCCCAGTTAAGTCCCTCAATTCTGTATTTATTTTTGAACAGAGTGAACTCCTTAACAATCTCGGCAACCTGTGTTTCACCGACATAGACATAATAACGTGGAAGAAAGCTTAAAACCTTTTGACGAACCGAGGCAAGCTCACCACCGTTTGAATCGTAAATATGCAGCTTCTTTCCTAACGAAAAGAACTCGCCCTCGACATAATATTTGTCATTGCCGGACTCATCTTTAACAAAAAACTTATCCTTCCATGAGAAAACCTTTTGCTTAATAAAAAGCTTCATTTTAATCAAACCTCCGTTTTTTCAATAAAATTGCGTAGTTCTCCCTCGCTTGCAGTTAAGCTGCCCTGAATAATTTCGGGCTTTCCTCCTCCTCTTCCCGAAAAAGCTGCATTAAGCTCTTTTCCAAGTGGGCGAAGATCAACATTCTCACTCGCAATGCAATAGCGATATGCTCCGTTTTCACCGCAAAAACAAGCAACAAGCTTGCCTGCTTTTTTCATCAGTGAGATTGTAAAGTCGGAAAGCAATTTTCCCTCAAGTCTGCTGTCAAAAATAATTATTTTTTCAGCCGGTTCAACAAGCTCTGCCTTGGAAGAAAGAATCTTTCTGTTTGCTCCGACAAGGTCAAATTTGAGCCTTTCTCCCTCATCAATGAGCCTTTCAACAGCCTTTGAGGTTTCCGCCTGCTTTGCTTTTGTCAAAACGGATATTTTTCTGTTCTCATTCAGCTTATGGCGAACATCCTTTAACGCACGCTCACCGCAAAGAATGGAAACTCTTGTTCCGCCTTTATATTTTTCAAAGTTAACAACCTCAATCAAACCGATTTCACCCGTTCTTTTCACATGAGGTGCACAGCAAGCACAAGTGTCAACTCCTGGAATCTCAACGATTCTGACTTGTCCCTCAATTTCAATTTTGCTCCTGTATTCTATTCTTAAAAGCTCCTCGGAATCGGGGTAAAGAATTTTTATTTCGATGTTATCCCAGACGGCTTTGTTGGCAAGGCTTTCAACTTTACACATATCATCTTCTGTGAGTATACCGTCAAAATCAAGGGTCACAAGCTCACTTCCCAAATGAAAGCCGACATTGTTATAGCCGTAAAGGTTATGCACAATTCCGGACATGATATGCTCACCGGAATGCTGTTGCATATCGGAAAAACGCTTTTTCATGTCGATTTTTCCCTTTAAGAATGTGGAATTCTTCAACGCTTTAACATTTTCCTCAGTGTTTTCAACAAAGTGCAGAATCTTACCATCGGTAATTTGTACATCTTTAACATATACATCGCCGAGAAAACCGACATCTGATGTCTGTCCGCCACCCTCCGGAAAAAAAGCAGTTCGATCAGTTTCAACATAAATATACTTTTCATCATTGTAAAGGTTAACGACTTTACACTCAAATTCCGAAAGATATGCGTCACTGTAATAAATTTTCTCTGTCATTGTGATCTCCTTGTATTTTACTTCAGCTTATGAACGAAAAGTCCGCTTAAAAGCTTAGGTTCAAACCAAGTTGATTTTGGCGGCATAACCTCTCCTGCATCGGCAATCGCCATAAGCTCATCGAGGGAAGTCGGATACATCGAAAAGGCTATTTTCATATCCTCCTTGCAGCGTTTTTCAAGCTCGGAAAGACCTCTTATTCCACCGATGAAATCAATTCTCTTATCGGTTCTCGGATCATCAATACCGAAAACGGGAGTGATACAGTTGTTTTGCAAAATTGAAACATCAAGCGAGCCTACGGGATCGTTTTCGGGATATGTTCCCTCTTTTGCCGTCAGCTTATACCATTCGTTGTCGAGATACATTCCGAATGTGTGGCGTTCTGTGGGCTTATAGGCAGTCTCTCCGACCTTTTCAACAATAAACTTTTCGCCCATCTGACAGATAAACTCGTCCTTCGTTTTGCCTGCCAAATCCTTAATAACTCTGTTATAATCCATAATTTCAAGCTCGTCTGACGGGAAGCATACTGCAAGGAAATAATTAAACTCCTCACTGCCGTTGAAATCCGGATTATCCTGCCTGCGTTTAAGTCCGACCTTTACGGCTGATGCACAACGGTGATGACCGTCTGCAATATAAAGATTCGGTGTGCAATCAAACTGCTTTGCAATAAGAGAGCAGACATTCTCATCATCAACAACCCAAACTGTGTTGCCGATTCCGTCATCAGTGACAAAATCATAAACCGGTTCGTGATTTTCCTTCCATTCGCTTATTGCCTTGGCAATTTCACTGTTGTTGCGGTATGTAAGAAAAATCGGGCCGGTGTTTGCATCGCAATAATCAACATGGTTGATTCTGTCCTGCTCCTTATCGGCTCTTGTAAAC
>CAZBFI010000116.1:0-5513 GCA_964491165.1 uncultured Faecalibacterium sp.
AATGTGAGCCATGTCAACCATAAGATAAGCTCCAACCTCATCGGCAATCTCTCTGCAACGGGGAAAGTCGATGATTCTCGAATAAGCACTTGCACCCACAACAATCATTTTCGGCTTGCATTCGAGAGCAATTTCTCTCATTTTATCATAATCAATCGTTTCAGTCACTTCATCAACGCCATACTGAACGATGTTCCAATACTTTCCCGAAATATTAACCGGTGAGCCGTGAGAAAGATGACCGCCCTGTGACAGATTCATTCCCATCACAGTGTCACCCGGCTCAAGCAAGGCAAAGAAAACAGCAAGATTTGCATTCGCTCCCGAATGAGGCTGAACATTCACATGCTCAGCTCCGAAAAGCTTTTTTGCCCTCTCTCTTGCAATGTTTTCAACCTCGTCAACACACTGACAGCCACCGTAATAACGCTTTCCGGGATAACCCTCGGCATATTTATTTGTAAGCACACTGCCCGTTGCAAGAAGAACAGCCTTTGAAACAATGTTTTCCGAAGCAATAAGCTCAATAAAATCCTGCTGTCTTTTCAGCTCCTTGTCGCAAGCGGAAAAGACCTCGGCATCGTACTTTTCAAGTTCGTTAAAAAATTCAAGCATTTGCAACTCCTTTTTAATGGTGGAAAAGTCTCATTCCCGTAAATGCCATAACCATGCCGTACTTGTCAGCGCATTCAATAACAGCATCATCTCTTATTGAGCCACCCGGCTGTGCAACATATTTTACACCGCTTCTGTAAGCTCTTTCAATGTTGTCGGAAAACGGGAAGAAAGCATCTGAACCGAGAGCCACATCACTGCAAGAAGCAAGATATTCGTCCATTTCTTCACGGGTGAAGGGTTCGGGCTGTTCTGTGAAATACTTTTGCCAATTTCCGTCAGCGCAAACATCCTCTTCGTTTTTGTTTATATAGCCGTCGATAACATTATCTCTGTCGGCTCTGCCCAAGGTCGGAAGGAACGGAAGGTTAAGCACCTTATCAGCCTGACGCAGGAACCAAGTGTCAGCCTTTGTGCCTGCCAATCTTGTGCAGTGGATTCTTGACTGCTGACCTGCACCGACACCGATTGCCTGACCGTCAACAGCATAGCAAACCGAATTTGACTGAGTGTACTTAAGCGTGATGAGTGCAACAATAAGGTCACGCTTTGCACTTTCCGGCAAATCCTTATTTTTTGTGACAATATTTTCAAGAAGCTCGTTGTTGATTTTAAAATTATTTCTGCCCTGAACAAAGGTGATGCCGAAAACCTGCTTACGCTCAACCTCATCGGGAACATAATTTTCATCAATCTTAACGATGTTATAGTTGCCTTTTCGCTTCTGCTTTAAGATTTCGAGAGCCTCATCGGTATAACCCGGTGCAATTACACCATCGGAAATTTCACGCTTGATGAGCTTTGCTGTCAGGACATCGCAAACATCGGAAAGTGCAACCCAATCGCCGAAGGAACACATTCTGTCCGTTCCTCTTGCCCTTGCATAAGCGCACGCAAGAGGACTTTCATCAAGACCCTCAATGTCATCAACAAAGCAGGCTCTTTTAAGCTTATCCGAAAGAGGAAGACCGACTGCCGCCGATGTGGGACTGACATGCTTGAATGAAGCGGCACAAGCAATGCCTGTTGCCTCTTTGATTTCCTTGACAAGCTGCCAAGAATTGAAAGCATCAAGAAAATTGATGTAGCCCGGTCTGCCTGAAAGAATTTCAATCGGAAGCTCACTTCCGTCATGCATATAAATCTTTGAAGGCTTCTGATTGGGATTACAACCGTATTTGAGTTCAAATTCTTTCATTTTTCTTCTCCTTTACACATTAAGCTCTGCTTTAATTTCATCTTTATAGTATCGGTCAAGAATCGGCTTAACTTCAATTTCATTAAACTCCTCAACCTGACTTACGCTTCTTCCGATATACTTTGACGGATCAAGATGGACAAGAATATCCTCCTTTGAAAGCGGTATTCTTTCATCCTGTGCAATGCGGTCTATAAGATCGTTTGAACCGCCCTCAAGCTTAACCCTTGCGGCTGCGGCATGGGAATGTACACGGATAATTTCGTGAAGTTCCTGCCTGTTACCGCCCTTTTTAACGCTTTCCATCATGACATTTTCGGTTGCCATGAACGGAAGCTTTTCCATAACCCGTCTTGTGATAACCTTATCATAAACAACAATGCCAGATGAAATGTTAATGTAAATATTCAAAATTGAATCAACTGCGAGAAATGCCTCAGCAATGCTTATTCTCTTGTTTGCACTGTCATCAAGAGTTCTTTCAAACCACTGTGTGCCTGCTGTCATTGCAGGATTCATATAATCGGCAATGACATATCTTGCAAGAGATGAAATTCTTTCACTTCTCATCGGATTGCGTTTATAAGGCATTGCAGATGAACCTATCTGCGTTTTCTCAAACGGCTCTTCACATTCCTCAAACGATTGAAGTATTCTCATATCATTCGAGAACTTATAAGCACTTTGTGCTATACCGGAAAGCACTGAGAGAAAATAAGAGTCTGTTTTTCTCGAATAAGTCTGACCGGAAACGGTAACACACTTTTCAAAGCCCATTTCTTTTGCAATAAGCTCTTCAAGCTTCTTGATTTTCTGCTCATCGCCCTCAAAAAGCTCAACAAATGAAGCCTGTGTTCCCGTTGTTCCCTTTGAGCCTAAAAGCTTCAAATTATCAAGCTGGAACTGCAAATTGTGCATATCCTGAATCAATTCATACATCCAAAGAGTTGCCCTTTTGCCTACGGTTGTGAGCTGTGCCGGCTGAAGATGTGTATAAGCGAGGCAGGGCAAAGCCTTATATTTAAGCGAAAATTCACTCAAATTTTTAACGACCTGAGCAAGCTTTTTAAGCACAAGCTCGGAGGCTTCCCTGAGAATGATTACATCAGTGTTGTCACAAACATAACAGCTTGTAGCTCCGAGATGAATAATGCTTTCTGCCTTAGGACACTGTTTGCCGTAAGCATAAACATGGCTCATCACATCGTGACGGCATTCCTTTTCTCTTGCCTGTGCGGTTTCATAATCAATGTCATCAGCATGGTCAATAAGCTCTTGTATCTGCTCATCGGTGATGTCAAGACCGAGCTGCTTTTCAGCCTTTGCAAGTGCAATCCAAAGCTTGCGCCATGTTCCGAATTTAAAATTATCTGAAAAAATATACTGCATCTGAGCAGATGCATATCTTGCTGAAAACGGTGAAATATACTTGTTTCTGTCGGAAGTCATATCACTTTCTCCTTATTTGTTTTTGTTGACCACTCTCGTTTCACTCTCACCGCTTTCAATGTCGATGTATCTTACAAAAAGTGAAACCTTGTTTTCTTCGTTGAGATTGTCCCAGATAAGATCTGTAAGCTCGTCGATGCTCACATCGGGAAGCTCCAGAGTTTTCGGCTCGCCCTCAAAAGATTCAAGAGGGTTGCCGTCACATTTATATGTGTGAATAAACTTTGCTTTGCCGCAAAGCGGATTTGAATAAGCATAAGTGAATCTTTCACAGGAGGAATCGTCTCCCTCTGCACTTTTGAGAATCGACATGGCATAGTTCATATCGCCCTTTTCAAGCTTGATAATGCCGGAAATTCTCGGAGTAAAGTTCGGCTTATCGTCTTCAAACTCTCTTGTGCGCAATGCCTGTTCAAATGTCATCTGTTGATTCATAAGATCATAAATCGTATCCGTCTGGTCACCGTTTGTGACAATCGTTTTGTTTCCGAGAACGCGAACGGGATAGTAAATGATAAGATGAGGATCAACCATTTTGCTCTCGTCAAAAGCCTTGGTGCGCATTGCATCGCCCTCAAGCACAAAAACACGGTTACGGCTGTTTTCACTTCTGCCCATGATGAAATAAGCAGTTACAGCCTTCTTTCCGTCCTTGCTCTTGCCGATAATGATACCTCTGCCGTGATAAGCGAGTGAATTAAGCTCCTGCTGAATTGTTGAAACGATCATGGCTTACTCTCCTATGTATACTGTATTGTTTTTTACGGTTAATTTTCCTTGGCAGAAAAGACTGACTGCTTTGGGAAGAATTATCCATTCGGCTTGTGTCATGACTCTCTTTTGCAAAATTTCGGGTGTGTCCCCTTGCATAACCTCAACTGCCTTTTGCAAAATGATCTCACCGCCGTCGGGAATTTCATTGACAAAGTGAACGGTTGCCCCCGTCACCTTAACGCCTTTTTCCAAAGCAGCTTCATGAACATGAAGCCCGTAATAGCCCTTTCCGCAAAATGACGGAATCAATGAGGGATGAACATTGATGATTCTTTGAGGAAAAGCCCTTGTGAAGCTTTCCGAAAGGATACTCATAAAGCCGGCAAGAACAATAAGCTCAATTCCGTTTTCATTCAAAAGAGAAATGATCTTCTGCTCAAATGCCTGCTGACCTCCCAGCTGCTTTTTCAAAACAGTTTCGGTTTTAATTCCTGCATTTTTTGCCCTTTCAAGAGCGTATGCGTCCTGAACATTTGAAATAACAAGACTTATATTTCCGTTTTTAATAATGCCGTTTTTTTCGGCATCAATGAGTGCCTGCAAATTTGTTCCTGAACCTGAGACCAAAACTGCAATTTTCACTTTACTCATTTTGCACCTCATTCAATGGTGATTTTAACATCCGATTTAACGATTTCACCGATTATATAAGCATCTTCACCGTTTGCCTTGAGGATTTCAAGTGATTTTTCAGCGTCCTGTTTTGCAACAACAACGCTCATGCCGACACCCATGTTATAGGTGTTGAACATATCTCTTTCGGGAATGTTGCCGGTTTTTGCGATAAGGTCGAAAATCGGGAGAATACGGATTGAGCTTTTGTCGATTTTTGCACCGAAGCCGTCGGGAAGGCTTCTGGGAATGTTCTCATAAAATCCGCCACCGGTGATGTGTGAAACAGCTTTAACCTTAACATTTTCAAAAAGAGCACACATGGGCTTGACATAAATCTTAGTCGGAGCGAGAAGTGCCTCACCAAGACTTCTTCCGTCAAGCTCCTGTCTGGGAGATTTCAGGTCGCAATTTTCAACATCGAACACCTTTCTGACAAGTGAAAAGCCGTTTGAATGAACACCGCTTGAAGGCAGTGCGATTATGACATCGCCCTCGCACATTGTCTTGTTGTCGAGAATGTTCTTCTTATCGACAACACCGACGGAAAAGCCTGCAAGGTCATATTCGTCAACAGGATAAAAGCCCGGCATTTCAGCAGTTTCTCCACCGATGAGAGCAGCACCGGACTGCACACAGCCCTCAGCAACGCCCTTGACAATTTCGGCAATCTTTTCCGGAACATTCTTTCCGCAAGCAATGTAATCAAGGAAGAAAAGCGGCTTTGCTCCGCAGCAGATAATGTCATTAACGCACATTGCAACACAGTCGATGCCGACAGTGTCGTGCTTGTCCATAAGAAATGCAATTTTAAGCTTTGTTCCGACACCGTCTGTTCCCGAAACAAGCACGGGCTTTTCCATAC